>NZ_JBHTBW010000047.1:0-190369 GCF_042665195.1 Laceyella putida
TGAGCCGTTTTGGTTCCAGAAACTGTAGAATAATCATTTTTAAGTAATCTTTCTGCATCAGTCTCCAAAAAGGGAGCTTTTTTCGCTTGCCACTTCCATCGACTTTTGTTAAAATAAAAGTTGTTCAGGAAGTATATAAGATTTTGCGGATGTAGTTCAATGGTAGAACTCTAGCTTCCCAAGCTAGCGGCGCGGGTTCGATTCCCGTCATCCGCTCCACACACTTGTAGCGGAAAAGATACCTTTTTAGGTATCTTTTCTTTTTAAACAACTAAAATAATTGGGTATACAATCAATCAGTGACAAAGGAGAGAAGTCTCTTGCGCGAACAAGAATATGTGCGCTCTCTATTTGCCCCGGAAGATGAGGTGCTCCAGAACATCGCGCCCGGCTTGGACCGGCGTGGCATGCCCCAGATTTCCGTCCCGCCCGAAGTGGGCAAAACGCTTCATTTGCTGGCGGGATTGTCCGGAGCCAAACGGGTCTTGGAAATCGGCGCGTTGGGTGGTTACAGCACGATTTGGTTGGCGCGGGCCTTATCCGAAAATGGCCAAGTGGTTTCATTGGAGCTGAAAGAAGAACATGCTGAATTTGCACGGGAAAATGTGGCGAAGGCGGGGCTGGCTGACCGTGTCACCATTATCGTCGGCGATGCCAAAGAGAGCTTGGAAAAAATGGTGCAGTCCCAAGAAAAATTTGACTTCTTCTTTATCGATGCCGATAAACCCAATTATCCATATTATCTGGAACAGGCGATCAAACTGGCTTCACCCAATGCCGTGATCGCCGCGGACAACCTCTTTCAGCATGGCCGCATTTTTGATGAATCCGACCAAGGGCCTTCACCCACGACCATTCGCCAATTCAACCGGCAGATCGCCGATGATCCGCGATTGGAATCCATCATTCTGACGATCGGTGATGGATTGGGTGTCTGCCGCGTCAAAAAATAACCTTCCCCACGAAAAAGTGGGGAAGTTCAGTAAGCGATGCATGCCTACCCCTTGTCGGGGGCCTTTGCATCCCATTTCTTTTTTTTCTTATCCGAACGAGCGACCCAATGTTCTACTCGATGAATCCAATCTTCTAGTTTGGAAGAAAGCTTGGGGTAGCGCATTTTCATTCGTTCCAACAAACGCTTGGCCCAAGGGGAGCTCTTGGATAAAAGATAGAGCCCGATGAGTAGGAAGAGGATGCCCTGCAAAAACGGGAGGAATAATCCAAGCACACCCAAGATGAGAAACGTCCAGCCGAGAATCGTATAGAGCAACGTCGTTTTCGCTGAATTCATGCAACTTATCGAACTCCTTTTAAAGTGCTTTTATTCTGTATTAGTATACCCGAGCTGATAAAGAATGAATATGAATGATTTTTGGCAATGACTGGGGGAGAGGCCAATGAGCCAACTGGAGCAAATCTTAACGCATAACCGTCATTTTGTGGAAAATAAAGTGTATGAGCAGTTTAAAGCGGAGCGTTATCCTCGCAAGAAACTGGTGATCGTCACCTGCATGGATACGCGATTGACGGAATTGCTGCCGCGCGCCCTCGATTTGAAAAATGGGGATGCCAAAGTGCTCAAAACGGCAGGGGCCCTTATTTCTCAACCTTATGGAAGCATCATGCGAAGTGTGTTGGTCGGGATTACGAAATTAAAGGCGCGTGAGATCCTGGTCATTGGCCACCATGATTGCGGGATGGTCGGGTTGACGGCTGAACCGGTGCTGGACGACCTCGCCGATCGCGGGATCACGGAGGCGGATATTGCCAGTGTAAACGAAGCTGGCGTCAGTGTGGACAAATGGCTGTGCGGATGTGAAAATGTAGAGACAGGCGTGATGGAAAGTGTTCAGTTGATTCAAAACCATCCCCTGGTGCCTGAAGACGTGCTGGTGCACGGATTGGTGATCCATCCGGAAACAGGGGAATTAACCTTGATTCACGATGGCAGATAAGTGGAGGGATTGTTCATGGCATTGGCAACATTTGGCGCCGGATGTTTCTGGGGCGTCGAAGAAACGTTTCGCAAGCTGCCGGGCGTATTAAACACGGTGGTCGGATATATGGGCGGGACCAAAGAAAACCCAACTTATGAAGAGGTGTGCACGGATAAAACGGGACATGCCGAAGTGGTGCAAGTCGAATTTGATCCCGCTGAGATCCGTTATGAAGAATTGCTTGATGTGTTTTGGAACAACCACAACCCGACAACCCTTAACCGTCAGGGCCCGGACGTGGGGACCCAATACCGCTCGGTCATCTTTTATCACGATGAGGAGCAAAAACGCATCGCGGAGGCTTCGAAACAGCAGATGGATCAATCGGGCCGTTGGAAAAATCCGATCGTCACCCAAGTGGAGCCTGCCAGCACGTTTTGGCGGGCCGAAGAATACCACCAACGCTATCTCCAAAAGCGTGGCATGGATTCTTGCCATCTGTAAAACCGATTCGAAGAGAAAGGGCTGTCTGAAACGCGGCAGTCCTTTTCTTTTATTCGTCACTTTTATTGCGATAACGAATGATACCAAGCGCTTCCAGCGCTTCGAATATGAGATAGACGATGATGACAAAGGCCAAATACAGGGAGTATTCTTGAAGGATAGACCAAATTTCGGGAGACATGGGGATGCTCCTTTCTTTAGGGAGGTGGCAACATTGAACCGGATACCGATACACGGGGCCGTTGTCGATGAGGAAACGCGCTGTGCCCACTATCATGGCGAGTGGGACATTATTGCGATTAAATTTGCGTGTTGTGGGCGTTACTATCCTTGCATCAAATGTCATCAGGAGGCGGAAAACCATGAAGCCGTACCTTGGAAACGGGAAGAGTGGGACTTGAAAGCGGTCTATTGCGGCGGGTGCAAACAGGAGCTATCCATCCGGGATTACCTTTCCGCCGAAGGAACGTGTCCCGCTTGTGGCAGAAAGTTCAATCCGGGATGCCGAAAACATTGGCCCCTCTACTTTGACATGGATAAGTGTCAAGGTACTTCGATATGAAACCGGTTGAATCCTTCTTTGAGCGCAGTGCTTTATTTCGTGATCGAGTGAGTTGCGTTTTTGATTAACAGAAAAACGGGGTCAATTAGAGTATAATGGTTGTGAAAGCGATTGCACCATCGGAGAAGGAGCGCTTTTATGGTTACAATTAAAGATGTTGCAAAACGAGCGTCTGTTTCACCTTCAACCGTTTCCCGAGTGATTGCGGGAAGTACCCGGATCAGCCTTCAAACGAGATTGCGCGTGCAACAAGCGATGGAAGAGCTGAATTATGTTCCCAATGCCATTGCCAGAAGTTTGGCCCGAAGCCACACGCGCACGATTGGTTTCACGGTTGCGCGGCAAGCAGACGATGCCTTTGCCAATCCTTTTTTTTCTGAAGTGATGCGAGGGATGTCCACCGTTGCGCAAGCGCGTGATTATAATATTTTGTTGTCGATCAACCCCACCCCTGAGGAAGAGCGGGACAAATGCCTGCGCCTCATCAAAGAAAGGCGCATTGACGGACTAATCGTCTCTACGTCCCGGGTGAAAGACCAACTGATCGCAACCTTGATCTCTGAACAAATTCCGTTTGTGCTCATCGGGAGAAGTGCCGATACCCCTGTCTTATCGGTTAATAACGATAATGTTCAGGCAGCGAGGTCGGCGACGATCCACCTGTTTGAACAAGGGTATGAGCGTGTGCTGTTTTTGGGAGGGGATCGCAATCTCGTTGTGACGCAAGATCGGTTGACGGGCTATAAACAAGCTTGTTTTGAATGGCAGCGCGCTTATGACGAAGCTTTCATGATTGAAGCGGACTTTTCGATCGAAAGCGGATTTGCCGCGTTAGAGGCGGCGAGGGAAAGGGGCATTCCGTTTGATGCCGTGCTGGCGGCGGATGACTTGCTGGCCTTGGGTGCTCTCCAATACGCGAAGTCCGTCCATTGCCAAGTGCCTGAGCAATTGGGGGTGGTCGGCTTCAATGACTCGCCACTCCTCTCTTATGTGAATCCCCCTTTGACCAGTGTCAAGATTTTGGCTTATGAATTGGGATTGGAAGCGATGGAATTGTTGCTGGATACCTTGGAGCAACCGGCCAAGGCTCGAACGAAAAAAGAAATCCTGATCCCTTCGGAACTGGTCGTGCGCGCGTCCAGTTTGCGAAAGGGAATGAAATGAACACACCTGACCTGCATGTCAGGTGTGTTGTTTTGTGTTAGAATGGTGAAGTTATGGAAGAGAGCAATGAAAGGGGGTTTGTGCGATGATCTATTTGGACAACAGTGCAACCACAAAAACGGACGCCGACGTGGTCAAGGTCATGGCGGATGTGATGACGAATGTATATGGAAATCCGTCCTCCTTGCATGGACTCGGCGTCAAAGCGGAACGGTTGATTGAGCAAGCCCGCAAAATCATGGCGCAAGAGCTGGGCGTGAGCCCACAGGAAATCATTTTCACATCGGGCGGCACGGAAGCCAATAACATGGCGATCAAAGGTGTGGCCGATGCTTATCAACAGCGGGGCATGCACATCATCACAACGGAGATTGAACACCCTTCCGTCTACGATGTGTACAAACAGTTGGAACAACGGGGATGGCGGGTTACCATCTTGCCTGTTGATCATGTAGGTCGGGTCCGCCCTGAGATGGTAGAACAAGCGTTGACGGAGGAAACCGTGCTCGTCTCCATCATGCATGTCAACAATGAAATAGGAACCGTGCAACCGATTGCCGAGATTGGGAGGCGGTTGAAAAATTATCCAAAGGTTTTGTTTCATGTGGATGCCGTGCAATCATTTGCCAAATATCCCATTCAACCCGAACAGTGGGGGATTGATCTGTTATCGGTGTCCGGGCATAAATTCCATGGGCCGAAAGGGATCGGCTGTTTATATATGCGGAGAAATTTAATGCTGACACCGCTTCTTGCCGGTGGAGGACAAGAACAAGGATTGCGCTCGGGTACGCAAAATGTGCCTGGGATTGTCGGCTTGGCGAAAGCGACGGTGCTTGCGGGCAAACAGAGAGAAGCGTTTCTGGACAGATGCCAGGCGTGGAAGGAATGGTTGATCGAGCGGATCACCACGGAGATAGGTGAAGTTCGCGTCAACGGTGATGTTACACGGGACGGTGGAGCACCCTATATTCTGAGTTTCTCCTTTCCCGGACTTAAAGCCGAAGTGATCGTGCATGCTTTGGAGCAAGAACAAGTGGTGGTTTCCAGCAAATCGGCTTGCTCGTCCAAAAAGGAATTGCCCAGCCGGGTGCTTAAAGCGATCGGGTTGGGCGATGAAGCGGCGATTGGATCGATTCGGATCAGCATGGGCTTCATGACGACGGAAGAAGAAGTGCGCCGCTCAGCCGATGCCTTGCTGAAAGTGATCCCATCATTACAACAAGTGATAAAGGTGCGTAAAAGATGAAGAGAAATTGCATTTTGTTGAGATATGGCGAACTGGCGTTAAAGGGCAAGAACAAAGCGGAATTTGAAGATCGGTTGGTGCAAAACATCCGCGATAAAGTGAAACGGTTTTCCGGGGTCCAAGTAAATAAAACGCACGGGCGGATTTTTATTGAATTGGCCGATCATGCCGTTGCTCCGATTCTGGAAGAAGTTTCCCAAGTATTTGGCTTGGTGGGCATCAGCCCCGCGATTAGGGTTGCGACGGATTGGGAAGAGATTAAAGAGGCTGCGCTGGAATTGGTTCAATCGCTCGGTGATTCGGTCCGCACTTTTAAAGTGAACAGCAAGCGGGCAAACAAAAACTTCCCGATCAGTTCCCAAGAGATGAACCACCGTCTGGGAGGATACTTATTGGGGATGTTGCCTCACTTGAAGGTGGACGTGCACCATCCGGAATTAACCGTTCATGTCGAAGTCCGTGGCAAATACTCTTATGTTTATGGCAATGATGTGATGGGGCCCGGAGGATTGCCCGTTGGTGTGAGCGGACGGGTGATGTTGCTCCTGTCGGGCGGGATCGACAGCCCCGTGGCGGGTTATTTGGCCTTAAAACGTGGAGCCGAATTGCATGCGATCCATTTCCACAGTTATCCGTACACCAGTGAACGGGCTAAGAAAAAAGTGGTCGACCTGGCGCGGACGCTCACCCGGTACGGGGGGCCCATCCGCTTGCATGTCGTACCGTTCACCGAGATCCAAACGGAGATCAATAAACATTGTTATGAGTCGTATTCCATCACGGTCATGCGGCGAATCATGTTGCGAATCTCGGAAGAAGTGGCCAAGCGGAATGGGGCGTTGGCGTTGGTGACGGGTGAGAGTCTCGGTCAGGTGGCCAGCCAAACGCTTGAAAGCATGAACACCATCAACGATGTGACCAACATGCCGATTTTGCGCCCGGTGATCGGCATGGATAAACATGAGATCATGAATATCGCCAAGCGTATCGGCACTTATGAAACCTCGATATTGCCTTATGAAGATTGTTGTACCGTTTTCTTGCCCAAAGCGCCAAAAACTAAACCGGACAAAAAGGTGGCACGCGCGCAAGAAGCGAAATTGGACTTGGAGCGGTTGATTGGCGAAGCGGTCGAAGGCGTTGAAGTGATCGATCTCGTTCCCGAACAACCGGATGAGGAGTTTTCCTATTTCTAAACGGCGCTGGACATATGAGGGGTGAGCGGAAACAACTCTTCCGCTTCCCTCTTTGTTCCTGTCATGGCTCCTCTGCTTTTGTCATATGGATAGGTTGACAAGTCTCCGAGCGGAGGAGCGAAGCATCCGGCCGGAGCAAAAGCTTGTCTATTGTTAACATTTTGAGCCGACATTTTATGTTATTGTTTTTTATATATAAAACGGCGCTTGGTCAGGGGGGTTATGGACAAGCGACGGAAGATGGGAATACATTACTTCTAGGTGAGGGGCTGAACGATGGAAGCGCATGGGTTGACAGACATTCAATTTTGGCTGGGTTTTTTCAATATCATCATCCTAGACATCATTCTAAGCGGAGACAATGCGGTGGTCATCGGCATGGCCGCACGCAACCTACCGGCACACCAACGGAAAAAAGCGATCTTCTTCGGAGCGGGGGCGGCCATTTTGCTCCGGGCCACCTTAACGGCTGTGGCGACCTACTTGTTGAAAATTCCGCTGTTGATGACGGTGGGCGGGGTGTTATTGTTGTGGATCGCCGTGAAACTGTTGCTGGAAGAAGAGGAAGGGACGCATGTCTCTGTCGGGGCAAACTTACGCAGTGCCATTAAAACGATCATCATCGCCGATGTGGTGATGAGTTTGGATAACGTCGTCGCCGTGGCCGCTTCAGCGCATGGGAACATTTTCTTGGTGTTGTTTGGTTTGGCGCTCAGCATCCCGATCATCATGTGGGGCAGTGGTCTGGTGGCGAAAGTGATGAACCGCATTCCTTGGTTGATCTATGTCGGTTCGGCGATTTTGGGTTATACGGCCGGCACCTTGATTGTGGAAGACCCTTATGTCTCCAAAACCTTGTTGGATGGGCAGGAAGGATGGATCACAGGGATTCCGATCATTTTGGCGATCCTGGTCATCTTGATCGGCTATTCGATCAAGAAAGCCATGGGCAAGCACAAAACGGCATAATCACAACAAACAGAGTGGCTTCCATGTGGGAGTCACTCTGTTTGTTGTTATTGATCCGATGGGTGAAAAGCGGAGAGCAAAAGAACGATAAAAAAGTGGCCGTCCCTTGCGGACGCCACTTTTTTATTGGCTGGGGAAGTAGGATTCGAACCTACGCATGACGGAGTCAAAGTCCGTTGCCTTACCGCTTGGCTATTCCCCATCGCTTCATCCCTATCTTATGGAGAAGGAAAAATCTTTATACACGCAAACATCAATTCTTATTTTTATTAATATGGCGAAAAGATGTTCTGTTATTGTCGAAATAAGGGAAGGATTTTTCATATTTAGGTAGAAAATGTCAAAATATAACAGATGTCGCTTGGAAGGGAATGGAGAGATGAGATGGGCAAGAAAAACGATGTCATGCACTTTATCAATCAATTGTTGGCCAAGGCGACAGAACGGCGGGCGAGTGATATCCACATTGAACCGCAGGCGGAACAAGTGCGGATTCGCCAACGCGTCGACGGTTTTCTGCTTGAGACGGATCAGTTAGCCAAAGAATTCGCCAATGCGCTGGTTTCCCATATCAAAGTGACAAGTCAATTGGACATCGGAGAAAAGCGCATGCCCCAAGATGGAGCCATGCGTTGGGAGCGGGCGGACACCTGCGTTGACATTCGGGTATCGACTTTGCCGACGATCCATGGTGAAAAAGTGGTTTTGCGCCTGCTCAAAAATCACCGACAATCCTTTCAGCTGCATGACTTGGGCATGCCGGAAGAGGAACAGAGGAGAACAGAGCGGATCTTGCATAAGAAAAGTGGTCTTGTCATCGTGTCGGGACCGACGGGTTCAGGCAAAACAACCACATTGTACGCCATGCTCCAAGCGTTAAATCGGGTGGAAACCAACATTGTCACGTTGGAAGATCCCATCGAATTGAAGTTGGATGGGGTGAACCAAGTCCAAATCCGTCCCAAGGCGGGCCTTACATTTGCTCGGGGATTGCGTTCGGTGTTGCGGCAAGACCCCGACATCATCATGATCGGGGAAATACGCGATGTGGAAACAGCCAACATTGCGATCAGCGCCGCCTTATCAGGGCATTTGGTGCTGACTTCCTTGCATACGTCTGATGTTGTCCGCACGATAACCCGTTTGATCGATATGGGGATTGAACCCTATCGGGTCGCGGCCGCCTTATCCGGAGTGGTTGCCCAACGGCTGGTGCGATTGGTCTGCCAAATTTGCCGGGGGACCCAATGCCCTGATTGCCAAGACACTGGGTATTACGGGCGAACAGGCGCATTTGAAGTGATGGAAATGGATGAGGAGCTGGAACGTCTCATCGCGCGCGGTGCGACATTGGGAGAAGTGCGGCATCATTTGCAAAACCAAGGGATGAAAGGACTCAAGGAAGCGGTTCAAGAGTTGGTTGACCAGAACCGGACCACTTATGAAGAATGGATGCGGGTGATCGAAGGTGTGGAGAAAGAACAAGTGGAGTGCTGAAAAATATATGTTGTACAGCCAACAGATGGCCCATCTGTTGGATAGCGGAATACCGCTGTTGACCTGCCTGGATTTGCTTGCGGAACAAAGGCTGATCACCAAACCGTTCTACCGGCGGTTGTCAGAAATGTTAAATGAGGGATTTAGCCTGTCGGGCGCATTGGAAAAATTGGCGTTCCCCTCCCTCTTCATTTCATTCATCCGTGCGGCTGAAGAGCATGGGGATTATGTGCATGCATTTAAGCAGTGTGAAGCTTACTATGAAGCGCGGGCCCGTTGGGCACGTGAGTTGGGCAAGTCGCTTATTTATCCGGCATTGGTGCTTGCGATCGCGGGTTTGGCCTTATCGTTTCTCCTGGGTGTCGTGTTGCCCCGGTTTGCTGAGTTGTACCAAACGATGGGGGTACCGCTGCCGAAGTTGACAGAGTGGCTGTTCTCCCTGCACGCTTCTGTGCGGGCATGGGCTCCCAAGATGGCCATGGGGATGGGTGGGCTGATGATCATCAGCGGCTTGCTCCGTTTGGCCCCCCGGCCGATGCGGGCTTGGTTCAGTCGGGTGCTGTTTTTCCTCCCTGTGATCGGTTCCGTGTTAAGGCATCGAATGACCCATTATATAACCATCCAATTGGGTTCGCTATTAAAAGCGGGGGTTCCTCTGTTAAATGCGCTAAAGACATTGCGCAAGATGGCCCCATGGTCCATTCTTGGCCGTTCCTTGACGAAAATGGAGGCCAATGTGATGGAAGGAACCTCTTTGTCGGAAGCGATTCAAAAAAGCGGTCGCCGCCTGTTTTTGCCTTCCCTCGTAAAGATGGTGGCCTTGGGCGAAGAAAGCGGGAAATTGGATGAAATCATGCTTCATATGGCCCAAGGAACGGAACTGGTCATCAAAAATCGGTTAGAGCGTTTGACTCGAAGCATTGAGCCGCTGTTTATCTTTATGATTGGGTTGTTTATTGCCATGATCGTCATTGCCATGTTTTTGCCGCTATTGCATATCGTACGCTCAATTTAAAGGAGGATCTTACATGAGAAGGCATGGAAGGCTTTGTCAGGCCATGGATGGGGAGCGGGGATTCACATTGATGGAGATGATCCTCGTCGTCTTTATCATTGGGGTGATATTGGCCATTGCGATTCCCAACTTGCGTGCGGCTGGGGAGAAGGCCAAGCGGCAGGCGGATCGTGCCAATCGGCATATGATCAGTGCCCAAGCGGATAATTATTATTTGGAGTATGGGGAGTACCCTTCGGAAGTGGAAGAGTTGGTCAAGCGCGGGTACTTGCGTTCAGCGCCGAAATGCCCTTTTGGCAAGAAATATCAGATTCGGCGGTCGCCTCAGTTGACGGCGGACCAAAGAGTGGTATGCGTGAAATGAACACAGGTGAGCGAGGCTGGACGTTGATAGAACTCACCATGGTCATTCTCGTGTTAGGTTGGATTTTTTCCATCTGTTATCCCGCCTTTGCGACCTTGGGTGAACGGACAGAGCGGCAGTTGTTTCTTGGGGTATTGGCGAATGAGCTCATCTTGGCTCAAACGGAGGCCGAAAGCAGGGAAGCGGAAGTGACCGTCCTGATTGACGGTCCCGCCAAACGGGTCATCGTATACCAAGGAGAGCAAAAACAAAGAGCCCTCCTGATACCCGGTCGTTATCAGATAGTTAGCAATTATCCGGGCAATCGCATCGTTTTTCGTGAAACAGGTCAAGTTCGCGGGGGAACGATCACCTTATTGCAAGGGGAAAAATTGCTTGGCAAAATCGTGGTCCATGTGGCGTCAGGGCATCCGAAAGTGGAGTTGGTGCAATGAAGCAAGCGGAACGGGGTTTTACTTTGGTAGAGACGATGACAGCTTTGTTGGTATTGGGCATATTCATCACCTTCGCCGTCCCGTTGCATCGGGAGCTCAATCAGATGTTTTACCGAGAGCGGATGGAGATGGAGATGGTGCACATGTTGGAGCATAAAATCGAGAGCTTGGCGAGCAATGCGACCCTGGCAGGAGCCGGATCGGAACAAGTATCCAGCCAGGAATTGGAAAGGCAGCATTATCAAATCACATGGCGATCGGTTCAGATCGGACCTTATCTCTATGAAGTGCAGGTGGAGGTGAACGGCAAAGACCGTGACGGGAAAATCCACAAAAAACGCTGGGTTACGCACCGCTTTGTCAGAGCGGGCTGAATCGGGTTACACCTATATTGAACTCATGATCACTTTTATGCTCTTGCTGATTTTGCTGCCTGTGATCTTCTTTGTTGCGCATACGTTTGAAAGCAATTTGAAAAAGATGGTGGGGCGGCAGGAATTGCAATTGGAGTACATGGCTTTTCGCCCTTTGGTTGAGCGGGACATCGCCCAAGCCACCAACTTCATTGCTGAAGATGGCATGCTGGTGCTTATTTGTCCCGATGGGAAGGCCGTGCGGTATGCGGCCAAAAAACGGCAAGTGATCAGACAGGTGAAAGAGGCTGGAGCGGGACAATTCACCGGAACTACCGTCGTTCTGCGGCATGTTTATTTTATGGGCTTTTATCCTGAAGAACATGGGGTTCAGTTGGATATTGGATTGCAAAACTGGTTGGCTGATTTGGACATGAAGATTTTTATCGGAGGAAGGACGACAGCGCACCATGCGACAAACCGATGAACGGGGCTTTGCCTTGCCGGCGGTGATCGCCGTAACCACGCTGCTCTTTACCTTGGTGACGTTTGTGGCCGCATTGGCTGTGCGCAGCCATGAAGCGGGAAGGTTGTATGAAGAGCGGATGAGAGTCAAGTACGCCGCCGAAACAGGAATTGCGAAAATGCAACAGGAATGGGCATTGGGTCAGCGAAAACAAGATACGCTACTCGATGTGGGTGGCGTGACCGTTTACGTTCAGGTGGAAGAGAAACCAGATAATGCATTGCATGTGGTGGCGACGGGTTATGGCGAAAAAGGGGTGCAGCAAACGATTTCCGCCCTGATAGATCAAAAGACGCTGGCGATCATCAACTGGATTGGTTACCATGGTAATAAAAAAACGGAGGCTCCTATGGAACACAGCAAACGACACCTGGTATTAATCGGGATGATGGGGACGGGCAAAACAACAATAGGTCAAGCCATTGCGGCACAAGTACCATTGCCGTGGAAAGACACGGATCAAGCATTGGTCGCCAAGTGGGGGTGTTCCATTGCCGATTTCTTTGCCCTATATGGAGAAGAGCGATTTCGCGAGGAAGAGACGCAGATGTTGGAAGCCTGTTTGGCCGAACCATCCTTGTTGTTAACGACGGGTGGGGGCATTGTCCTGCGGGAGCAAAATCGCCAACTCTTAGCCGAGCGGGCTTTTGTCGTTCATCTGGATGCCGAGCCGGAAGAGATTATTCGACGGTTGACGCAAACGAACGAAGAACGTCCTTTGTTGAAAGGAGATCTCCGCCAACGGGTGTATGACATATATGAAGCGCGGCGGGAGCTTTATCGATTTGCGGATGTAAGGGTGGATACGACAGGAAAATCGATCGATGAGATGGCGACTGCGATTGTGCGCGCATGGCAAGATCATGTTTAAAGCAAATCGACTGCGGCAATGCTAAGCACTGAGGTGGGTAAGATGTCTTTTAAGGATTGGGTACGATTTTTGCTGGAGCGCTGGCTCAGGTATGTCGAAACACCCAAGCATGAGCGGAAAGAATTGAAACAGATGAGAAAAGTGCCTTGGTCGGTCAAATGGTTTGGATTGATTCCTTTTTCCATGAAAATGGCGGTCAATCGGCAACGGTCGCGGCTCCGAAATCGCCTCATGGCCAAACGCCCGGCGAGGGAGGCGGATTAATCGTGGCAGACCGAAACAGAAATAGAATAGTTAAAGATTATGTGAAGGAGCGGTTGATGCTCCTTTTCTTTGTATATGTGTGGTATACTTTGTAATTGAAGTTTCGATGTCCTCATTGCCACATTTTTCATGATTTCATGTGTTATAAAAAGGAGAGAATCCTTTATGTATCATCGTACGGAAACAAGACCAGTCAAGGTTGGAAACATTCAAATCGGCGGGAACGACCAAGTGGTCATTCAAAGCATGACCACGACCAAAACCCATGATGTGAAAGCCACTGTCGCTGAGATTAAACGTCTGGAAGAAGCGGGTTGCCAAATCGTGCGTGTCGCTTGCCCGGACATGCGTGCCGCGGAAGCGATCGCGGATATCAAGAAAGAAGTTAAGATCCCATTGGTAGCCGATATTCACTTTGATTATAAGCTGGCCTTAAAAGCGATTGAAGGCGGCATTGATAAAATTCGGATCAATCCGGGAAACATTGGCCGCAGGGAAAAAGTGGAGGCGGTTGTTAAAGCAGCCAAAGAGCGTGGCATCCCCATTCGCATCGGCGTGAACGCGGGCTCGTTGGAAAAACGGATTCTGGATAAATACGGATATCCCACGGCCGATGGCATGATTGAGAGCGCCAAGCACCATGTGGGCATTCTTGAAGACTTGGGCTTTGAAGACATTATCATTTCCATGAAAGCGTCTGATGTGCGCTTGGCGATCGAAGCGTACCAAAAAGCGGCGGCAACGTTCCGTTATCCATTGCATTTGGGCATCACCGAATCGGGCACGCTATTCTCCGGCACAATCAAAAGCTCCGCCGGATTGGGCGCTTTACTGGCGATGGGCATCGGTAATACCGTTCGCATCAGTTTAAGCGCCGATCCTGTGGAAGAGGTGAAAGTGGCTCGTGAATTGCTGAAAGCGTTCGGCTTGGCTGCCAATGCCGCTACGCTGATCTCTTGCCCAACTTGCGGTCGGATCGAAATCGACCTGATCAGCATCGCCAATGAGATTGAAGAATATATCGCCACCGTGAAAGCGCCCATTAAAGTGTCTGTGCTGGGTTGCGCGGTGAATGGCCCGGGTGAAGCGAAAGAAGCGGATATCGGGATTGCCGGTGCCCGCGGAGAAGGCCTCCTGTTCAGACATGGCGAGATTGTTCGCAAAATCCCCGAAAAGGACATGGTTGCTGAGCTGAAAAAAGAGATTGACAAGTTGGCTGAAGAATACTATCGGAAACAAGCGGAAGCGGACAAAGAAAAAATAGAAGTGTAATCGTTTGTGTGGTGAGAGACCCCCTGTTTGAGCGGTTGTTCGGCTCAAACAGGGGGTTTTTGCATAAATTCACCGGTTTTGTTCCATACTACAAACAGACCTCACCATAGAAAGGAGGAAAGGGTATGAGAAGTTTTGCCCTAACCTTGGTTATTGTTGGAGCGTTAAATTGGCTCCTGGTTGGATTGTTTCAATGGGACTTGGTAGCCGCAATTTTTGGTGGGGATGCGATTCGGGAATCCTCCGCATTTAGTCGGATTATCTATAGCTTAATCGGACTGGCGGGCATCTACGCGATTCGCTTCTTCTTTAATGAGCGCGCAACGGTAAACGACAATCGATAAGCAGCAAGGTTAAAAGGCTCCAGGCAGATGTCTGGAGTTTTTTATGGCATCATTTATGGACTACGAGCGGGAAGACTTGCCAATTCTTTGGCAATAAATGAAAGGGAGGATCGTTGTGTGTCTCCCATGTGGAGAGACTAGAGTGAACATGTTCGATCTATTCTATACCATATTAATATAATTAATCTAATGTATATTGGCAATTATATACATTTTACATTATACTATATTCATGAAAACGACAGAGTGAAACAGGTTACAACCCGCGTATGCAATGTTAACTAACCTGTTGTTTAGTTTGTGAGAAGATGAAAGGAATTTTTGTTCGAAAGTGTAAAATTCGTATTTGTGGATGGATGTAGATGACTATGCCAGATGAAACGAGAAGCTCGCCATTTTAATGGCGAGAGGTTCACGATCATAACATAGGGAATATTAAGAACACGATCGGGGGAGTGTGGGAGGATGAAGCCCATCATTGGGATGACGATGTCTCGGGAAAATGAGAAAGAGCAGATATTGGGGAAAGGTTACAGCGATGCGATCATCGAGGCGGGCGGGGTACCCCTTTTGATTCCCTATACGACAGAGGATGAAGTGATTATAGAGATGAGCCGTGCGCTGGATGGTCTCCTGCTGTCGGGCGGCGGTGATATCGACCCCACCTTGTTTGACGAAGAGCCCTTGCCGGGCTTGGGACGAATTGATCCCGATCGGGATGAAATGGAAATTGCCTTGATAGAACATTTCATCTCGCAGGATAAACCCATTTTGGGCATTTGCCGGGGTTGCCAAATATTGAATATCGCTTTGGGGGGCGGAATGTACCAGGATCTCCCATCGCAGAAGCAAAACCTGTTGCAGCACACCCAGCGGGCGCCGCGGCACCATGCCTCCCATACCATTACCATTGAGGAAAATACGATTCTTCATCAGATATACCGGAAAACGGTGACCAAGGTGAACAGCTTCCATCACCAGGCAGTAAGAGAAGTGCTTCCGCCCCTGCGCGTAAGCGCGATGGCCCGAGACGGGGTGATAGAAGCGTTTGAAAGTGAAAGTCATCGTTTTGTCGTGGCGGTGCAATGGCATCCGGAAGAGATGGTTAAAACCGATTCCGACACGCCACGGTTGTTCGCCGCTTTTGTGGAAGCGTGCAAAGAGCAGCAAGGGTAAGGTCTTGCTCAAAAAAAGAAGAAACTCGCGTTTGGCCGAGTTTCTTCTTTCTTTTCAGATGAAATTCATTTCTCGCCGCGCACATATTTGGCGTTAAACAAGAACAGCCACATAAGCAACCCGATCGAAGGGATGAGCAAGAACAGGCCGGCGATAAAGGCGGCAACCAAAGCCCACCCCATGGCGCTGTCCGTCAAGGCGCTCGAGATGGTGACATAATCGTATAGCAGATAGGGCATATGCGAGATGCCATAGCCAAAAAAGGCGTAAGCGAATTGGAACATCACAAAGATAAACTGAATCCCCAAGTTCTGGCGCTTCCACATCAGGTAGACGGCAACGCAGAAACAGAGAAAAGAGAATCCAAACATCCAGCCGATGGACAGGGCGTTTTGGAAATGATCGTAATTATGTTTGGACAAGCTCCAGAATACCCATAAGCTGGCGAAAATCGTTGGAGCGCTCCAGAATAAAGCGTATTTGCGCAACTGTTCGCGAGCGCCGATATCTCCGGCGCGGTCCGCATAAAAAGTGAGGAAACTGGCGCTGATGTACAAAATGCTCACGAGGGCCAAAAACACCACACTCCATGAATAAGGGCTGGTAAACAGCCGATCCGCGTGGAAGACGACATCGCCTTCCACTTTTTCGATAAACCCACCCTCGGAAATGGTCAAAACGGTGGACAAGGAGGCGGGAATAAACAATCCGGTCATGCCGTACAAGAACATGTACACTTTGCTTTTACGGGCGCCATAGTTGGCAAATGCATAAAAGGAACCGCGAATCGTCAGCAAGACCAGCGCGATCGATCCCGGGATCAAAAGCGCCGTCCCATAATAGTAGGCGGTGTCCGGAAAGAAACCGACACAACCGACGACGAAGAAGATGAGAAAGACGTTGGTTACTTCCCAGACGGGCGATAAATAGCGATCGATGATTTTATTGATGATATGATCCTTTTTGGTCAACATGCTGTAGTACGAAAAGAAGCCGGCCCCGAAGTCGATCGATGCGACGATCACATATCCGTACAAAAAGATCCAAAGGGCCGTGATCCCGATCATCTCCAGTTTCATGCTCCTTCTCCCCTTCCGTTCCCGGGCGAAGCCATGTTTTCCAGTTCTGCTTCTGCGGGTTGATTCGTAAAGAGACGATTGAGAACGGTTAAGGCGACGACCGTCAGGATCAGGTACAGGATAGAAAACATGATCGTCATCATCGCCACACTGTCGGATGTGGTCGCTGCTTTATCCACACGCATGATTCCCGTGACAATCCAAGGCAACCTGCCGACTTCGGCAAAGATCCAACCGCATTCGATGGCGATAAACGAGAGGGGGCCGCCGAGGAAAATCCCGCGCATGAGCCATTTGTTCCATTCCTGCCCTTTCTTCCTCCACCACAGGAACAGGAAGAGGGCCGCGATAAAGGCCAAATAGATGCCGATGGCCACCATGATGTCAAAGAGGTAATGGATATACAGCGGAGGCTGGTTCTCTTGCGGGATATCGTTTAACCCGATCACCTCTGTTTTTGGCGAATTGCCCGCCAGAATGCTAAGGGCATAAGGAATTTGAATTGCATATTTCACTTCTTTTGTTTCTTTGTCCAGTACTCCACCAAAATAGAGCGGCGCTGCCGATTGCGTCTCAAAGTGCCATTCGGCGGCGGCCAACTTGGCAGGTTGGTGTTTGGCCAAGAATTTGCCTGAGATGTCGCCTGCGATGAACGTGAGCAGTGCAAAGATAAGTCCGGCAATCATGGTCAGTCGCAGTGCTTTTTTGTAGTATGCGTGCGTTTTGCCCCGCAAGAGGTGGTATGCCGCAATGGCCGCCAACAAGAAGCCGCTGGTTAGATAAGCGGATGAGACGACGTGGGCGACTTTGGATGGCGTGGCCGGGTTTAACATCGCCGCAATAGGGTCGATGTCGGTTAATTTGCCGTCAGCTGCGATGGTAAAACCGGCCGGGGTGTTCATGAATGCGTTAACCATGGTGATGAACACGGCGGACATGGTTGATCCGATGATAATGGGAATGGAAGTCAGCCAATGGGTAATCGGATTTTTAAAACGGTCCCATGTGTACAAATAGATACCTAGGAAGATGGCTTCAAAGAAGAACGCAAACGTCTCCATAAACAGAGGCAAGCTGATGATGTTTCCAGCCAATTGCATAAATTTGGGCCAAAGCAGGGAAAGCATGATCCCGATACACGTTCCCGTTACGACTCCGACGGCAACCGTGATGACAAAGCCGCGTGTCCATCTCCGCGCGAGAAGGATATAATGGGGATCTTTGTTGCGGATACCCCAAAACTCGGCAAGGGAGATGAAAACAGGTACGCCCACACCAATGGTCGCCCAGATGATATGGAACGCCAAGGTCG
This sequence comes from Laceyella putida, assembly GCF_042665195.1. Classification (NCBI taxonomy): domain Bacteria; kingdom Bacillati; phylum Bacillota; class Bacilli; order Caryophanales; family Thermoactinomycetaceae; genus Laceyella; species Laceyella putida. The sequence goes on from NZ_JBHTBW010000047.1 coordinate 18,089, forward strand.
TTTCAGTAAGAACGCGACTCCAAAATACTGAATCCATCCAATCACTTCCTATTTCATCTTTTTCTCTTTTATCATACTTTGAGCCATTCACTTTGAACACTATTTCACTAACTTTGACAAGAAAACTCAACAATTTAACTTTACGCTTTTGATATATATGTTCAATATTGAACAAATAGACGCCGGGTCATAGCGACAAGTGATTTGACGCAGACTAAACGGTAAAAGGGGGGAGCGCGGTGACGAGAAAGAAAACTTGTTTTATTTTTTTGTTGACCACGGTAGTCCTGTTAGCTTCATTCTTGCGGCCCAACCTGACCTTGGGGTTTCCCAAGTATCCGCGAGTCGAAGCAAAAAGCGTTCAACCTTTTGTGCCGACCATGGTTTTGACTTATGAAGGCAAACAATGGGTGTTTTATTTAAATGAAATCGGGTTTGATGGAATTGATCCCACCACACTGAACCAAGAAAGAGCGATGGAGTGGATTGTCAGAACCCTTGAACACGAACTGAATCGTCCCGCACGGTCCGCTTACTACCGGGACCGTCGGATTGTGCCGCACCAGGACGGACGGGAGGTCGACAGGGAGCAGATCAAAGAATGGCTGAACCAGATTCATGAGGTCATGGGCCAACCGCTCGAAGTGCCGCTCAACTGGATTAAGCCTTCGTTGACCACAGAAAAACTGCAACATTTGAAGGAAAAACGCATAGGCACTTATACCACTTACTATAATCATCGCAACGCGAACCGTTCGCACAATATCCATTTGTCCGTTCAAGCCATTGACCATAAAGTCTTGTTGCCCGGCGAAGTGTTTTCATTTAACCGGACAGTCGGACCACGGTCATTGGGCAAAGGGTATCGCCGCGCCCGCATCATCGTGAAAGGAGAGTATAGTGAAGGAATCGGCGGCGGGATTTGCCAAACCTCCTCAACTCTATACAACAGTGTGGATAAAGCGGGTCTGCGGATCGTGGAACGCCAAACGCACAGTAAACACGTATCGTACGTCCCGCGCAATCGGGACGCCACCGTTTCCTGGGGCGGTCCCGACTTTAAGTTTCAAAACCAGTTGAACGAACCGATTCTGATTGTGGCCAAGGCAAAGTACGGACGGTTAACCATCTCGGTATATGGGCCGGAAGAGATTCAGACCGTTCCCCGCAAGGTTCCGACCGCACCAAAAGAAACAGCCCAATTAGAGGTGGAGGAATAAATTGTCAAGAACGGTCATAAACCAGATACCGTGGGCATAAATCTCATAAAAAATGGGTGAATCTATGACAATCCAGGAAGAATCATAGATAAGGAGGAAAACATCTGCTATAATTGGAATCATTGTTTAGGCTAAAATCAGAAGGAGGGTGTTGATGAAGAAATTCCTTCTAACAAGCCTTGCGATGTTTTTTATCCTGCTCACGGGTTGTTCTGGTTCCTCGCAAACTGTGAAAATTACTTTCAGTGATCAAGATAAAGCGTTGCAGTTTGAACGCTCCAATGATACGTTGGCAGAAGCGTTGGAAGGCCAAGGATATGATATTGCCGAGCTGAAACAGCGTTACCAGCCCAGTATCGGTTGGGATCAAAAAATGGAAGGCCATAGTGAGATTGAATTGAAATGCAAATGCAAAGTCTCCCTCAAAGTGGCGGGGAGTGACCTTGGCACTTTTGAATCCTTGCAACCGACTGTAGGCGAGGTTTTGAAAGAGAAAAAGGTTGCCTTGACCGAGTGGGATGAAGTCAATATGCCACTGGATAAGAAAGTCGTGAACGGAACCAACATCGTGGTGGATCGCATTGAGCAAAGGCTACAGAAAAAAGTAGAGGAAGTCCCATTTAACACCAAAGAGGAAAAGACAGACAAACTGGCGGACGGCAAAAAAGAAGTGGAAAAAGAAGGGAAGGAAGGGAAAAAGATTTTCGAAGTCCTTCTCGTCTACAAAAATGGAAAGCCAGTGCTGGAAAACGGAAAGCCTAAAGCAACGCAAAGACTTGTAAAAACAATCGAACCTGTTGATAAAATAGTAAAAATTGGAACGAATAAGGAATTGGCGAAAAAAGACGATGTAGACTTAACGGCAGCAGGAACGCTGACGGTAGAGGCAACGGGTTACACCCATACGGGCAGCCGCACCGCAACAGGCACCTATCCCAAACGGGGAACCATTGCCGTGGATCCCGACGTGATTCCGCTTGGCACCAAACTGTATATCCCCGGATATGGTTATGGTGTTGCTGAAGACACGGGAGGGGCCGTTAACGGCAAAATCATCGACCTCTTCTTTGAAACGCGCGCTGAATGCATTAAATGGGGCCGTCGCACAGTAACAATCAAGATTTTAAAATAAGTGAAAAAAAATGCCTGCAATGAGTTTTCATTGCAGGTATTTTTTATTTTGACAGGGAATCATTAATAAGAATCTTCCGCCACTCCCTTAATCTCTCAGCAAGGTCTTCAATACAACATCCATTTCTTCCATCACTCTATAAAACTTTCTTTAAAAGAGCGTTTTAAATCGATAAAATGGAGGTATAGGTAATCAAAATAAACTGATTGCTGGGTAAAAAAGGGGATGTGTCAACTGGGTTTTTGTGGGAAAACTCTTTGTCATATCCAAATCTTTCATATATACTTAATGGCAAGGAAACTAGCATCCGAGGTGTGAGTATGGTAGGTCGGAATGAACCTTGCCCATGTGGCAGTGGGAAGAAGTATAAGAAATGTTGTGAGAGAGTTGTAGCGCTTGTTTCAGTGGAAAAAGCCAGAACTGAAAGAGAAAGTCGCTTAAAACATGACCTGCTGGTTGATTTGCAACATTGGTTTACAGGGCGGATATCACCTGAGATGCAAAAGGAATGGGCACAACGTTTTAAAGAACTCATGCAATTGCCTTTAGATCAGCCGATTCCCCAAGAATACTCCACTTATTTTCGTTTCTGGCTCCTTTTTGATGCACCTTGTTTAAACCGCCGGCGACCGGTAGAGGTTTGGTTATCTACCATTCGCAATGCCCCGCATAAGGAACGTTTGGCTCGCAATATGAGCGAGTCAATGTTTGCCTGCTATGAAATTTCACAGATCAACGAAGACACCATGACCCTCACAGCCTTAGATACCAGGAAGCAAATTCAAGTGATAAAAGGGGAATCCATTCCCAGGGAAAAACTTGTTTTTACCCGATTGCTTCGTGTTGGTCAACGATATGAATTCTTTGGCCCTTATACATCTTTTGTGCATGAGATGAGAGGGGAGATACTCGTGCAACTTGAGAAATACAATCATCTAGAAGAAGATCGTCAAGAATACAATGCCTGGGAAAATGGTTGGAAAGTATTTGGTTGGTCTATTAAACGAACAGAAGAGGTTGAACCAGTGATGGTGTCTGCGCCGGCGATGACTGAATCCATGGTGGAGGCGGCTTTTTGGCCTGTCGTGGAGCCAAAGGAAGAGGAGTTGCCTTTGCGCGTAATGCAGCATTTGGAACAGTTTTACATGAACCATGTGGCTTCATTGCAAAAAGGGACGCAAAATCTGTACAGCCGTTCTTTGGAATCGTTGTATAAGTACTTATCCATGCGTTTTGGGCAATCGTTTGACTGGTCGATGCTGGATGAGGAAGTGATGTTTCATTTTTTAAGCGTATGGTACTTGGATCATGGCAAAGTGAGTGTGCCGGGCTCCAAAATCTTCCTCAACACCTTGAAGTATCTTTTCCGTTGGCTGGAGGAAGAAGGGATCAGCGATGTGTACCAAACGTATAAAAGGGTGTATGCGTCCCTTATTCGCACGTTGCCTGTCGCGGTTGAAGCGAAAAAATGGATGAAGGAGAATGGCATTAAACCCGATTACCAAAACAATGATCAAAATGAGCCGGCGCATATGGTGATGTTGGCCTTCTCGTCAACCGGCCCCGTTCTTTTGATCGAAGACAAGTGGATGCCCGTTCATCTTCTTGGTGTCCCCACCATGTGGAGCGAGCACCGCTTCTGGGTGCACGGCACCGTCCAAATGGAACCATCCGGCTGTTATTTCACACGAATCGATGGGCTTTATCCGATCGTATCGTTGGATAAACAATTAAAAGTGTTAGGCCATAAATGATAAGGTAGCCATGCTGCTCGTGTGCATAGGCTACCTTATTTTTGCATGAACCTCCGCGTCTGTTGGGATACTAACGATACACTCAACGTAAAGGGGGCTCTTCGCATGTTCCGCTTCTTGCGTTCTGGCAACATGTTCAAAAAGATGATGAATGAAGTTGCGAAAGAACTTGGGATGAAACAAAACGCCCGCGGCAAAGGCGATCAAGACATTACCAAGATCGCGCAAGAGTTCAGCAAGGAATTGGGCTTGACAGGAACGGATTCCCAAGCGGGCAAGAAAGACTTGGTTAAAGAAGTGATGAACGAAGCCGGAAAAGAGCTAGGGATTACCGAGAATACAACAAAAACCAATGTAAACCCAAAGCAATTGGCCAAACGGATAACGGAAGAGATTCAAGAGCGCAAATAACACACGTTGAGTGAAACGAGCACCCTCTTACAAGGGTGCTCGTTTAATTATTTCAAGTATGAAGCGATTTCTTCTAATTTGTCATAGATATCCATAATGACCTCTTCAGGGATCACCGGTTTGGCCCGATGATACTGGAGATGTGTTTCCGGTTGAATCGTGGGCTGTTTGAGGCCGAGTGTCACTGTGTTCTGGGTCTGTATTGCTTGGTTGGAAGGGAGAGACGATAAACTTGTCCAGAGACAAAATCTTTCATTTGCAACTGATAGACGGGCGCATGGGGACGAAAACGACGAAAACCTTGCATCTGCATTATCTTGTCCATTTGTTCATAAGTCGCGTCCACGTTTGAAAGCGTTTTCAATCACGATGGCATATAAACCTCTCCTTGCCGTAGTAAATGGTTCATCACCCTTGTCTGGGGTATCATCATCATCTTTTTGATCAATCCGCAGAGAATTAAGGTAAAATCATGAGGAGAGGATGATTGACTGCTGACTGACGCATATTCAAGGATAAGGGTGGTCAAAGTAGAGAAGATGAAGCGATATAAACGGGGAGGAATGAACATGGGACGTGTGGATCTTCACGTGCATACAACGGGGTCAGATGGATTGTTATCTCCGACTGAAGTGGTGCGATTGGCTAAACAGGCGGGACTGTCGGGCCTGGCGATCACCGATCATGATTCCGTCAGTGGGGTGGAAGAGGCGCTCACCGCGGGTCGTGAATGGGGCGTCCATGTGGTGCCGGGCGTGGAACTCAGCACGTTATGGCAAGGCAGAGAGATTCACATGTTGGGATTGAATGTGGATTTCCGCGACAGGGCTTTGCAAGAGAAACTAAAGCGGCAGCGCGATGTGCGACAACAGCGAAACCGCATGATGATTGAGAAATTAAATGAGTTGGGTATTCAGATGACATTGGAAGATGTCATGGCGAAGAAAAAAGGGGAGGGCCCAGCCGATAACGTGGGACGTCCCCATATCGCGGAGGTGTTGATCGAAAAAGGGGTTGTGCGGTCGATGAACGAAGCTTTTGACCGTTATTTGGGGAAGGAAGGCAAGGCGTATGTGACCCCGATGCGCATCTCTCCGATGGAAGCCATCCAATTGATTCACCAAAGCAAAGGAAAGGCTGTCATCGCTCATCCAGGCTTATATGGGCAAGACGACCTGATTCCTTTTTTGGTGGATAACGGGTTGGATGGGATTGAAGTGAATCATCCGGACCACACGGACGAGGCCAAACAGAGGTATAGCAAGATGGCGGAAGAATTTGGCTTGCTTATGACCGCCGGGTCAGACTTCCATGGGGAACGGCACGGTTCAATGTATCATGCGCCACTTGGCACTTGCACTGTCGATGAGCAAATTTTGGCGAAGCTATAGCGCCATTCCATGTTCATCATCAAATGGCTCACCCGTTGACGTCTGCCCGACTGCCGATTGAGCGGAACATGGGACTGGCGGTGAATGGCGTGGGCCGCTTTTTGTTTCGCGCGGGCTTGCGCCGTCCTTCATCGGTATGTGTAGAAGCTATTTCAAAACCAAATTTGGCTGGAGAAATGGTATTCCCATTCGCTTCACTTGGCCATCGGCGCTCATCGGGAAAAGGTTTTTCCGCTCATCAACGACGTTTGAAATAAGTTGTAGTCTTGAAGCGCTGCTACCCATGTAAACACTTCGCGCGAACGGATAAAGCGTTTTCTATTTTCACTGCGGTCTGGGCGATGTCGCACGGCGACAGCCGTAAACATGCTCCCGCGCTTTGTCATTTATTCAACAAAAATGTTTGATAGATGCTCCAGGAGCCGTTCTCCAGTTGGTACATGAGATGAAATCGGTCAATTTTCGTTTCCAATTCAAACTGTCTTAAACGCAGTGTGCCGTACACATCATGAAGCTCTTCTTCCGACATTTTTTGTCCAATGGTGAGATGGGGAATATAGTCATAAGGTAACTCAGTTGGGTCAAAGGAGGCATTGATTTGACTGTGCAATGTCTTAAGTGGCTCGCTGTCTTTGATCGCCAGATAGATCGTATTGCTGGTGGGATGGAAATGGCTCACTTTATGAAAGCGAATGGTAAACGGCTTGTTTTGTTTGGCGATCTCTTCCAACCGTTTCGTGGCGTCTTCCAATCGATCATCGGAGAGCTCAAACTTTTCTTTTAATGTAATATGGGGAGGAATCAGGCTATAATGCGGGTCATACCGCTTTCTATAGGAATTGACAAGGTCTTGAATATGTTTTTGTGGAAAAACTGCAATGCCATAATGCATAACGCATTCCCTCCTTGGTAGTGGCAGAAAAATGGCGCATTTCTTTTATTATATCTTTAATTTTTCTTTTACGCATCTTTTACCAAAGTGGATTGTGGTAAGATGGCTTTGGGAGGGAGACAGATGAGAAGAGTACACAGCAGTGAAGTGAAACAAGCGGTGATGGAGAGCCTGAAAGATCGCGGTGTCAGCATCGAAGCGATCGCTGAGATCGTCTACGAAATGCAAATCCCTTACAATCCCGGTTTGACCATGGAGCAGTGCGTGGAAAGCGTGTTGGCGGTGTTGAACAAACGGGAGTTGCAGCACGCGATTTTGGTTGGGGTGGAATTGGATCGGTTGGCTGAGAAAAACATGTTGTCCGAACCGCTCTTATCCCTTGTTAAAGAGGATGAAGGATTATTTGGATGCGATGAAACCTTGGCCTTGGGCTCTGTTTTGGGATATGGCAGCATTGCCGTCACCACCTTTGGACATTTGGATAAGCATAAGATCGGCCTCATCCGTGAGTTGGATACCAAAAAAGGCGGACCTGTTCAAACGTTTATGGATGATCTGGTGGCCAGTGTCGCGGCGGCGGCTTCAGGACGCTTGGCCCACCGTTTGCGCGATGAAGAAGAACAGGCCTTGGATAGGGAATTGAATCAATAAAGCAAAAATAAAACAGCCGTTGTCAGGAAGACGTGACAACGGCTGTGCCATATAGCCGTGAGGAGGGAACAATGGACGGCTTTTGAAAAGGTCAAACCAGCAAGGTTGCTTGGTTGGTATATCTTATGCGGAGAATGGGAGCCCGCTCTAGACGAATGGAAAAATGTGCGCATATCCTGTAGCGGTCTCTTGCCCACCAATGGATGAAAAATGGAAAACGGTGAAAAATAAGGGATGGAAGGAGGAAGGCAACATGAATCAATGGATCTACTGGGCCAAATTATATGACAGCCGTTTTCAGGCACGGTGCTTGGCGGCGCGAATGCAGGAAGATTGGTGGTTATACGGATATGACAGCCCGGAGCGGGTGGAAGTCTTCCGTTCGAAAAAGGGGCGTTACGGGGTTCGTTATATTTGGGATAAAAAAACTTAAAAAAACCCTTGCACTTTTTATAAATCTGATGTATATTAGTAAATGTCGCTGATGGCGATAACGCCGCGGGGTGGAGCAGTCTGGTAGCTCGTCGGGCTCATAACCCGAAGGTCGCAGGTTCAAATCCTGTCCCCGCAACCAAGTGGAGCTGTGGTGTAGAGGCCTAACATGCCTGCCTGTCACGCAGGAGATCGCGGGTTCGAATCCCGTCAGCTCCGCCATCCACCATCATGGGCCTATAGCTCAGTTGGTAGAGCAGTCGGCTCATAACCGATCGGTCACAGGTTCGAGTCCTGTTGGGCCCACCAACTTTTCCAAAATTACATATCTTTTTGCTTGGGCAGTTAGCTCAGTGGGAGAGCGCTTCCTTGACACGGAAGAGGTCGTAGGTTCGATTCCTATACTGCCCACCAAACGAAGGGAGTCTGAGTTGTACAATCGTGTACAAACTCAGACTTTTTTTGTTTATCCCATTTCCTATGATATAAACCTTAGGATGATAAACCCAGCGATGAATAGGATGATTGTCAATGCTCATGTGGAGTTGGGGGAAGTATACAACAAGCAACAAAAAGTTTAGAAAGCAAAAAAGGTATTGCAGAAAGGAATGGAGGTTGCGAAAAGAGAGAATAGAATGCCAAAATATGCTCGAGCATGTTGCTGGGAGAAGCACTTCTTGCTGAGAAGAAATCGGCGAAGCGATTCCTTATTTTAGAACATGTTGTGAGCTGGGCTTGTCCAGGGCATATCGTCAACGAAAACAGAATGGACAAGTATTCGGTATATTCCAAAAAGGTTCATCGCAACGGTTTAAATGTAAGGGGGAGAGACGATACTCCTTTATCCATGGGTACGATTAGGTGATGTTGGAACTGAACCTAGTGATCCGTAAGCAGTTTGCTAACAAAGAATAGCGTTCATTTCATTGAGTAACCTGCCAAGATAACCGGTGGGTTTTTCTATGTGTTTTGATCGAACATATTTGACGCCGATACCACCTAACGGACAAATAGATGGGTTCCGCTGCATGGGATCGGGATGCAGCGGTTTCTTCATCTGGTTGTGACTCGCTCTCACTCTCGATGCGTGGCAATCAAGACGGATGACGAACCGGCTTGTCCCAGTTTGCGGCCATAGGCAATCGCTTCTTCAAAAATCATGAGGGCGCGGATCAGCTCTTCTTGGGAATTGAAGGCATGAATGGAGAAACGTATGCCTTCCGGACGCGGCAGATAGCGGATGTATAGGCGTTGCTTGTGACAATGTTCCAATACGGCCTCATAAGAGACGCCGTCAATGTGGCAAGACACCAGGCCGGAAGTGGGAAAAGTGAGGTCGGTAAACAGGGTGACACCGGAAAGAAGCTGCAGTTGCTCCTTGAACCAAGTAGCCAAACAGTGGATGTGTGAGGTGATGGCGGGGAGTTGGTATTGTTCCAATAGTTCCAAGCTACGGCCAAGGCCGGTATACAGGGCGGTGTTTTTGGTCGAGTATTCCAGTTTTTCTGAATTCGTTTTCCAGTCAATCTCACCGTCAAGCGAAAACCCTGTGATTGAGCAATAACCTGAAGCGAGGGGCCAAAGTTGTTCCAACAGGCTTGCGGAGACATAGCAGGCGCCTGTTCCGGTTGGGCCCAATAACCACTTATGGCCCGACAGGGCATAGGCATCGCAACCGATGGCCTTCACGTCCACTTCGATTTGTCCCGCCCCTTGCACGCCGTCAATCAATGTGAACACCTGATGGGCCCGGGCCAGTTGGCATATTTCGGCCACAGGCAGAATGCGTCCCGTATTCCAAGTGATATGGCTCATGATGATGAGGCGCGTTCGCTTGTTGATCAATTGGAGCAATTCCCCGATCACCGCCTCATCTGTTTTGCCGTGCAGATGAAGGATCGTTACCTTGAGGTGGTAACGTTTGGCGATGCTAAAGCAAGGGATCAGGCTGCTCACATGCTCATGTGAGGTGATGATGATTTCATCCCCTTCCCGCCAAGGGATGCCGGCGATGACCGTGTTTAGCCCGAACGTGCCGTTCTCTGTCAACACGATTTCGTCGGGGTGAGCCCGCAACAAAGCGGCCAGTTTCAAGCGCACTTGCGTGCAGGCGTTTTCCGTGAACAGCCAGGGCTTGGCTGAAGGATACTGGAGGAAATGGTTGGCTTGGGCGATGGCTTCATGTATGGGGTCCAATAGGGGAGCGCACGTCCCTGTGTTGAGATAAAGGCTGGCTCCCAATTGTGGGCACAGGTCTTGAAAGCGAGGCCATTGGGTTGACATCAAGCACCATCCTTTTTTTATAACATAAAATTCATTGTCTATATTATATAGATGTGTGAAGGGAAGAACAATTGACTTTTCGCGTCGTAATGGGTACGAGGTCGGGAGATGCTAAAAAAATAAGTTCCAAAACAAGAATTCATGTGGTGGGGGACTGAAAGGATCATGACAAAGGCGCGGTTGTGACCTTCTGCGCAGAAGGGATCAGGGAATTTGATAGAATTTTGTTAGTCATTCTATATATTTATATAACATTTTATATTTTTGGTGTGTAAAGAGCGCGTGGCTTGGACATACTGAGCTGAAAAGGAGGATGCCATGAAAGAGCAACAGGAGAACGGCAGACTGAGTGAAAACGGTGAAGAAGAAACATGTTTGCTCCAGATGGAAGAAGATTGCTGGGATATTCGGATTCCGGCTCATCTCGTAAACGATGGGCAAGATGAAGCGACAACCTCATAGAGGTCATACCGCTCCGTCGACAGGGGGCGGTTGCTTCTGTTAATAAAAAGATTGACAAAATATTATGTTTTCTCTAATATTAAAAGGAACCCCTTCTAACGGGTATTGTTTGTGAAAGGATTAACCAATTCGATCAATTGGTTGACAATGGTCTCATCCATCACTGTCAAACCAAATCTTACCTGGCGGTGGTTTGCACCGGTGGTGTCGCACTCCAGCATCTCGGATGTGAATGACAGGCTCATCGCTGTGCCTGTTAGTAATGGCGAGATTGGCTTTTTGAGCAAGCTGCGGTTTGCTCGCACATCATGGATTGAAAGGGGAACGCTTAGGTTGAGCATCTTAATTTTCAATCGCTTGCCTTACTATGATGTACCCTATGACAAATGGCTGGAGGATTTGAATGAACCGTTGGTTATCTTAACCACAGAGAAGTTGGCGCCGGAATTTCAAGCAAACGCGTACGTATTATCTTTTGAAAATTACGACTATAATAATGCCGTTGAATTTGCAGCTTTGCAGATGGCGAAACATACCCCGTTTCGGCGTGTGGTGGCAACTGCCGAACGGGATATTTTGCGTGCGGCCAGAATCCGGGAACATTTGGGAATAGAGGGTCAATCTTGGGAGAGTGCCATCGCCTTTCGCGATAAAGTGAAAATGAAGAGGCTGCTCAAGGCGGCAAATGTGAAGGTTCCCCCGTTCGCCGAGCTGGAGTCTGTCATCGACTTGGTTCTGTTTATCGAAGAGGTGGGCTATCCTGTTGTCGTGAAGCCCATTGATGGCATGGGCTCCCGCAATACGACCATTTTGTATAATGATGAAGATACCATCGCTTATTTGAACGAGGGATTGACCCCCCATTTGGAAGTGGAGAAGTTTATCGAGGGAGAAATGTACCACATTGATGGCGTGGTATTGGATGGCACCATTCAATTGTGTTGGCCGTCCAAGTATTTGAATAGCTGTCTCGCCTTTCAAGAAGGGAAATATCTGGGCAGTTACATGCTTGAACCGCAAAATCTGCTCACGGCACGGTTGCAAGACTATGTGACTTCCGTTCTCCGCGTCTTGCCAACCCCGCAATATACCACGTTTCATGCGGAAGTGTTTCATACGCCGCAAGATGAACTCATTTTATGTGAAATTGCCTGCCGGACAGGCGGTTCACGTATTTGTGAAGAATACCGTCAGGCGTTTGACATCGATTTGACCAAGCTGGCGGTACAAGCCCAATGCGGATTGACCGTGACAGTGCCTGAGCAAGTGCGGCAGAAGCAAGGGCCCAAGGCGCAGTTCGGCTTTATCGGCATCCCGCCGAAGCAAGGGGTTTTTCTGGCTGGTCCCAATGTGGACGAGCTTCCCGATTGGGTGACGGAGTACCGTTTATTGGCGGAACCGGGCCAATATTTTGATGGGCCGCACACCAGTGTGGATTATGCGGTCACGATCTTGGTGAGGGGCGATACAGAGCGGGAAGTGTTGGCGAGATTGGAGGAAGTGGCGGATTTGTTTGAGCGGAATTCCGTTTGGAAAACAGATTGATGTATTTGGTGTAGATCACTTCTGGAAAGAAAGCGTTTTACGCTGACAGAGATGCCTAAGCAGTTTAAAAAGGGAGAGGAGTCCTTTTTCAACTGCTTAGGCTTATATATTTTGAGGGGAGGAGACCATTTATGCAGACAACGGCTTGGATCACAAGCACCATGGGAGTCGGGGCGGTCATCGCAGCGCTTATCGCCGTCTCGATTTGGTTGGAGAAGCGTTTTCGTTCATTGGCCTTTTTGGGATCAGCCATCTTGGTGATTACTGGCGGAGCGGTGTTGGCCAACCTGCATATCATTCCATCCGCACTGGTGGCGGACAAGGAAACGATGCATCCGGTTTATGCCTTCGCCAATGATGTGGCTGTGCCATTATCCATTGTGTTGCTTCTCATCTCGGCCGATCTGAAAAGTGTGCGCCTGTTGGGAAGGTCGTCATTGATCGCCTTTGGATTGGCGAGTGTGGGAACGGTGCTGGGCACCTTGCTGGCCATTCAGCTGACCGCTGGGGGAATCGGGCCGGAAAGTTGGAAGTTGGCTGGGCAATTCGTGGCCAGCTATATTGGTGGGGGGATCAATTATGCGGCGGTGGGAGAAGCGCTGGAAACCTCTGAAACGATGTATGCGACGGGCGCCGCGGCCGACAATATCATGACCAATCTGTGGATGGTGGCGACGGCGGTGTTGCCTCCCTTGCTTCGGGCTTGGTATCCTTCCTACAATAGTGGGGGGGCTGATGAGTCAATCACCCGTGCGCAACAAAGGAAACAAGTGGCTGGTATTTCGTTGGGACAGATGGGACTCTTGCTGGCGGTGGCCTTTCTTGTGGTTTGGATCGGTGATGGACTTGCGCCCATGGTGAATGAAGCCCTTAAGGTGAACATTCCCGCTGTGTTGTGGTATACCACGCTGGCGATCTTGTTGTCTTTGTTTACGCCTTTATCGCAAGTGCGGGGCGGGATGGAATTGGGCCATTACCTGCTGCATTTTTTCTTTGCCACGATGGGCGCGGGCACGATCTTGTCTTCCTTGGTCGACAAAGGACCCATTGTCTTCTTGTTTCTGGTCATTTTGGTGGCGATTCATGCCCTGATCGTATTTGGTTTGGGCAAAGTGTTGAAGTTGGAAGTGGAAATGCTGGCCATTGCCAGTCAAGCCACGGTGGGCGGCCCTTCCACCGCTTTGGCTTTGGCCACGGCCAAGCGCTGGGATCGATTGGTTGCGCCGGGGGTGTTAATGGGATTGTTGGGATACGCCATTGGTAATTATGTTGGCATCGGGGTGGGCACCCTCGTCAAAGCGTGGTTGGGGTAAGGGAAAAAGCGAGCCTTCTTTCCGTGGCGGAAAGAAGGCTCGTCTCATTAACCCAAATCGTCATTGGCCGCGGGTGGCAGCGCTTCGGGACCGATTTGGGGGAGGTTTTCCACTTGGTGCAGCTTCTTCTTCATCGTTTCCGTTTGTTTGGTCGCCTGGCCGATGGTTTTGCTCGCTTCATCCAACTTGCGCTGGGCTTTGGCCAATGTGTCGCCAAACTTAAAGAGTTCTGTTTTGAGCAGGCTTAGCCATTTCCACGCTTCGCTTGTATGCTTCTGAATGGCCAAGGTGCGGAAGCCCATTTGCAAACTGGTTAAAAAGGCGGATAACGTGGTGGGCCCTGTGATCACGACTTTATGCTTCCGTTGGATGAACTCCCATAATCCGGGCCGGCGCAAGACTTCCGCATATAACCCTTCAATTGGCAAAAATAGAATGGCGAAGTCCGTGGTAGTGGGAGGATGAATGTATTTTTCCGATATTTTCTTCGCTTCTTGCTTGATGCGTGTTTCCAAGCTTTTCAGCGCTTCGTGGGCGTTGGTGAGTTGTCCCTGCTCTTGGGCATCAATCAGGCGTTGATAATCTTCCAATGGGAATTTGGAATCGATCGGGAGCAGGAGATGGGATTGCTCCTCATCTTTCGCGGGCAGCTTGATCGCGAACTCGACGTTTTCTTTGCTGTTTTCCTTTATCGTCGCATTTTTGCTGTATTGGTCCGGCGTCATCAATTGTTCCAAGATATTTTCCAACTGAATTTCCCCCAAGACCCCACGGCTTTTCACATTGGCCAACACTTTGCGCAAATCGTCAACACCGGTGGCGAGGTTTTGCATTTCCCCTAAGCTTTTATGTACGCGTTCCAATCGTTCACTTACCAATTTAAATGATTCGCCCAACCGTTGTTCCAACGTTTGATGCAATTTTTCGTCTACGGTTTGCCGCATTTGCTCCAGTTTTCGCTGATTATCTTCTTGAAGCTGTTGCAATTTTTCTTCCACCTTGCTGCGAAGCTGTTCCAATTTGCGTTCGTTCATGTTCGTCATGTCCCCCAGCTGTTTGGCGAAACTGTCCAACAAGTCCTTTTGTTGGCGTGAGCTTTCGCGGATGGTGGCAATGGTCGTTTGGGTAAGATGGCTGAAGGAGTTTCCGAGATCCTTTCGATTTTCAATAACGGAACGGTTCCATTCCAATCGGTTGGCGGCAAATTCTTCACGCATCAATTTCTCCAAGCGCTCTTGGTTATGTTGCAATCGTTCAACTTGCTTCAGCAATGAGGGGTCTGGCCCTCGGCTTTGCCAGCGTTGGGTGATGAAATAGAGAATCACCAGGTTTAACAGGAGGGAGAGTATCCCGAGCACACTCGCCATGAAAGCACACCTTCTTTTTTAAAAGTCGAGCAATTTCCATTATACCCGATTTGGAAAAAGTTGTTCAGGCGCGATAAGCTTTTTGTCATTCGTTTCTGTTTTTAAGGACATCCCCCGCCTGCACTCTTGCTCCAGGAGGGGGATTTCTTGCGAGAATATGTTAAGATAATGAACGTACGTAGTGTCTAGACTGAGTTTAAAAGGAGACGCGCATCTTCATGATCGATGTGAAACTGCAACCGGTTCTTCATCGTTTAGCCGCGGTGGAACAAGCGATGAAGAAGCGGCAAGATGAAGAGCATCACAAGAAAATGGTAGACTTGATGCGGAAAGTGGCCAGAGGAGAATGGGTCATTGCCTTTTGCGGGCATTTTTCGGCGGGCAAATCATCCATGCTCAATGAGCTTTATGGGGAGCAACTGTTGCCCACCAGCCCGATCCCGACCAGCGCCAATGTTGTGAAAATCATGGCCGGTAGAGACCAAGTCACTCTGTATTTGAACACAGGGGAAATCCACCGTTTTGCCGGTACTTATACCGAACAGGAATTAAAGGCCCTCTGCAAAAATGGGGAAGAGGTGTTGGCTGTCCATGTTGAGCGCCAGACGGCGGCGTTGCCGGAGAGAGTGGCGTTGTTGGACACGCCTGGTGTGGATTCGGCTGATGATGCGCACCAAGCGGTGACACTCTCCGCCTTGCATCTGGCGGACGCCATTTTTTACATGATGGATTATAACCATGTGCAATCTGAAGGCAATCTCTCCTTTATCAAGCAATTGATGGAGCGGAAAGAGCAAGTGTATCTCATTATCAATCAAATAGATAAACATCGGGATGCGGAGCTTCCCTTCAGATCTTACCAGGCGAGTGTGGAGAAAACGTTTGCTGAGTGGGGGATACATCCGCAAGGCGTTTTTTACACGTCCCTTGCCGATCGCTCTCATCCCTATAATCAGTTGGCGGAATGCAAGGCGCTGATCCACCAACTGATGCGCGGGCGGGATCGCCATCTGGAGGAGAGTGTGCGGAAAGAAGCCCTTTATCTGATTCATGAACACGTTTCTTGGTTGCGTTTGTGTGAACAGGAAGAGCGCAAACGGTTGGAGGAGAAGCGGCTTAAGCCAACCCCTCCTCACGGGCGGAGCTTGGGCGAGTGGCTGGATGAATGCGAAGCCGGGTTAAGTGAGCTTGACGAACAAAGCAGGCGGGAACGGGAAGAGTGGGTTCAAGGGTTAAACGCACTGCTCAAAAACGCCTATTTGATGCCGGCATACTTACGCGAGTTGGCCCGCAATTATCTGGAAACGGTGCTGACGCCGTTTAAAGTGGGGCTCTTATTCAGCGGCAAAAAGACCGAACAAGAAAAAGAACGGCGCCGCCAAGCGTTTTATGAACAGTTGCGGCAAACGGTGGAAACGCAACTGGAAGTCCATCTGAAAACAAGCCTGATGCAATTTGCCAAAGAACGGCAACTTGACACGGAAGCGATGGGGGAAGCGATTTACCAACCCGTTTCTTGGATTTCCCCCGACATGTTGGCGCAGGTGATCAAACCGGGTGCCGAGTGGTCAGGCGCCTATGTGTTGACTTACACCGAAGATTTGGCCCAAGCCATCAAGAAAAGGGCCCGCGAGTGGGCGGAAACAGTCTACGCTCGCATGAAGGAAGAGCGGGACGAGCAGGTGCAAGCGAAAAAGGCGGGGTTGGCGGCGCAGATAAATGAGATTCGCCAAGCGATGGCGGCGGAACACCAGTTGGCGACGATGGAACAAGAACGGGCCGCTTATCTGGAGACGCTTCTCAAAATCGTGGAGGGCGCCATCGAGGTGACCGAGTCTGACCTTTCTTCCTTATTGATTGAAGACATCCGCAGCGCTCAGCAACGTTACGAAGTGAAACCGGCGGAAGAACCAACCGAGGTCGGCGATGAGTTGATTGAATGGGTGGCGAAACCCATTGAGGCATCCCAAGCGGCAGGGCGCACGAGTCAGGTTCTGCATCTGGTGGAGCAGGCGGAACGCTGGTTGCAAGAGTTGCCGGGCTTTGCCCAGTTGCGGCAGGAATGGCGGGAAAAACGCGCGCGGATTGCGGAGAAACAGTATACAGTAGCCCTATTTGGCGCATTTAGCGCCGGCAAATCTTCTTTTGCCAATGCGCTCTTGGGAAATCGCGTATTGCCGGTATCCCCGCATCCGACGACGGCGACGATTCATCGAATTAGCCCGCCCACCGATCAACACGCCCATGGAGAAGCGGTGATTCGCTTTAAATCGCGGGACGCGCTTTTCCATGACTTAAAGCAGGTGTACGCTTTATTTCATCGGGAAGTGGAGTCATTGGATGAAGCGATTTCCGGGATCGGGAAACTGTTGCAGGAGCCGACCGCCTACACCAAGCAAAAGCTGGCGATCCCTTTTTTGCGCGCGATTCAACAGGGGTACGGGGGTCTTGCTGCCGAGTTGGGCGGCGAAAAAGTGGTTTCGCAAGAGGAATGTGAAGCGTTTGTCGCCA
Organism: Laceyella putida; assembly: GCF_042665195.1. Classification (NCBI taxonomy): domain Bacteria; kingdom Bacillati; phylum Bacillota; class Bacilli; order Caryophanales; family Thermoactinomycetaceae; genus Laceyella; species Laceyella putida. Next base: position 35,453 of record NZ_JBHTBW010000047.1, read on the forward strand.
ATGAGGCCAAGTCGGCGTTTGTGGAATCGGTAACTCTGCATTATGATGCGCCATTAACCCGGCAGGGGATTACGATCGTGGATACGCCAGGGGCTGATTCGATTCATGCGCGCCATACGGAAGTGGCGTTCCAATACATTAAAAACAGCGATGCCATAATTTATGTCACTTATTTCAATCACCCTTTTTCCCGCGCTGACCGCGAATTTTTGATCCAGCTGGGACGGGTGAAAGATGTCTTCTCGCTGGATAAGATGTTTTTTGTGATTAATGCGGCCGACTTGGCTTCCTCCGAGGCGGAGCTGACCATGGTGCAACAGTATATCGAAAGCCAGTTGCAACAATACGGCATCCGCCAGCCGCGCCTCTTTGCGTTGTCCAGTCTCCAAGCTTTGGCTGAGCCGCATGATGAACGTATGGCACGTTTTGAGCGATCGTTCCTTTCGTTTATCCTGCATGATCTGACGGAAGTCTCATTAAACCAGTTGGGCAGTGAAGTGAAACGGGCGGAACGGATGCTGGAGCAGATGGGACAAACGCTTAAGCAAAGCAAGGCGGAGCAAGAAGCGAACAGGCTGGCTTTGGCCGATGAACGGGAAGCGTTGGAGCGCATCATCCGCACGAGCGGAGGAAAAGCGGAAGAACAAGCGTTGGAACAAGAGTTGAATGAGTTGATCTATTATGTGAAGCAACGGCTGTTCTACCGCTATCATGATGTGTTTACGGAGATATTCAATCCGTCCGCGCTGCGGGAGGACGGTCAAGTGAAAGAGAAGTTGCAAGGGTGTGTTTGGGAACTGGTTGAGTTTATCAAGCACGACTTGTTGCAAGAAATGCGGGCGACAGCGCTCAGGATGGAGAAATGGATGACGCAGGCCCAAGGGGCCTTGGCGGAGACAATCGCTGAGCGGTGCCGAACGGTTCGCCCGCAGTTCCAAGCGGCATTCACCAGTGAGGGAAGTGTCCCTTCTCCCGCGCTGACCGAACCTTTTGCCGATCTGACCTTGACTTCATTCAAAAAATCGCTCGGTTTGTTTAAAAACGCCAAAGCCTTTTTCGAAAAAGGGGAAAAGGTGCACATGGAAACGGCGTTAAAGGAAGTGCTGGAACAAGCGGTGACCACTTACTTGGAAAAGAGCAAAGCGGAGTGGAAGTCTTATTATGTTGCGGCATGGCAAGAAGCGGTCGAGCAAGTGAAACGAGCGTTGCGGCATGAAGTGGTTCGCGAGTACGAGTGGTTGGAGCAAGGATTCGACGAGGCACTCCCGCTGGATGTGTTTATGGAAACCAAACGGCAATTTGCCCGGGTAAGCGCAGAGCTGAACAAGGTTCTGGCCGAATGACGGGACTTAGGGAAAGAATGGAAAACGAACACCTTCGCAAATTGTTTTGCGAAGGTTTTTATGTTTATGTGATAGATAAGATTTAATTTCATCGAATCGAAATATTTACTTTATGTAGGTAGGTTGACCCTCTATTTCGACAAAGCGTACAATGAATAAGCGAAAGGGTAAATGGATGGTTCGGGTCAAGTGTGGGTTCGTTTAGTTACCTTAAGGTTAATGCAAAATGATCGAGGAGATGACCATGAAAAAGGCATCTTTATTCATAGCGATGGTCAGCCTATCTGGGTTGATTGTCTTCCTGCCTCCAAGCAATAAAGCGTGGTTGCAAATGATGGGCAATTTGGTTGAAGCTGACCTTGTCACCACTCTGCCTCCATCTCCGACTGACGGGGGACCGGGGCGCGACGTGAAGCAAGAGAAGCCGGCCGTGGTCATGCCCGAGCCCAAGCCAACAACGGATCAACCGGTAGAGGATCAACAACAAGGCATCGCATTAAAGGTGAAGCAAAAAAATGGACATGCCTATATTCAGCTTGACGAAATAAAGCAACATCTGCCGATCAAAGGACAGGTTGATTTCACCTCCGGCAAAATCTCACTCAAATATCAAGATTTGCAGATTGAATTGGTCCGCGACAATCCGGTTATGAACCTGAACGGCATTTATGCCCCATTGGAGGCGGCGCCGCTCATGCAAGATTCGGTGGCGTGGATTCCCGTATCCATCTTGCAAGAGGTGTTTAAGCAATCACTCAAGATTGAGCGCAACCAGGTTGTCTGGATCGCGGATGAAGCGGATGTTCCGGCTTTTGCCCAAAAGCCAACATTACCTGAATACTCCGCTCGGGACATGATTGAGTACTTATCTTTTTTGGAAACCCCGATCAAGGGAGCCCATGTCAGCACAAAAGCTTCCCATTTGCCGGGAGCCCCTCGCACTTATCGGAATGGGGTGCACGAAGGGCTGGATTGGTACAGTTATGGAACGGGCGTCCTGATCGATAAGAAAACACCCATCCATTCCATCGCTGATGGGGTAGTCGTCCGTGCGGATCATGGTTATCGGGAAATGACCACACCAGAGCGGGAAGCGTTGTTGGCGAAGGGATCCGACAATGACGGGCAAACCCCTGAATACATCCTTGACCGGATGCGGGGCCGATCGGTATGGATTCAATATGACAAAGGAATTTTGGCCCGTTATGTGCATTTGGACCGAATTCCTGATCATGTAAAAGTAGGACAAAAGATCAAAGCTGGCGAAATCATAGGTTACGTTGGTAATTCTGGAACGAGTGACGGTGCGAAAGGCAATGATAATGGGTTGCATCTGCACTTGGATCTGCTTCTTTACGGTGACTGGTTTTGGAACCGATACAGCCCTGAAGAACGCAGGATGATTTTGGAAGGTGTCTTCAATCAATAAGGGACACGGGTGTTAATCTCACTACAAAGATTAACACCTTATTTACTTTCTCTTTAACCAATTGGATTACCATGGTATTATACAGAAATGTTGCGCTGACTAGGGCGGAGGTGAGGCGGTTTGAAAACTTTTGCTTCATGGCTGACTCGATACGATCATTCATTGATTCAGCTGGTTAATTGTCATTGGAAATGTCGTTTATTGGATTGGCTGATGCCGCGGATCACTCATCTGGGTGGCCCCACGGCTACGATCGGCTTTTTGATTGTGTGGTACTTGTTCATGCCCAAAGACTTCAAAACATGGGCAGTGGAAGGCATGATCGCCTTGGCCGGCAGCCATTTGATGGTGCGATTGCTGAAAATGTTTATGCCTCGAATCCGTCCTTATTTGCGGCTTGAGCATTTGCATACATTTCCCAATCCATTGACAGATTATTCTTTTCCATCAGGCCATACCACAGCGGCGTTTTCTGTCGCCGTGACGTTTATCTTGCATTCAACGGCATTTATCTATATCTTATTGCCTTATGCTGTGATTGTCGGTTTCTCGCGCATGTACCTCGCTTTGCATTATCCAACCGATGTATTGATCGGCACATGCTTGGGAAGCGCGTTTGCGGTCGGTTCGGTGTATCTGTTTCAAGTGGTATAACCCATTCAGCCCCTTTCCGCACAAATTGTTTGGAAAGGGGCTGATTTCCTTTGCACAGACCTCTTACCATTCACCAACAATTGTGCTACAATATAGAATAGACCAACTTTTCTTTTTGCCCCAACTAGACTTTTTTTTGTGGGGTTTTTTTTCTATCCAAATATGTCAAAAACTTTCCCACTGATAAAAGTGAATGTTTCATCCATTTTGACTGCACAGCCATCGACAAAATGGATGTGGATCTGCTCATCTGTGTCTGTGATCAACGTGATATGCAGTGGTTTGCGATGGGTTGGTGCAAAATGAATCCGGGCTTCTACCTTCGCTTCTTGCACGGGTGAAGGTGATTGTTCCACTGATTGCAATTGCACATGGTATTGCGGTTGAGTGGTCAGGTCAAACAGGAAGGGGTGTAATTCGGCGGGCTTTCCAGTAATGAGCAACGTCAACATGGTTTCAATCCTCTCGTTCCTTTTTACTGAAAATTTTATATTGTGATACGAAGAGTATACATCCTGGAAAAATTTATGTCAAACTGATTCTTTGCGCGAAAAATCAATGACCTTAAATTCTAATGATGTTATTTTGTTGCAATTTCAACCAATCCATTAGTATTGCATTAAAACACCAAACAAAGAGGTGAACGTGATGGAATATATTCATCCCAGTCAAGTAGGTGAATTGCTGCGCAAGCGGAGGAAAGAACTGGGTCTGCGGCTGGAGGATCTGGCCGATGATTTCATTTCCCCGTCCACGATAAGCAATATTGAACGCGGCATTACCTATGTGAATGAGGAAAAGGTGCGTTATATTGCCGACAAATTGGGTGTGAATCTTGATCAGATCCATGAATTGTGGGCCAAAGAGAAGCAAGAAGAAGAGCAGATGGAATTGAAATTGGCGGCGGTGGAGAGCGTTGTGGATTTGATGAATCCCGATAAGGGACTGGAGAAACTGCGCAAATTGCCAGTTCCCAATAACCATTTGTCCACGGCTTATGTACATTTTTTGCGCGGGAAAATATATCTGCAAAAAAAGAATTGGGTGAAGTCGCAAAATCATTTTTTGGAAGCGATCCGCATTGTTGACCAAAAGAATGAATGGTTAAAAAGCAATATCAAGGCGGCCAGTTACCATGAGTTGGGGCGCATTGCTATGGAGGTGCATGATGCGGACCAAGCCCTCAAGTATGTGGAAGAGGGAATCGAGCATTATCAAGAGGATGGTGACCGCAACGACTACAAAGCGATGTTATTGACCGCCAAAGTGAAGGTGTTAGAAAAGTTGGAGAGACTGGAAGAGGGGTTGCGGCTTATTGAAGAATTGTGGACAGAGATTCATGAGATTAAAAATGTGGAAGTGGTGTTGGAATTATCTCAATCGCGCATTTCCATGTTGACCAAGCTTAAATTGTATGATGAAGCGATTCAGTATGCCAACAATGGGATCGAGTTGGCGCGGATCAACAAAAAACCGGAGCATGCGTCTGAGCTGTGGATGATGCTGGGAGGCATTCATCTGCGCAAGGGCAAATGGGACGAGGCGGAAGATTGTTTTCGCACGGCGCTCTTCCTGCAAGAAAAGATAAAATCGGATGAATTGAAAATCAAAACACATACATACTTGGGTATGGTGTTGTTGGAACAAGGGAAAAGCGAAGAAGCCAGACATGTGCTGGAAGAAGCTGTGGCCATTTGTGAACGAAATCACCAGACGATGCCACATCGGGAAACGTATATTGTGTTGGGGGATTGTTACGCCAGACAAGGCGAGTATGCGCAAGCGATCCAGGTGTATGAAAAAGTGTGGAAAATGGCCCGGAAAAAAGGGGATAAGCCTCAAGAGCATAAGGTGATCCTCAAATTGGCCAGATGTTATGAACAACAGGATAAAGAGAAATTTGCCGAGTTTTTGCAAGAGTTATATCGCGTGGAAAACGAATTGGATTTGGAACTGGATGTCCCTTATTAACCGTTGGCGGTTGGGAATCCGCGCATTGGCCTGACCGGTCGGACCGAACGGTAACCTAAAAACACCCTGGTAGCCCCAGGGTGTTTTTTATTTGCGGGGATTGTAATAGATGATGCGTCCATTGAACAGATGCAGTTCCCCTTTAAGTCGTTTGGCCAAGTATTTGCAAAATTCATTGGCTTTGGCAAGATCCCCGTGCGTCGCTTGTTCCGGCAAGACGATCTGAATATAATGGAGACCCGTCTCTTCTTCCTGGCTGACGCCCACGATCAAGTAATGGTACAGTTGAGTTTGATTTCCATTAAGCAGCAGGTAGGGGATTCCCCCCTGTTCTTTTTCCTCCATGGTATAAGGGAAAGCGGCTGCCTTGTAATCCCAACCCAGCTGTTGGCCGGTCAACGAGGTCATATGCTGATAGTGCTCAAAGAGTTTTTTCACTTCAGCCAAGGTGATCTCAGTCTGTGCCGAACCGTTCACCAATTTTATGTATGCGCTTTTATTCAATGAAATTCGCTCCTCATCCATTGCTTTCTCATCTTTATTATCATCTTAGCATGGGGAGAAATGGTTGCGCAAATCAATCAAATCTTAGTATTTGGAAAGCGGACGGGCCACGGGGAATCCGTTTTTGTCGCGCGAACGTTTGAAAATCGTTTTTTTCGGTTATAAGGTGTTGGGGCATGAAAGCGATGTTTTGAACGGGTTGGTTGATATCAATTGAATTTTTAAAAATATCAAAAATTTTGTCTTGTTTTTGATATGTTGTTATGTTAGAATTTCACTTATTCTACAGGTTTGGAGGCTTTCTGATGCGTAAAGTGGATTTGCTCGACGAGTTACGCTCAGAGATCGGCGTCTTTTCGGACAAATGTGAGGATCAAATAGGCCATTTATACCAGTTTGTCTGTGACTGTTTGCAAAAAAGAATGTCAGGTTATAAATGGGTAAGCATTTACTTGGTTCAGGATTTCTCCTTCTCGCTAAGTTATCAAATGGGAGAAACGTCGTTGCCGAAAAAGATCCCTTTTGGCGAAGGCTTGATGAGTGTGGCGGCGGCTAGAGGCAGCATGGTTCGCGAACGACTGGCTGAACAGGTAGAGGTGTACATGCCTTTTTACCGAGCGCATCATTTGATTGGTGTACTCGTTGTAGTAGCCAAACAGGAAGACGTAATTGATGAAGAAGACATCACTTTGTTTATGGAGTTAGCATCTCTTTTTGAGACGAAAGTGGGAAAACATCATTCGTGAAAAAAGAGGTTTAGCTGATAGGTGGACGGGGAATAGGTTAATAACCCTGTCTTATCGAGCTTCTAGTAAGAGAGCGCTTCATGACCAAGGGCATTGCATCCGCAATGTCTTTCCTATTCTTCTAATAAGAAAGTGAGGAGGAGATAAGATGAGTCTTTACGAACGACTGTATGACGAGTCCGAGAAAGCGAAAGTTCGCTTTGTTGGTTTCATATCCGAGAATGGCCGGTATGACTTCGGAATCGTGTATACACAAATGTTTTTTGGTAAGCCGCTGGTAATCTGCATGCAAACAGGACGCTCCTCATTACTTTGCTTAGAAGATGCTGAGAACTTGGAATATCTACAGAAGATCTTTAATCTTCGTTCACGAGAAGAAGCGGAAGAGATCGCCCTCTTTTTCAAAAACAATCTTCCCGCGATTACAATGGAAATAGAATCGGAGCATTGATAGGTAGAGCAAGTCTTCGGATTTGCTCTTTTTTTGTGGGCGAAATTCCCTTCCATACAAAAGTGGACGAAATGAGCCGTCTCAATCGGGTTCGCTTTTTTCTTGATTTTCGGCCACCCCAACCCGTAGTGGTGAGGATGTTCCTTCCCTTTGACAAAAATAGTATGACATAATACAATATAAGTGACACCATATTAAAAGCGTTTACAATGATGAGGATGCAAAATAGGTGTGGGGGGAACTTCAATGGAAGCGATTGTGTGCCAAACGTGTGAGGATGTTATTACGTATGTGCCATCTGAAAAGGTGGGCACGTTATACGGACAATGTCCAGGTTGTGACAAAGAGGAAGAGAAAGCCGCTTTGGCTAACGCTTCAAGAGAGTAAACCAGATTGCATAAGACAGAAACCTTATTCCTTCTAAGATAAATGAGAAAGCCACCGCCATTCAAGGCGGTGGCTTATTTGATCACTCGAACCGTTTGCAGCGTGGGGTCTTCCGGCCCTTGGACGGGAAGGCCCGCTTGAATGTGTTCCGCGATATAGTAGATGTTTTCCTCGGTAATCTCTTCTCCGGGTGCCAAGATCGGGATGCCCGGCGGGTAGATCATGATGAATTCGGCGATCACCCTGCCAGCGGCTTCCTTCAGCAAAATCGATTCTGTTTCGCTGTAGAAAGCCTCGCGGGGAGAGAGAACCAGCGTCGGGATATCAGGCAGATGAATCTCCACGGCGGAGCATCGTCCCGCTTGATAAAATTGGGAAGACATGCCTCTGAGCGCAGTGAGCAATTGATCGATGGTCTCATTCGTGTCACCGGGCGTGATCAGGCAGAGAAGGTTATATAAATCGCTGAGTTCCACTTCAATTTGGTAGTGGTCACGCAACCAATTCTCCGCTTCACTTCCGTTGATGGACATATTTTCCAGATGGATGAGCAACTTTGTCTCATCCATGTCATAGACGGCGTCGCTCCCCAACCATTCACGTCCGACGCAACGCAAACCGGGAATTTCATTGATCTGGCGACGGGCGTAATCGGCTAATTTCAGTGTCTCTTCAATGATCTCTTCCCCATTGACCGCCAAATAACGGCGGGCGGCATCAAGGGAGGCGAGTAGGATATACGATGTGGACGTCGTGGTCAACATGCTGATGATGGATTGCACACGGGCTGGGTTAACCAATCCCTCGCGCACGTTGAGAACGGAGCTTTGGGTGAGCGAACCTCCCAATTTATGCACGCTGGTGGCGGCCATGTCGGCGCCGGCATCCATCGCCGACATGGGTAAACGGTCATGAAAGTGGGTCAGCACACCATGGGCTTCATCGACGAGGACGGGGATGCCGTAACGATGAACCAGCTCGACGATTTCCTTCAGGTTGCCTGCCACACCATAGTAGGTGGGATTGATGACCAGTACGGCTTTGGCATCCGGATGTTGTTTCAACGCTTTGTCCACTTGGCAAGCGGTGATGCCGTGAGCGATGCCCAAGGTCTTATCCATTTCCGGGTGGACAAAAATGGGAAGCGCCCCCGCTAAAATGACGGCGGATAAGACGGATTTATGCACATTTCGCGGCACGATGATTTTATCACCAGGCCCCACCACGGACATCACCATGGTCATGATCGCGCCACTGGTTCCTTGGATGGAGAAAAAGGTATGATCCGCCCCAAAGGCTTCGGCGGCCAACTGTTGGGCTTCCTGGATAATGCCTTGCGGATGATGCAAATCATCGAGAGGGGCAATGTTGATCAAATCGATCGACAGGGCATTCAAGCCGATGAAATCGCGATATTCGGGGTCCATGCCTTGCCCTTTTTTATGTCCGGGAATATGAAATTGAATGGGATTAAGGTTCGCGTGTTCTCTCAATTTTGTAAATAAAGGGGTATGATATTGTCTGTTCATAAGCGTTGCCTGCCTTTACCGTATTAGCTTTATCACATGAACCGCATGAATAAACGGATGATTGCCTGATCATATGCACGACCGTTAGTATAACAAAAACGAACCGGCAACAAAAGAAAAATTTCGAAGCAAAATGTGACAGCGGGCTGAGGGGTGAAGGGAGGGGGCCGGGAGTTGGAAGAAACATAGCAAAAAACGCCTCCGAAGAGGCGCTTTGAAGAAGTGTTTTTATTTCAGCGACAATTGGTAAAGGGGATATAGCGTCTCGCAAGTGGATTCGATTTTGCTGATCAAATCATCCCCGGATAACCGGCAAGCTTCTTTGCGCGGAATCACACTTCCGCATAAAAACTCCGCTTTCTTCACCTTTTCCAAACGGTCCAGCAGCTTGTGCGCTTGTTCTTCCGTCAAATCCGCTTTGCGGGTGACATCGGGCATGGTGTGATCTTGTGAAAAATAATAAGAATCAGGAATGGTGGGCCACATTTCATCAAATTGCTCGCGCAGGTTACGGGCAAAAGGTTGTTTGCGCTCACATTCATAAATCAGGGCAAACCAGATGAAGAGGTGGGTGTCGCGAATGCCAAACTGAAAGTGGGGCAACCCTTTGTACCCCCGCTTGCTGGTGGACCAGGCCACCCACGTCTCTTCTGGGGGATTGACGGTGCGGCGGGCGTGTTTGGCAATATGTACAGTGACGGGTTCTCCCAATTTCATCGTCAAAAAAGAAGAAATGTGTTGCCCGATGATTTCAAATTTGGGCTGGATATTCCGTTTGATCGCGTACATGCGCGGCTCGAGCCCATCGATGTGGAACACTTGAAAATCTTGGTCAATAAAACCGGGTTTATTCATCGTTTTCACCATCCGTATTGATTGAAGTCATGTGTCTTCCTATTCGTTGTCTGGGAACGGGCGATAGAGCAGAGTGGATTTTGTATTATCTTACCACAGTGGTGAGGTAGATAAAAATTTCAGAGAATTAAATTCTAAAAATTTAAACTTTATAAAGCTGTTCACCGTTCCCCTTTCTATGAACACTGCGTAAATTAAAGGAAAGAATGTTAGCCGTCAGGTAGGTTTAATTCGTCTGAGTTGGGGCAAAGCTGTATCCAAGCTAACCTTTTAGGTCAGCGGTTGGGACCCAAAGCCCAAGAATAAAAAAGGGGTGTAGTGGACCGTGGAAGAGGTAATCAGAGCCTACCGTTGCCGAGATGCAGAGGAACGTATCCCGATTTTGCAAATGGAATTAGATTATGAACTGGAGAAGCTACATGAAGCCTTGAAGAACAGAAATTACCACAAGATCGACCAATGTAAAGCTCGATTGGAAGAAATCAGAAAAGAGATGCTCATCTTGGAAGTTTTATAAAACAATTCCGTCTATTTCTGGAGAAAAGGAAATAAATTAGAATTTGTCGAAAGTGTAACATGTGAGAATTTTAGGTCGCATGTTACACTTTTTATTTTTTTAGTGACTTATTCCAATTATTCGGGGGGCGTAATCATGGAGTGGAAATTGACAAGAGAACCGTTAGCCTCAGTGGCTACGGACGGGATTATTGTATTTCATTCCAAAGAAAGAGAATCGACACAGGGAATGGCGCGTGAGATTGACGAGGCTCTCGGTTTTCGGATTTCCAGCCTGATCGCAGCAGGAGAGATTACGGGTGAACTGGGCGAAGTGACCCAGTTGCACAATTGGGGTAAGATTCCATCTGGGCGTGTCATTGTGGTTGGTTTGGGCGAGGAGACCAGCATTGATTTGCATCAGTTCAAACATGCGATTGCGGAAGCGAGTCGCGCCGCCAAGCAAAAAGGGCTAAAAAGTGTGGGCATCGGTTGCCCGTCATTCATTATCGAACGATACAACTCAGTTGATGTCGTGCAAGCGATTGTGGAAGGGGTCGAATTGGGCACATATCAACACCAGACATACCAAACGGTAGAAAAGAAGAAAGAGCTGGAGAGTGTGTTGATCATTTCTCCCCAATTAAAAGATTCGGCCGCACAAGCGGGGATCGAACGGGGGCAGATTTTTGCCCGCGCAACCAACTACGCTAGGTTTTTGTCTCATGAACCTGCCAATCTGTTAACGCCACAACAGTTTGTTGACTATGCCAAACAGATTGCCGAAAAACGGGGTTTGGAGATAGAAGTGTTGGAAGAGGCGCGTTTGGAAGAATTGGGCATGCGGGCATTGTTGTCCGTTGCGCGCGGGAGCGAAACCGGCGCGCGCATGATCGTGATGTCTTATCAAGGGGCGCCGGAAAGCAGAGAGGTCCTCGGTCTGGTCGGCAAAGGTGTGACTTTTGACAGCGGTGGCATTCAGGTGAAACCTTGGCAAGGCATGAATGAGATGAAAGAAGACATGGCAGGAGCGGCAGCGGTGCTGGCGGCGATGGATGCGATTGGGGAATTGCGGCCCCATAGCAATGTGTTGGCGGTGATGCCGGTCTGTGAAAATATGATCAGCGGTCAGTCGTATCGGCCTGGCGATGTGATTCACTCATTTAGCGGCAAGACGATCGAAGTTGTCCATACCGATGCCGAAGGCCGGATCATTCTGGCTGATGCGATTTCTTATGCGAAGCGGAAGGGAGCGACACGCTTAGTGGATGTGGCCACACTGACGGGAGCGGTGATTGTTGCCCTGGGACATGAGGCGACCGGCGTGATGAGCAATGATGAAGAATGGGTGAGCGAAGTGAAGACGGCGGCCCGCATTGCAGGTGAGCGCATGTGGGAGTTGCCGATGTACAAAGAGTTTGAAACCTATGTCAAAAGTGAAATCGCCGATGTGAAGAACGAAGGTGGAAGCCCGGCGGGGTGCATCCAAGGCGGCTTGTTTCTACGGGAGTTTGCCGAAGAGACCCCATGGGTGCACCTGGATATTGCCGGAACAGCCACGGTGCCTCGCGAATCAGGAATCTTTGTCAAAGGGGCGACCGGGGTGGCGGTGCGGACATTGATCCAATTGGCGGTTCGCTTCGGCTGAACGGATGGGATGAAAATCGGACAGATGGGCAGAAAGACCGCTCATCTGCTCCGGTTTTTTTGTGTACAATAGACAAGAAACAAAGAAAGCGAGGGTAGTCAAGATGAACATAACGGTGTCGGATCGGGCCTTAACCCATTTGCTGGAAGCCAAACCAACAGATGAAGCGGTGTTGCGCATTGCCGCCATTACGGAAGGATGCGGTTGCAGTGCGGATGCGGCATTTGAGATGAACTGGGATTACGCGAAGCCGGATGATGTCAAAGTGACCGTGTCGCAAGCCTTGCAAGTCGTTTTGGACCGGGAGAGTGTTCAATTTTTTGGGCCCGCATTATGGGTGGATTGGCATGAGGCGCATCATGCTTATGTATTGAAGAACAAGGAACAAATTTTCGCGAATCATCTAATGTTATGAGATGGGTGAGAAGATGAAGCGAACCAAAGTGTTTGCCCACCGCGGCTTTTCCGGCATCGCTCCGGAAAATACCATGGCGGCGTTCCAATTGGCGGTGGAAGCGGGAGCGGACGGAATAGAGCTGGATGTGCACATGACCGGGGATGGGGAAATCGTGGTGTTGCATGATGAGCAGTTGGAGCGGACCACGACGGGAACCGGTTGGGTGAAAGATCGGACGTGGGCTGAGCTGGAAGCGGTGGAATGCGGTTTGTGGTATGTCCCGCCCGTTAAGGGGGAACGGTTGCCTACCTTGGCTCAGGTGCTGGAATTGGCGTGGGAAACGGACATTTGCCTCAATATCGAATTGAAGAATAACTGGGTCGCTTACCCCGGAATGGAAGAGCGGGTAGTTGCGTTGGTGGAACGATATCATATGGCGGAACGCGTGATTTTATCCTCATTCAACCACAACTCCTTGAAACAGTTGAGCTTGCTGAAGCCCAGTTGGTCACTTGCGGCCCTCTATGATTGCAAGTTGGTCGAGCCATGGCAATATGCGCGCCTTATTGGGGTGAATTCACTTCATCCCCATTATCGGTCCGTCGACGAGGAGATGGTGCAAACCTGCCAGCGACACGGGATTGGCATACGCCCTTATACGGTGGATGAGGAGCGGGATATCAAGCGGCTCCTTGCGGCGGGAGTGGAGGCGATCATCACCAATCATCCCGATCGCGTGCAAAAGTTGGCGCGGCATGGGGCCGAAGAGTTGTTGCCCCAATCAGAAGATGATACAATAGGGAAAGTGGAGCGGCGCCTGAAATAGCGGCGCTTTTTGTCTTTCAGGAGGAATCGAGATGAAAATAGGTTGCCATATCAGCGTAGCGAAAGGCTTTGCCAAAGCGGCATCAAAAGCCAAAGAGTTGGGGGCTGAATCGTTTCAAGTGTTTACGAAAAATCCGCGCGGCTTGAAACCAAAGAAGCTTGACATGGGCGATGCGGACCGCGGGAAGGCGTTTTGCGAAGAGCACGGCATCGTGTTGATCGCGCATACCCCTTATATTACCAACCTGTCCACTCCCAAAGAAGATTTGCATGAAGTGACGATTCGGTCAATCAAAGAAGATCTGACCATTGCCGAAGCTTATGGGGCGGTTGGCGCAGTCGTTCACTGTGGCAAGCATGTGGGTGAAGGGGAAGAATACGGACGCAAACGGATGGTTGAAACGCTCAACCTCATTCTGGCTGATTACCGGGGAACCACGAAGCTGCTGTTGGAAAATACCGCGGGTCAAGGCAGTGAGCTGGGTTTGACGATCCGTGAGTTGACGGAGATCCGCAATGCGACGAATTATCCGGAAAAAATCGGCTTCTGCTTTGACACCTGCCATGCCTTTGCTGCGGGAATCTGGACAGAGGAATCGTTTGGAGCCTTGGTGGAAGAGATGAAGGAGACAGGTTATCTTGACCATCTTGTGGCCATTCACTTCAATGATAGCAAGGTGCCGTTCAACAGCCGAAAAGACCGGCATGAGAAAATCGGCAAGGGGGAAATCGGGTCAGATGCCTTGGCTTTATTTTTGCGGGATGATGCGTTTGCCCATTTGCCCATCATTTTGGAGACCCCGGTCGATGACGAGATGGAGTATGCCGAAGAGATTAAATACTTACACCAGTTGAGCCAAGGGGCTTGAGAAAGGAGAAACGACATGGAGGCGATACAATCGTGGCTGGGAAGCCTTTCACCGTGGATGACGTATTTGCTCATTCTTGTACTGGCGGCTGTCGTGTATAAGGTGGCCTTTGCCATTCGCTTGCCGCTGTTGAAACAAGCCGTTGTTTATTTGGCTTTGGCTGTCGGCTGTTTATTGTTGACCCTGTTTCACTACATGGGCTTTCCCATTGTTCCCATTCTCTTTTTTACCGTTGTTCTCATTGCTGTCACAAGGATACGGCTCCATTTTTTCCGAAAACAAAATTGAGTGTTTGCCGGCGTGAGGGAAAGAAGTGGAGAAAGCCAAAGGGGGATCAAGACCCTTTCCCGTTTTTGGCAAGAGGGAATTGAGAGGAGAAATCAAGCATGCAGTTGAAAGACGCGTTGTTTAATTGGTTGCAGATCCAAGTGGTGTGGGATAAACGTCCAAGTGATCGCTCAGCCAAAGACACGGCGCATTTCTTTGAGGAAATGCTGCGTGAAGATCATCAAGTGACGATTGTGGAGAAAAAGGTGGAGGGCGGAAATTACGTGATCACTTATGAGCAAGCTGGTGAACAGCGGCAAGTTGAGTTTCCGCGCGATATGGCGGAAAAGCTTTTGAACGATATCATCAATGAGCCGAAGTACAATCAATCCTTTGAAGATTGATCAGGCTTTAGGTCAGCCGCGTGGAAAGGGGTTGATAAAGCGGTTTGGCGTTTGCGCCGCGTTGCTTGCTCGGTGATGCGCTGGTGGCAGCCGGGGCAAATTTGGATGCGGTGGGGATGCTTCTTGATTTTTTTTTCGGTGAACTTATCGGGTTGGAAGGGTCGGTCACATAAGATACAGATCACTTTCACAGCGAGTTACGTCCTTTCCGTGCAGATAGTATAAAGCTAGTATACTACATAAACGGAAGCATAAGCTAATGGTAGGGACAAGGGAAACGACCCATTCGTGCGCTATGTTCATAAAAAAGAAACTCCGCAAATGATTGCTTGCGGAGCGCGTCGTTCCGGCTCTGCTGGGAACGACTTTTTATTGCCATCAGTGATTGGCGGGGGCGCGGCGCGATTGGTTGAGCCGCTCTTGGTTCAATTTGTCCGGTTTTTGTTCGGATTTCTCCGTTTCCCGGGACGGTAATGGGACGATGCGGGCGGCGATTTCGGCCAGTTCATGCATCAACCCGCTGACCGGGCGACCTTGCCGGATATCTTCGCTCAACTCGCGAATGCGTTGCACGATGTCGGTATCCGCGGTGACCAATGCGTTGGCTCCCTGCGGATCTTCTTTCAATGCTTCCGCTACCGTATACTTGATCGTGCCCACACGGCCCCGGTCCAATGTGGGTTCCAGATCAATCCCGACTAAGGTGTACTTGCCAATGACGATCGCGTTGGCTCCCTTTACATGGGGAACACTGGTCGCAATGCGCACCAGTCGATTGGCTATCGCTTGGGAAGATTGGTCACGGCGGGGTTCTGGAGCCGTTTGCTTGACACGCTGGACCTCCGGAATATTTTTATCCATGCGGGGCGCCGATTGATTGGCGGGTGGTTTATTTTCCTGTTGGCAACCCGTCGCCAAGACGAGTGAAGCGATGAGAGGTATGGCCAGTCTACATAAAAACTGCATTTCGCAACCTCTTCCTTTCTGCGCGTTTGTTCCATAGTCTACCCCATTTCCGCTGTCACCATGTACCAACTTTGAACCGGGCCGGCGTTCGGTGTAGAATGGGAAAGGAAGAGAGGTTAGGAGGCTCGCACATGAAAATAGAAACATATGTCTTCGGTCCCGCGATGACCAACTGTTTTTTGGTATATGATGAAGGGAGCAAGCGGGGATGGGTCGTCGACCCCGGCATGAACCCAAGCCAATTGCTTAGCCGCATGCAAGAGCTGGAAATCAAGCTGGAAGCCATTTTGTTGACGCATGCCCATTTTGATCATATTGGCGGTGTGGAAGCGGTGCGTGAGCTGTCGGGAGCGCCTGTCTATGTGCACCGGGCCGAAGCCGATTGGTTGACCGATCCCGCGAAAAACGGTTCCACTTTTTTTCCGGGTTTTCCATTGGTAACGTGTCAGCCGGCGGAGCAATTATTGGCGGGCGGAGAGTCGCTTGAACTGGTTGGCGAAGAGTTGAAGGTGTTGCATACACCAGGCCATTCCCCCGGAAGTGTGACGTATGTCTGGCGTGACGTGATATTCAGTGGCGATGTGCTCTTTCAGCAATCGATTGGCCGGACCGACCTGCCTGGCGGGGATTACGAAACATTGATGCGCTCCATTCACGAGCTGTTGATGGAGTTGCCCGAAGGGACCCGTGTGCTGTGCGGGCATGGGCCGGCGACGACGATCGGGCGGGAGCAACAGTCCAATCCTTACGTTACGGGTGGCTTATGAGCCCAAGTGTTTGCGCGGAAATCCTTGGACGGAGCGGGCGCCACATCGCTTGTTAAGCGTATGGCAAAACGATTTTCAATTGGATTTTTAGTCAAAGGAGCATGAGAGACATGAAAGGAAAAAACCTGATCGTCCTCTGTGTCTTACTTGCTTTGGCGGGAGCCGCCTTGTGGACGGTGACCCAGGACAAGCAAAAAGTGGATGTGGTGGGTGGCACCCAAGCGACCTCTTCCGTTCAATGCAAAGGGGAAGCGCGTCCGGAAGAAGGGTATTGCGCGCCGAACTTCACATTAAAGACAATCGATGGCAAAGAAGTGGAACTTTATCGGAATCACGGCAAACCGACCGTCATCAATTTTTGGGCGACATGGTGCCCGCCGTGCAAAAAAGAGATGCCTTATTTCCAAAAGGCTTACGCCCAGTATAAGGACAAGCTGAATTTCATCATGGTCAATGAAACATCGCAAGAGAAAGATGAAGCGCAGATTAAGGCATATCTGGACAAGTACCGTTACACGTTCCCGGTGGCGCTCGATCCCCTCAAAGACAAAAAGACGGTCGGGTTTGACTTGTATGGGCTGTATGGGCTTCCATCCACGTATGTGGTGGGGGCTGACGGGAAAATTCTGTATCGGTTTATCGGCGGCATCGAAGAAGAGCAGATATTCATGCTGATGCAAGAATTGTCCAGGTAGCTGTAGGAGGAGAAATCATGGAAGGGTTAAGTGTTTGGCTGGCATTCGGCGCGGGAATTTTGTCTTTTATCTCGCCGTGTTGCCTGCCGTTGTATCCCTCATATTTGTCGTATATCACAGGAATATCGGTAGCTCAGCTCAAAGATCGGGAACGTTCACAGGATATTAAGAAAAACACGCTGCTGCATACCTTTTTCTTTATCCTGGGCTTTTCCTTGCTCTTTTACGCCATCGGTTTTACGGCCAGTTGGGTGGGGACCGCTTTTAAAGCTTATGATGATCTGGTCCGCATGATCGCGGCCATCTTACTGATCGCTTTCGGACTGTTTATGCTTGGCGTTTTCCAGCCGTCTTTCCTGATGCGCGAATATAAATGGCAAGTGACCAAGAAAAACGTGAGTTACTTCAGCTCGTTCGTGGTGGGGATTGGCTTCGCGGCAGGATGGACCCCTTGCGTGGGGCCGATTTTGGGCGGGATTATCACCATGACGACGCTAAGGCCGGAAATGGGATTCGCATATTTGACTTCTTATATCTTGGGCTTCGCCATTCCGTTTTTCATCATGGCCTTCTTCATTGGAAAGACACGCTGGATTTTAAAGTACTCCGGCCAAGTGATGAAAATCGGTGGAGGCCTTATGGTATTGTTTGGTGTTTTGTTGTATACCGACCAGATGGCGGCCATTGCCGCTTGGTTGACGCAAGTGACCGGATTTGCCGGGTTTTAGCTGAAGTGGTGCGCCATTTCAGCTTTTTTGCTACAATTTGATAGGAAAGACAGGTGATGAACTTGAACAGACGGGTGCGGTATTGGTCCAGACGGCTTCTGTTTATTGTGATGCTGAGTCTCGTCGGTTACGCCTTGTACCAATCCGTGGCGCAGGGAGAAGGGAAGCGTCCTGAACCGGGTCATCCGGCTCCCCATTTCCAACTGACGACCATGGATGGCAAAGAAGTTTCGCTCGATGACTACAAAGGAAAAGTGGTCATGCTTAATTTCTGGGGCTCCTGGTGTGAGCCGTGTCGCGAGGAGATGCCCGCCTTAGAGAGCGTTTATGAAAAATACAAGGATCAGGGGTTTGTGGTGTTGGGAATCAACATTGCTGAAACGGAATTTACGGCCAATGCCTTTACGAAACAAATGGGAACCACCTTTCCGATTCTCATGGATCGTCAACGTGATGTCGTCAAGCTGTATGATGTGGTGCCGATCCCCAGCTCATTCTTCATCGATCGTCAGGGAACGATAAAGAAGCGAATGGAAGCGCCACTCACGGTGGAGCAGTTGGAACAAATCGTTCGGCCGATGTTGCCGCAAAAATAACAAGGAGTGATCCATCATGGGAAAATACCAGGATATTGAAGCGAGCCAACTTAGCCAAGCGCCTGAAGAGGTAAAGCAATATGTTTGTGTCGATGTGCGCACCGATGAGGAATATCAGGAAGGCCACATTCCGGGGGCCATACATATCCCGCATGACCAGATGGAAACGCGCCACACGGAGCTTACGCCATACAAAGGACAAAAGATCCTGTTGATTTGCCGCAGTGGACGGCGCAGTGTGTTTGCCGCCAATGTTTTGGCCGATCAAGGATTTGCGAACTTATATAACCTCAAAGGAGGAATGCTGGAGTGGACGGGTCCGCAAACCAAGGAGTAGACAGAAAGATGCCGCATGCGCGGGTAGCCCAGCAAGTGCTTGATTTGATCGGCATGACGCCGGTCGTGAAATTGAATCGGCTCGTCAAACCGGATTGGGCCGATGTCTATGTGAAATTGGAAAGAATGAACCCGGGCGGCAGTGTCAAAGACCGGACCGCCTACAATCTGATTCTTGATGCGGAGACCAAGGGCCGCTTAAAGCGTGGCGCCACCATTGTGGAACCGACAAGCGGCAATACGGGGATCGGGTTGGCTCTGGTGGGGGCGGCCCGCGGATACCGCACCATTCTCGTCATGCCGGACACGATGAGCAAAGAGCGTGTGCAACTGTTGAAAGCGTATGGGGCGGAAGTGGTGTTGACCCCGGGAAGTGAACGGATGCCCGGAGCGATCAGGAAAGCGGAAGAGTTGCTGGCGGAAATCCCCCATGCGTTTATGCCGTCGCAATTTGAGAATCCGGCTAACCCGGATGTCCATCGGCGAACGACGGGACCGGAAATCCTCAAACAGATGCATGGGCGTTTGGATGCGTTTATTGCCACAGCGGGAACGGGCGGCACCATCACTGGAGCGGGAGAATACCTGCGCGAACACTTGCCGGGCCTCTTCATCGGGGTGGTGGAACCCAAGGGCTCTCCCGTGTTGGCGGGCGGCGACCCGGGTCCGCACGAGATTCCGGGGACAAGTCCCGGTTTTATTCCGCCTGTGCTCAATCAGCAAATATATGATGAAATCTTTCATGTGAGCGATGAGGATGCGATCGGCACAACCCGGGCCCTGGCGTGTAAAGAAGCCTTGCTTGTGGGCCCGTCTTCCGGAGCTTCGGTGTGGGCCGCCCTCAAAATGGCCGAACGTCTTGGCAAGGGCAAACGGGTGTTGTGCATGGCACCCGATACGGGCGAGCGTTATTTGAGCACAAGAGTATTTGATTTCTCCTAAGCGAGGTCTTTGTCGATGACCCAACCGCTCTTAAACGAAATCATTGCGGAGATCGAGCAATCCCCCGAGCGGGCGATTCCTTTTTCGCGATACATGGAATTGGCCTTGTACCACCCGACTTGGGGATATTATCAGACGGATCGGATCAAGCTGGGAAAAGAAGGGGATTTCTTTACCAATGCCCATGTTGGGTCCATCGTGGGACAGGTGCTGGGGCGTCTGTTTCGCCGCATGGTCACGCTGGTGGGCAGGGAAGAGGATTGGGTGCTGGTGGAGATGGGGGCCGGCGACGGCCGCCTGATGGAGCAAGTGGCCAGGGAGTGGATCGCCCAAGGCGGGAAGCCGGACAAACTGAACAGTTATCTGGTGGAAACAAGTCCGTATCATCGTCGGTTGCAGCAAGAACGGCTCGCCCCCCTTCCCATCTCGTTTCACTGGTCTAGGAGCCTTCAGGAAGTCCCTAGAGCCAAATACTCCTTTTTATATGTCAATGAATTGGTTGACGCCTTCCCGGTACATCGGATAAAAAAAGAAGGGGGAGTCATTTGGGAAGCCCACGTAATCAAGGGAATGCATGGGCGTTTAAGGGAAAGTTGGCAACCGTTGAAACAAGCGAGCGACCCGGCTATATGGGAAAGGGCGCAACTGTTGGCGGAGGGGCAAATGGCCGAAGTGGCTGTGGCAGCCCGTCAGTGGATCGGGGAAGTCGCCGCATGGATGGAGCGGGGAATTCTCTTGACCATCGATTATGGCGGGGAAACGGGCGAACTGTTGATGCGGTCGCACGGTACGCTGAGGGCTTACCGTGAACACCGATTGTTGACGGATCTGTACCAAATGCCCGGGGAGATGGATTTGACGGCCCATGTCGATTTCACTTCGCTTCGGCACTGGGGGGAATCCTTGCACATGCGGACCTTGGCCTACCTCACCCAAGCGGATTTTCTGCTGCGGGCCGGGGTTTTGGATTTGTTGCCATCCAAGCCTGTGCCTGATCCATTCAGTCCTGAGGCCAAACGGAGGCGAGCCATCACCCAATTGATTCATCCGCAGGGAATGGGCGAGTCCTTTCGCGTGTTGCTGCAAGCCAAGGGAATGCCCGCGCTGACAAGGCAACAACTGTTTCCCAATCTATGAAAACGAAAGAGGATGGAAGATGATCATTAAGCCTAAATTCCGTGGATTTATCTGTACTACGGCACATCCGGCCGGTTGTGAACGGCAAGTGCTGAAACAAATCGACTATGTGAGAAGCCAATCGGCCATCAATGGGCCGAAGAAAGTGTTGGTCATTGGGGCTTCAACCGGATATGGTTTGGCTTCCCGCATCACGGCAGCCTTTGGTGCGGGCGCTGATACGATCGGCGTATTTTTTGAACGACCCAGTTCAGGCAACCGCACGGCGACCGCAGGCTGGTATAATTCCGCGGCCTTTGAAAAAGCGGCGCAACAAGCGGGCCTGTTTGCCAAAAGTATCAATGGGGATGCGTTTTCCAATGAAATCAAACAACAAACCATTGAGCTGATTAAACAAGAATGGGGCCAAGTGGATCTGGTCGTGTACAGTTTGGCGGCGCCCAAGCGGGTTCATCCGGTGACGGGAGAAGTTTTTTCATCCGTCTTGAAGCCGATTGGGCAAACTTTTACCAATAAAACGGTGGACTTCCACACTGAGGAAGTATCGCAAATCAGCATTGAACCAGCCACAGAAGAAGAGATTCGCCACACCATTGCGGTCATGGGCGGAGAAGATTGGAAGATGTGGATCGACGCGCTTTTGGAGGCCGGGGTGTTGGCGGATGGCGCGAGAACCGTCGCCTACTCCTATATTGGACCGGAAGTGACGCATCCTGTGTACCGCGCGGGTACTGTGGGCCGGGCCAAAGACCATCTAGAAGCGACGGCCCATGAGTTGGATGCGCAATTAAAGCCAATCGGCGGACAAGCTTTTGTTTCGGTAAACAAAGCGCTCGTCACGCAATCCAGTTCGGCGATTCCGGTCGTGCCGCTCTACATATCGCTTCTGTACAAAGTGATGAAGGAAAAAGGATTGCATGAAGGTTGCATTGAACAAATGTACCGGCTGTTCAACGAACGCCTTTACACCGGTAAGGACGTTCCGGTGGATGACAAAGGACGCATTCGCATCGACGATTGGGAAATGCGAGAAGATGTGCAGGCGGAAGTGTCGGCCAACTGGCCAAAAGTGGATTCCGACAATCTGAAAGAGATTTCGGATATTGAGGGCTATCGCAAGGAATTCTTCCAGCTCTTTGGCTTCGATTTGGATGGGGTGGACTATGAAGCGGAAACGGAAGCGGATGTAAGGGTTCCTAGCTTGGATTCATAATGGATGTGCGGCTTTCGCTCTGGGGACTCGGGAATGCTTTTCCGGGTCCTTTTTGCCAATAAAAATAGCTCCCTGATGGAACGGGGAGCCGTCGCACTGCTTAATGCATCATAAATGTGGAATACCAGACCATGCCGACGAACGACACGAACATATATCCACCGAAAAGATACATATAGGTTCTTTCGGTCAGCTTCAGGTAGCCTAACACGACAAACAAAATCGTTTGTACCACGAATAGGGCCGCTGGAATGTACATATGACCCGCCAAGAACATGAGTGCAATCACAAAAGTCCAGAAGCCGAGTACGCGAAACATGCGGTCCATGTGCCACACTCCTTCCTACTTGGGATGCTATGTAAGGGCATCCACTATGCCATAATCCAACATGCTTATTATACCCTCAGCCATCGCTTGTATCAAGCAAAAGGGAAAGGATGTTCATAATGCAGACACTTCTTCTTCAACATCAAGGGCCCATCCGGTGGATTCGCTTTTACCGGCCGGATGTGAGAAATGCTGTCAATCCGCAAATGATGGCCGAATTGGAGCAGACATTGACCGAGATCGAACGAGACAAACAATGCAAAGTGGTAATTTTTTCCGGAGATGAACGGGCTTTTGTCTCTGGCGGGGATGTGGATGAATTGCACAAGTACGAACGCCAACAAGAAATCCAACCGATTATGGAACGGATGGGTCGGATTTTGGAACGCATACACGGATTAACCGCTTTGACCATCGCCTGTGTCGAAGGAGTGGCGGTAGGCGGGGGATGTGAAATTATCGCAAGCTGTGATCTTTGTTTTGCCTCACCTGCGGCCCGGTTTGGCATGATTCAAGTGAAACTGGGAATCACCACGGGCTGGGGCGGGGCGGCTCGCTTGATGCATAAGATCGGGACTTCCGCGGCCCTGTCCATGTTGCTTACCGGACGGATTCTATCCGCTTCCGAGGCGAAAGAAGCGGGACTTGTCGATGAGTTGATTGAAGGGGCGCCGGTCAGAGAGGCGGTTGCAGCATTCGCCGGCCAAGCGGCTCAAGCGGCGGTTCCGATCATCGCGTTTTATAAGAGGCTGGCCCAAGAGGTGAAACGGGGCACGCCTTCTTCCATGCTGTTTGCGCGAGAGGCGGAACAATGCGCCATCTTGTGGGAAACAGAAGAACATCGCCAAGCGGTGAAGGATTTTTTGGAGCGAAGAAAAACGTGACGGCCAGCTCATCATCAATTCGGGATAAGAGAGACAGGCGCAAGGGTATACTTCCTCTTCCTCATGGTAATAAAAATTAGTAGAGCCATATACTATGTTTTATACCGATTGCATACAGATAAAAAGGAAGCATTTGTAAGACTCGTATGAGTTGTGAAGGATAGGAGGTACTCGTATGGCTGTAAAGCGCCAGGATGCGTGGACACCGGATGATGATATGATCTTGGCCGAGGTAACGCTTAGACATATTCGCGAAGGCGGCACGCAACTTTCGGCATTTGAGGAAGTGGCGGAAAAGCTTGGGCGGACTCCAGCCGCTTGCGGTTTTCGCTGGAATAGCACAGTGAGAAAGAAATATGAAGCCGCGATCCAAATTGCCAAGTCGCAACGGCAAAAGCGGTTGCAAGAGCGAAATCGCAGCTACTCTTTCAGAATGAAAACCGAAGAAGAGGGATCAGGCGATGCACTCTACTCGATTGACAATATCATTCGCTTTTTGCGGCAATACAAAAATGAAGTGAATGAGTTGAAACGCCAACAAAAACAGTTGGAGAAAGAGCTTGAGGAAAAAGAGCTCCTTTTGAAAAACCTGGAGACGGAAAACAGCCAGATGAAAGCGCATCTGGAACACGTGCAGAGTGATTACCGGCTGGTGAACGATGATTATCGCACATTGGTGCAAATCATGGAGCGCGCGAGGAAGATGGCCTTGTTGAACGAAGAAGATGAAGCGTTGAACAAAGCAAAATTCCGGATGGAGGAAAACGGCAATTTGGAACGCTTGGATAAATAGAGGAAAAAAGACCCGCATAACTTGAATGTGTGGGTCTTTTTGAACGTTAATCCCTTAGTTCCGCTCCGGCCGGGAGCCAGACATAGGGGCTTTCACCGCGGTCGCGGGCCGGATCGTAATGGACTGGCACAAAGCCCATTTTTACCCAAAACGGGTCGGAACGACGGCGGGCATTGGTCTTGATCGGCAATCCCAAGCTTTTGGCGTAAGCCACCAGCGCTTGGCCGAGGCCTTGGCCACGGTACTGCGGCAAGACCTCCAACTTCCAAATCTCATAATGATCTTGGGCGGGGTGAAAATAACGGTCATACTTGGCGTCAACCCGATAAAGGCTGATTCGTGCGGCCAATTGCCCATCCCGGTAAATCCCGTAAAAAGGGGAAAGACTGTCATTTTCAATCATATTGGCTTGCAGGTCATCCAACATGGACAATTCCGGCAATCCGTATTCGTGGAATTTTGTGAATTCCTCCAATGTTTTGTAGTTGATTTTAAGGCGTTCCACTTGATAGGATTCCATGGGGTTCCTCCTTGAGCAAGACTTTGTTTCATTGTATCACAAAGTGGGGAAAGTGATTCTGAGAAGGATTAAAATAAATAATTGTCGAATTTTTTGTGATGAAAGTATTTTTTGAAAGAATAAAGCGGGTGAGGTGAACCAGACATTGCAGAAAGTATTAATTGCCAACCGTGGGGAAATTGCCTGTCGGATCATGCGCACTTGTCAAGCGCGAGGGTGGAAAACCGTTGCTGTCTATTCAGAGGCCGACCAGATGATGCCGTTTGTGGAGATGGCTGATGAAGCGATCTGCATTGGCCCGACGCCGGTGGCGAAAAGTTATTTGAACCAAGAGGCGATCCTGGATGCGGCAAAGCGCGTTCAAGCGGATGCGCTTCATCCGGGGTATGGTTTTTTGTCAGAGAATGCTTCGTTTGCCAAGCGGGTCCAAGAAGCGGGCCTGCTTTGGATTGGACCGGAACCGGTAGTGATCCGGTTGATGGGGGATAAAGTGACGGCCCGCGCCACCATGCTTGAAGCGGGCGTACCGATTGTTCCCGGTACCGGGGAACTGGCTTCACTGGAGGAAGCATGCCAAGCGGCAAAGGAAATCGGTTATCCCGTGATGGTAAAAGCCAGTGCCGGCGGTGGCGGGATCGGGATGCAAGTGTGCCAAGACGAAGCGGCCCTGCGGCAGGCGTATGCCACGATTCAAGCAAAAGCGCGAGCCTATTTTGGCGATGCCAGCGTTTATATCGAGAAATGGATATCACCCTCTCGCCATGTTGAAGTGCAGATTGTCGCGGACACGGGCGGGAAGGTGCTCCATCTGTTTGAGCGCGACTGTTCAGTGCAACGGCGGAATCAAAAAGTGATTGAAGAGAGTTTGGCGCCTAGTTTAAGCCGGGAGCTGCGAAAACGAATGCACGAGTCCGCTGTGGCGGCGGCACAAGCGGTGCGGTATACGGGAGTGGGGACCGTTGAGTTTTTGGTCGGCCCAGATGAGTCCTTTTATTTTTTGGAGATGAATACCCGGTTGCAAGTGGAGCATCCCGTAACCGAAATGATCACAGGGCTTGATCTTGTGGCGATACAATGTGACCTGGCTCGGGGGGAAACGCTTTCGTTCGGGCAGGAAGACATTCTTCCCCAAGGGCATGCGATCGAATATCGGATTTATGCAGAAGATCCGGTGACCTTTTATCCTTCACCGGGAACGATCACGGCATTTGAGGCGCCGACGGGAGAAGGCATTCGTGTCGATGCGGGAGTGAAGGCAGGCACAATGGTTTCGCCTTATTATGATCCCCTTCTTGCCAAATGCATTGTAAGCGGTTCCAACCGAGAAGAAGTCCTTGCCAAGAGCCGCGAGGTTTTGCAGGCGTTTAAGGTGGAAGGGATCAAAACGAATTTGCCTTTACTGCGGCAGTTGGTGCAAGCGCCGGCGTTTGTCGTGGGTCAATATGATACCCAAGTCTTATCTCAAATCAAATTGGGGTGAATGCGGATGGCACAAGTATTAGCTACGATGACAGGCGTTGTTTTATCGATTCATGTGCAACCGGGTGATCAGATTGAAGTGGGTCATGACGTTATCCTGTTGGAATCGATGAAGATGGAGATTCCGGTTCAGGCCGAAGTGGCGGGAACGGTCAAGGAGGTCAAAGTCGAGGTGGGTGCCTTTGTCGAGGAAGGGGCGGTATTGATTGAATTAGAGTAACTCGGAGGGAACAGTTCATGCAGATCAAATTGGTAGAAGTAGGCTTGCGGGATGGATTGCAAAATGAACGGGTCATATTAGCAACGGAAGACAAGGTCAAGGTAGCGCAAGGGCTCATCAAGGCGGGAATTCGTCACCTTGAAGTAACCTCTTTCGTCTCTCCGAAGTGGATTCCGCAGTTGGCCGATGCGGCGCAGTTGGCGCACCAATTGCCCCCACTTGCCGATGTTGTCTATCGAGCGCTCGTTCCGAATCGTCGGGGGGCGGAACGGGCTGGACAGACGCCGATCCATGAGTGGGCCGTCTTTCTCTCTGCCAGTGAGACGCACAACCGCAAAAACATTAACAAAAGCATTGAAGATACCTATCCGGTGTTGCGCGAAGTGATGGAGCTGGCCCGGCAACAGGGGATTCGTGTGCGCGGATATGTCTCCACCGTCTTTGGTTGCCCGTACGAGGGGGAAGTGCCGACGGAACAAGTGCTGCGTGTGTGCGAGCGATTGCTTCAACTGGGAGTGTATGAGATTTCGCTTGGCGACACGATTGGCGTAGCCACTCCCAAAGCGGTCAAACGGCTTTTGCGAGCATGTCAGCGCCACATTCCGCTGGAACAGATCGCCGGGCATTTTCATGATACCCGCGGAACAGGACTGGCCAATGCTTATGCGGCTTTGGAACTGGGAGTCCGTACGTTGGACACGTCTTTGGGCGGGCTGGGCGGGTGTCCCTATGCGCCGGGAGCCGCCGGGAATCTGGCGACGGAAGATGTCTTGTATCTGTTGGAACAAGAGGGGATCGACACGGGCATCGATC
Source organism: Laceyella putida (assembly GCF_042665195.1). Classification (NCBI taxonomy): domain Bacteria; kingdom Bacillati; phylum Bacillota; class Bacilli; order Caryophanales; family Thermoactinomycetaceae; genus Laceyella; species Laceyella putida. Next base: position 62,644 of record NZ_JBHTBW010000047.1, read on the forward strand.
TCGCTCTGGTATGTGAAACGAGTGATTTTGTGCAAACCAAATGCAAACGGGCGTTGCCCTCGAAAGTGCTGCAAAGCTATCTGGCGCAAAAAAGAGATGAGAAAAGAGGAGATGGCGATTGAAAAACATCCGTTTGGAGCGACGCGAGGGGATCGCCCTGGTAACACTTGACCGGCCGTCGCACCACAATGCGTTGAATCGACCGTTATTGCAGGAATTGTCCCAACTGGCCGAAACGTTGCGGCAGGATCGCGACTCACGGGTCGTCATCATTACGGGTGCCGGGGACAAAGCCTTTTGCGCAGGTGCGGACTTGAAAGAACGCCGGTCGTTCACGGAAGAGGAAGTACGCCAGTTTATTGTGCTGATTCGTGATACCTTCACCCAGATTGCGCAATTGCCCCAACCCACCATCGCGGCCATCAATGGCGTCGCTTTTGGGGGCGGAATGGAATTGGCCCTGGCCTGTGATTTGAGGATCATGGATGAATCGGCACAAATGGGGTTGACGGAAACCTCGCTCGGCATCATTCCCGGCGCGGGGGGAACACAGCGATTGCCGCGCCTGATCGGGGCGGCGAAAGCGAAAGAACTGATTTTCATGGCGAAACGGTTCACTGCCGGTGAAGCTTGGCAAATGGGGCTGGTCAACCATTTGGCCGCGCCGGGGACCGCGCTGGAGGCGGCTTGGGGATGGGCGGAGACTATCAAGCAAAATGCTCCGCTCGCGTTGATTCAAGCCAAGTGGGCCATTGAGCACGGTCTGGAGACGGATCTCGGCACCGGGTTGTTGCTGGAGACCCAAGCCTATGAGACCCTGATTCCCAGCCAAGATCGACTGGAAGGCTTAGCCGCTTTTCAAGAAAAGAGAAAACCGCGTTACCGTGGGGAATAAGGGAGGAGATCGAATGAATGACAACTGGACGGAACAGTTGGCGCAGAATGAAACACGGGTGAAAGCGGGAGGGGCGCCCAAGTACCATGAAAAATTGCAACAACAGCAAAAGTTATTTGTCAGAAAGCGGCTGGAGTTGTTGTTTGATGATGATTTCCAGGTGGAGGATGGATTGTTCGCCAACTTTACGGCTGGTGATTTGCCGGCGGATGGGGTCGTGACGGCGCTTGGCAGGGTAAACGGCCAACTGGTCTGCGTGATGGCGAACGATGCGACGGTGAAAGCGGGATCATGGGGGGCGAGAACGGTTGAGAAGATCATACGGATACAGGAGACAGCAGCGAAGCTGAAAGTTCCCCTCATCTACCTGGTAGACTCCGCCGGCGCGCGGATCACCGATCAAATCGAGATGTTTCCGGGGCGCCGGGGCGCGGGACGCATCTTTTACAATCAGGTGAAGTTGTCCGGCATGATTCCCCAAGTGTGCGTCCTATTCGGGCCATCGGCGGCGGGCGGGGCTTATATCCCGGCATTTTGCGATATCGTGATCATGGTGGACGAAAATGCCAGCATGTACCTCGGATCGCCGCGGATGGCGGAGATGGTCATCGGGGAGAAAGTGACGTTGGAGGAAATGGGCGGGGCCCGCATGCACTGCACAGTCAGCGGTTGCGGTGATGTGCTGACAGCGACGGAAGAAGAGGCCATCGCTTCCTGCCGCCGTTACTTAAGCTATATGCCGGCCCATTATCAAGCGCCGTTGCGCGCCATCGGAGCGAAACCGCCCCATCGGGAAAGCCGGCAGTTGTCCAAGATCATACCCGATCACCAAAATGCGCCCTTTGACATGTTGGAACTGATTCATGGCTTGATTGATGAGGATTCCTTTTATGAAGTGAAATCGCTTTTCGCCAAAGAGATGATTACGGGCTTTGGACGGATCGCCGGACGGACAGTGGGGATTGTCGCCAATCAGTCCAAAGTGAAAGGGGGTGTGATTTTCGTCGACTCCGCTGACAAAGCGGCACGGTTTATCACCTTGTGCGATGCGTATAACATTCCGCTCTTGTTTTTGGCCGATGTGCCGGGCTTTATGATCGGAACCCAGGTGGAACGGGCCGGCATCATCCGGCATGGGGCCAAGATGATTTCGGCGATGTCGGAGGCGACTGTGCCCAAAATCTCCGTCATCGTGCGCAAAGCTTATGGCGCCGGGTTGTATGCGATGGCTGGCCCTGCCTTTGAACCGGATTGTTGTTTGGCGTTGCCGACGGCGCAAATTGCGGTCATGGGGCCCGAGGCGGCGGTGAACGCGGTCTACAGCAATAAAATCGCCGAACTGGAAGAGCCGGAACGGACACGCTTTGTGATGGAGAAGCGAGAAGAGTACCGCCAAGACATCGATATCTACCGGTTGGCGAGTGAATTGATTGTGGATGGGATTGTTGCCCCGGATGCGTTGCGCGATGAATTGATGCGGAGATTCGCCGCTTATGAGAGTAAGCAGATGAGCTTTAGTGAGCGGAAACACCCCGTTTATCCAGTGTAAGAAGAAGTGTATGATAAAGAAGGAGCCTTTGATTGGCTCCTTTTTCTTGTGGAGGAGGTGTTGTGATGAAAACGTCCATCATCGGTGGTGGCGCGCTGGGACTCCTATGGAGCGCGAGATTGGCTATTGCGGGTTTTCCCGTGACGTTGGTTACGCGAACGCGGGCTCAAGCCTCTTTGATCAATGAGGCGGGAATCATTTTGCGAAGCTTATCCGGTGAGGAACGAGCAGTACAAGTTCAAGCGTGTTCGGCCCAAACCGTCACAGCGGGTAAAACAGATTGGCTGTTTGTGATGGTGAAGCAAATGGATTTGCCTGAAGCCGTTTCATTGATCCCCGCTTTGGCCCATCCCGGGACACAGGTCTTGTTTTGGCAGAATGGGTGGGGACATGGGGAAGTGATCAGCGGGTTGTCCGCCATTGCCGATACATACTTAGCCGTGACAACGGAAGGCGCTTTGCGCCAAGAGGCCAATCGGGTGGTGCATACGGGGGATGGCGAGACATGGGTGGGGCCTTATCCTGAACGGCGCCAAACGGTGCCCCCGCTGTTGCGGCCATTCTTTCAATTGAGCGAAAAGATTGCTTGGGATCAAGGGATTTTGGTTCGGATCTGGGAAAAACTAGCTGTGAATTGTGTCATTAATCCATTGACGGCGTTAGAAGAAAAGCGGAATGGAGAGATGGCGCATCCCCGATATGAGAAGGTAAAGCAAGCGATCATCGAAGAATTGGTTTGCGTCGCCAAGGCAGAAGGGATCAGGCTGGATCCAATGGCTTTGCGGGAAAAGGCGGAGCGGGTCATCCAGTTTACCGCCCGCAATCAATCGTCCATGCTGCAGGATATGAAGCGGGGACGGAAGACAGAGATTGATTACATCAATGGGGTCGTCGTGAAGCTTGGTGCGAAGTGGCGCTTCCCAACCCCGATCAATGCAGAGTTGGTGCAACGGATTCACGCCAAAGAAGCGCAGATTGGATGTTGAACACGCTGGAGGGGGTATTTTGACACGTTTTAAACGGTTTACGTTGGAAACGTTTGTGGTTGCGATGATGTTGATTATCATCGATATGATTATACTGGCACCTGTTTTGCCCTTTGTGATGGGCGAATATCATTTGCCCACTCATTGGGCCGTGTGGATCATCTCCTTGCATCTGGCCGTATTTTCCTTTGCGTTGCCGGTCATGGAAAATTGGGCAGTAAGTATGGGGCGCATGAAAATCTTATACGTTTCGTTGGGCTTTATATTGCTGGGGACTTGGGTGGCTTTTGTCGCCAAACCTTGGATTTGGCTGATGTGGGGACGCGTTGTTCAATCCGTCGGCATGAGTGGGGTCGTTCCATATATTGCGGTGCAGATTCGCCGCCTCATGTCCAAGCAAAATCGACGAAAGCAGATGGGAACGCTTCTGCTGTGGGGGAGTACGGTGGCGTTCACTCCCTGGGTGGCGGCGTGGCTCACCTTGTTGTTGGGCTGGAGATTCGCCTTTCTGCTTCATGGATTGCTGATCATTGTACTCTTTATCGCTTCCCGCAAATGGGTCTGCTCCGATCGTCCCAAACGGGTGCGGATAGCTGGGGACGCGTCTATTTTCTTCTTTGGACTCATCCTGCTCTTTATCATGGCGGGGTTGACGAATACCAATTTGCTGGGCGGTTGGCGAGCCCTCGTTCAACCGGAAGTATTGCCATTGTGGATTGTGGGAATAGGGATGGTTGTTCCCCTGTTGATGATGGAGCGGCAAAAAAGTCATCCCTTTTTCGAACCGCATCTCTTTGCCAATTGGCGATTTTGGCTTTTATATGGGCAGGTGGGGCTGTCCGGGTTCATCTGGATGGCACTGCTGCTCATTCCGGGTTGGGCCGCGCATGTGTACCGGCTTGATTACATAACGAGTGGCGCCTTGTTTACTTATCTGCTTCTTTGTTCTTTATTTGCGTTATTGTTTGTGCGGTTGGCGGCCCGGGTGTGGGGATTCCGCCCAACGGCGGTGATGGGGTATGGGTTGAGTGCGTTGGCTTTTGTTGTCTTGGCGGCGGATAGGGAGTTTGTCTGGTCATTCATGGCGTTAAGCTTGCTCAGTTTCAGCTTGTGTTTTGTGTTTGCCGCGCCTGTGCACCAGCCGTTGTTGGCGTGGATGCCCAATCGCCGCATGCGCAGTGGGATGATGACATTGGGCATGTTTCGGGCGGCCGGAGGCGCGATTGGACTTCTCACTATCGCCCGGGTCTTCACTTCGGCGGATCCCCATCTGCTGACATGGACGGCGGAAGCGCCGATTCCCCCTCAAGTGATCGCGGAAGCGCAATCAAGCGTGTTCTGGTTTTTGGCTATCGTATCGCTTGTGGGAGTGGTTCTCAGTTTGCTGGTTCGATTTCAACGTCCCGTATCATGAACTTTTCGTGATATACTGTAGAAAGGTAAGCAAAGTAAACGATAAAGAAGGAGTTACATATGGACATTAAAGCCATCAAGCTACCCGTAGGGAACCCATTTATCGAGCGCTATCTGACAGATGAAGAATGGATGAGATCCATATATGAATATAATCCGTGGGATGAACAAAGCGTGCGGGCGCGTGCAGAATATATTGAACGGGAATGGAACGGAGCGGACCGGAAGGAGCTGGCAGAGGTTATCCGGGCTTATCATGCCCCCGAGCTGTTCAGTCCGGCGGTGGAGCGCAACCTGACCCGCCTCGCTGAGCCCAACAGCCTTGTTGTCATCGGAGGGCAACAGGCCGGGCTCCTGACCGGACCCCTATATACCTTATATAAAGCGATTACGTTGATACAGTTGGCCAAACAGGAAGAAGCTCGTCTCGGTTGCCCAGTGATTCCCGTCTTTTGGATTGCGGGTGAGGATCACGACAGTGAAGAGGTGGATCACATTTATATCCGCGATTCAGAAGCTTCCTTGACTAAAGTGAGTTGGACAGGGCCGCTAACAAGCAAGAACTCCCTTTCTTTGCAAGAGATTCAACCGGAAACCATGTTCGCATGGCTGGATGAATTATCCCAAACGGTAGGAGACAGCGAATTTAAGAAGGGGTGGCTGGAAGAGTTGCGAATGCTCGCGACGGAGCCCATGAGTTGGACCCGCTATTTTGCCCGCATCATGCATCGCTTATTTGGGCGGGAAGGGTTGCTCCTGATCGACTCCTCCGACCCAGGTTTGCGCCGCTTGGAAACGCCGTTTTTCATAACCTTGATCAAACGGAGCGCGGAAATCCACCACCGTGTGCTGCAAACGAATGCCAACCTGGTGGCGGCGGGGCTGCCCGAACCGGTTCATTTTCAAGAAATGCAGGGAAACCTGTTTCTTCTGGAAGGGGGCGAGCGGCAGGCCCTGTTCCGCGTGGGGATGGAGTGGGTAACCAAAAATGGCGAAACGCGGTTGCCGGAAACGGAGTTGATCAAGATCGCAACCGAGTCACCCGAACGGTTGAGCAATAATGTCATTACACGACCACTGATGCAAGAATATCTTTTTCCGACCCTTCACTTTGTGGGGGGGCCAGGCGAAGTGGCCTACTGGAGCTTGCTCAAATCAGCTTTTGCGCAGGTGGGCTTGAAGATGCCGATCGTGCGCCCGCGCTTGCAACTGACGGTGCTGGACCGCAGAGTGCAAAAGCGCATGGCCGAATTTCAGTTGAGCGAGACCGATGTGTTAACCAATTTGGAGACCAAACGAGAAGCTTGGTTAGCAAAGCAAATTCCCTTCCCCCTGGCTGAACGGTTTGCCGCGGTCAAACAAGCGATCGCGCGGGAATATGGGAGCCTGATGGCCGACTTGGAGCGGGGGATTGGCGGGAATCTGCGGGAAATTGGCGCAAAGAACCAAGCCAAAATCATGGAGCAAGTGGAGTATTATCATCATTTTGCCGAACGAATGATTCGTGAGAAGCACCAAGTGGAACTGCGCCATTGGGATGAACTGGCCATCGCGGTGGTTCCGGAGGGAAAGCCGCAGGAGCGTGTGTACAATTTTCTTTCCTTGTGGAATGATTGGGGATTGGACTGGTTGAACCGCTTGATCGAGACCCCGCTCTTGGAAGAGAATGAGCCGGGTGCCCATTATTGCTTATATATGTGAGTCACATTTGTTTCCACGTTTGCTTTAGGTATAATGGAAACTAGTTTAAAGGATTTACATAGAACAGAGGAGGAGCTTTATGAACAGTTTGGATAAAAGCATCATCCGCGATGCCAGCCTGGCCCCGGCGGGACGATTGAAGATGGATTGGGCCAGGGAACACATGCCCGTCCTGAATCGGTTGCGTGAACGGTTGTCTGTGGAAAAGCCCCTGGCCGGCAAAAAAGTGGCCATCTCCCTTCATTTGGAAGCGAAAACGGCATGCTTGGCTGAATTGGTTCGTGATGCCGGCGCAGAAGTGGTGATTACCGGAAGCAACCCCCTGTCCACCCAAGATGACATTGCGGCGGCACTTGCGGTTGCGGGCATTACCGTTTATGCGAAATATGATCCCGCACCGGAAGAGTACAAAGAGCATCTGATCAAGACATTGGAAGAAAAACCGGATTACATTATTGATGACGGTGGCGACCTGGTGGGGATTCTGCACGGGGAGCGCCCCGATCTGCTGGAAAATGTCAAAGGCGGTTGTGAAGAAACAACGACAGGCATTCTGCGCCTGAGAGCGTTGGAAAACGCGAAAGAGTTGCGTTTCCCGATGATTGCCGTCAATGACGCCTGCTCCAAATTCTTGTTTGATAACCGTTACGGTACGGGTCAATCCGTTTGGGATGGGATCAACCGCACGACCAACTTGGTGGTTGCGGGCAAAACGGTCGTTGTGGTCGGGTATGGCTGGTGTGGCCGTGGCGTCGCCATGCGGGCAAAAGGTCTGGGAGCCCGTGTGATTGTGACGGAAGTGGATCCGATCAAGGCAACCGAAGCCTATATGGATGGCTATCTGGTGATGCCGATGGCGGAAGCCGCCAAACAAGGGGATTACTTTGTCACCACCACGGGGAACAAAAACGTCATCAATGCCAATCATCTGCAGGCGATGAAACACGGTGCGATCTTGGCCAATGCCGGTCACTTCAATGTGGAAATCGATGTGGCGTCTTTGGAGCAAATAAGCGTAAACAAACAGACTGTAAGAAAAGACATCGAAGAGTATACGCTCCAAGATGGTCGGAAGCTGTACCTGTTGGCTGAAGGCCGTCTGGTCAACTTGGCGGCGGGCGATGGGCATCCGGCGGAAATCATGGATATGACCTTTGCTCTCCAAGCGCTCTCCCTGTTGTATGTTGTGGAAAACCACGAACAAATCGGCCCGCGCGTGTTGGATGTGCCTTATCAAATTGATGAGCAAGTGGCCCGTTACTTCTTGGAAGCGAATGGGGTTCAGATCGACCATTTGACCCCGGCGCAAGAAAAATATCTGGCTAGCTGGGAATTGGAATAAATTCCATATAATGTAAAATCAACTGTTAAATCCTGCACATGAGTGCAGGATTTTTTAATGGGCGTGTGGTATAATTACCAATGTGGTGGAAAGTGGAGGGAAGTGGTAGGGAAGGGGGAGAGAGGGGAGGAACTGTGGCATGTTCATGGGTGAGTTTCGGCACAATATCGATGAAAAAGGACGTGTCATTGTGCCGGCCAAGTTTAGAGAGGGGCTTGGCGATTCGTTTATCATTACCCGTGGATTGGACCACTGTTTATTTGCATACCCTCAATCAGAATGGAAACAATTAGAACAGAAATTAAAAACCCTTCCATTTACCAAAGCAGATGCACGTAAATTTACGCGCTTTTTTTTCTCAGGAGCTTGCGAAGTGGAATTGGACAAACAAGGTCGAGCCAATATCCCCAGCCATCTGCGCGAATTTGCCCAGCTGACGAAGGAATGTGTCATCATCGGCGTATCTTCCCGGGTGGAAATCTGGTGCAAAGAGCGGTGGGATGAGTATTACGAGAGCTCTGAGGAATCATTTAATGAGATCGCAGAAAGTATTGTAGATCTGGATCTGTAGTCAAAGGATGAACGGATGTGTTTGTACATGAAACCGTATTACGTGAAGAAGCAGTAGCTGGTTTAAACCTGAAACCTGACGGGGTATATGTGGACTGTACCCTTGGTGGAGCGGGTCATAGCCGCCTCATCGCCGAGCAGTTGAGTCCGTCGGGCACCTTAATCAGTTTGGATCAGGACCAGATGGCGCTTGATCATGCCGAGGAGCGCTTAGCGGGCGTTTCTTGTCAGCTTCATCTGGTTAAAACCAATTTTCGCCATGTTTCGAGAGTTGTGCGGGGATTGGGAATTGAATCAGTTGATGGGATACTGTTTGACCTGGGGGTATCTTCTCCGCAGTTGGATCAGGGAGAAAGAGGTTTTAGTTACCACCAAGAAGCCCCATTGGATATGAGAATGGATAAGGAGCAGGAGTTAAGTGCTTATCATGTGGTGAATGAGTGGCCTGAAGAGGAAATAGCACGCATCCTGTTTGAATACGGCGAAGAGAAATTTTCGCGCCGCATTGCCAAAATGATCGCCATAGAGCGAAGCAAAGCGCCGATCTCGACGACGTTGCAGCTGGTTGACATCATTAAGCAAGCAGTGCCGGCGCCCGCGCGCAGAACGGGTCCGCATCCTGCCCGTCGTTCTTTTCAAGCGATTCGCATCGCCGTAAATGATGAATTGAACGCGTTTCGTGATGCGCTCGCCGATTCGGTCGAACTTCTGCATTCGCAAGGCCGGATCAGTGTGATCACATTCCACTCGTTGGAAGACCGCATATGCAAGCAGTTTTTTCAAGAAGAGGCGAAGGGTTGCATATGCCCGCCCACTTTTCCGATATGCACTTGCGGACAAACGCCGCGATTGAAAATCATCACGAGAAAACCGCTTTTACCAACAGAAAAAGAGATAGAGAAAAATCCAAGAGCACGTTCAGCCAAATTGAGGGTTGCAGAGAAAAATTAAATAAAGGGATTAAGGAGAAGTCGGTAGCGTGAGGAGGATTCATATATGAGACGGGATCAATATAACGTTGCGGTTGCCCGCCCACTTGAGAAGCCTTATACGCGAGTGCGGGACAAAAAACAGAGAGAGCCCCGCACCGCTGTCACGGTAGGCGAAAAGTTGCTTTATCTGTTCAGCGTGGTTGTATGTGTCGCATTAGCCTTGGTGGTTTTGTCCAAATATGCCAAAGTCAATGAGTTGAATGTGGCATTGGAAGAAGCGAAAACGGCTGTTGAAGAAGCGCACAAGGTCAATTTCAAACTAGAAGCAGAGAAAAAGAAGCTGGAGGATGTTGAGCGGATTCGGAAATTTGCGGAGAGCAACGGATTGGAATTGACCGCTCCAAAATATCTCCCTTCGATTCGGCCATAGAGAGAGACTTCAAAAGTTGATTCAATCACCAACGAAATGGATTCGTAGATGGGAGAGGCTGAATCATGGGTTCGCTGATTAAGAAGAGCAAAGAGCGTTCTCTTCTGATCGGACTCCTGTGGTTGCTCTGTTTGGTTGTGCTGATTTTCCGCCTGTTTTGGTTACAAACCTTTAACCATAACGAGCTTCTGGCCCAAGCAAAAGAAGAGTGGATTAAATCGGAAAAGATCAAGCCGAAGCGTGGTAGTATCTATGACCGAACCAAGGGACAACCATTAGCATGGGAAGTGGACGCTTACTATTTTGTAGCTGATACAAGTAAAGTCAAAGACGTAAAGAAGACGGCGGATTTGCTGGCACCCATCCTTGGCATCGACAAGGGCGTGCTGATTCGCAAATTGAGCCAGAAAAATGTCTCGGTAGAACTCAGGGACAAAGGGAAATACAAATATCCGGAAAGTGTCTACAACAAAGTGAAAGCTTTGAGAGAAAAGGGCCAAATTCATGGCATCGTCGCATTTTCGACGACCATGCGCCAGTACACTCGCATGACGGCCGCGCATCTTTTGGGTTTTGTCAACGTTGACGGCAAAGCGGTTGGGGGAATAGAACAGCACTATGATCAGTTGTTGCGAGGCAAGGCGGGATTCGTCGAATACCTCAAGGCGAAAAATGGCATGATGATCTCTGATGCTCCGGATAAAAACCAACCGCCGCAACAAGGAAAAGATCTCGTATTGACCATCGATTCACAGATTCAGTCACAAGTCGAACTGGAGTTGGAAGAAGCGATCAAAAACTACCAAGCCAAAGGCGGGACAGCGATTGTCGCCGATCCGCATACAGGCGAAATCTTGGCGATGGCAAGTCGTCCAACATTCAATCCCAACCAATATGCGACGACATTGAACGATGACAACCGAACCAATCGGGCGATTGAGAGCCAATTTGAACCGGGTTCCACCTTCAAGATCGTCACGTTGGCCGCTGCGATTGAAGAAGGTATTTTTAATGAAAACAAAACCTTTCAATCAGGGGCGATTAATGTGGCGGGTCAGATCATCCGCGATTGGAATGGCACCGGTTGGGGAAACATCGACTTCAAGGAAGGTGTCAAACAATCCAGCAATGTGGCGTTTGTCCTATTGGGGAAGGCGTTGGGTCCCCAAAAGTTGGCAGAGTACATTGACCGATTCGGATTTGGCAAGATCACCGAACGGGTGGGGAAGAAAACGGGGATTGATTTGCCGGCGGAGGAACGAGGCGTGTTTTTTGGCCGCGATCTCTATCCGGCGGAACTCGCCGCCACATCGTTTGGGCAAGGCGTTTCAGTCACCCCGATTCAGCAGGTTGCCGCCATCTCCGCCGTGGCGAATGGCGGAAAATGGGTCAAGCCCCATGTCTTAAAGGAAGTGTGGGAGCCTCATCTCAAGAAAAAAGTGAAAACGGTCAAACCTGAGAGCATACGCATCATCCAAGAGTCGACAGCAAAGAAGGTGCGCGAGCTGTTGCGTGATGTCGTGCGCAGCGGCACGGGAACCAAAGCGGATTTGCCGGGATACCGGGTTGCCGGTAAAACGGGAACGGCCCAAAAGCCGGATCCCGTGGGCAATGGTTATTTAAACAATAAGTACATGGTCTCATTTATTGGTTTTGCGCCTTATGATCATCCAGATTTGGTTATTTATGTCGCCATTGATGAGCCGTTTATGGAAGGTGGAGAGGCTTCCGGTGGTTCTGTCGCCGCTCCGGTGGCCAAAAACATACTGGAGAAAGCTTTGCCCATTCGCAAAGTGCAGCGCAACCAGTATGCTGATGGTATCAAATGACGCCAACATGACCCGTTGTTTTAGGCAACGGGTCTTTTTGTTGTGCGGGGGCTTGTCATTTTTCCTTTCTCACGCACATAGCTTGAAGGTAAGGAGAATGTTCTGAAGAGAGGAAGGAAACCATGCGTGGTCGACGGGTACTAGTCAGGAAACGGTTATTCACCCTTTTTCTTATCGCGCTCTTCATCCTGACGGCGTTGATGGGGAGAGTAGCCTATGTCCAGTTATTCCAAGGGGTTTGGCTGGCGGAAAAGGCCAAAGATCTGTGGAGTCGCGATATTCCCTTTGAAGCGAAAAGGGGAAAATTGCTTGATCGCAATCAAAAAGTGCTGGCTTACAATGTGAGTACTCCGTCTGTGATGGCCATTCCGGCCCAAATCAAAGACCCCGCCCAGACGGCGAAAATATTGGCCGGAATCTTGCAAGCACCCGAAGAAAAAATATACGAGCAAATCACCAAACGGCAAGTGATCAATCGCATTACTCCGTGGGGCAGAAAAATTTCCGATGAAAAAGCGCGTGAGATTCAAGGGCTCCGATTGCCGGGAATCGCGGTTGTGGAAGACAGCAAACGCTACTACCCCCATGGAGCGTTGGCGGCGCACATACTGGGCTTTACGGGCATTGACAATCAAGGGCTGGCGGGGATTGAACTCATATATGATGAGAAGTTGCGCGGCACAAGAGGATATGTTTCGTTCAGTTCTAATGCCAGAGGAGACAAACTGCCCGGAGGGATGGATCGATACACCCCGCCGCGTGATGGGATGAATCTCGTCACCACCCTGGATTATCAGATTCAAACGATCATTGAGCGAGAACTGGACCAAGCTATGGTGCAATACCAACCGGAGAATATCTTGGCGATCGCGATGGATCCGAAAACGGGAGAGCTGCTCGGGATGGCCAGCCGCCCCACTTTTCGCCCCGATCAATATCGGACAACCGATCCGCTCATCTATAACCGCAATCTCCCCATCTGGAAAACATATGAACCGGGGTCTACCTTTAAGATCATCACGCTTGCGGCTGCATTGGAAGAGAAAAAAGTCAATCTCCATGAAGCGTTTCGCGATCCCGGCTATATCATGGTGGGAGGGGCGCGGTTGCGTTGCTGGAAAGCGGGCGGACATGGGCATCAAAGCTTTTTGGAGGTTGTGGAAAACTCCTGCAACCCCGGATTTGTCACTTTGGGCCAACGCTTGGGGAAAAGCAACCTTTTTTCGTACATCCACAAGTTTGGTTTTGGTGAAAAAACAGGGATCGACCTGAATGGTGAGGCAAAAGGGATTTTATTCAAAGAAAGCCGCGTCGGTCCGGTGGAGTTGGCTACCACCGCTTTTGGCCAAGGGGTTTCGGTCACTCCCATTCAGCAAGTGGCGGCCGTATCGGCGGCCATCAATGGGGGGAAGCTATTTGAACCCCATTTGGCAAAAGGCTGGCTTGATCCCGAAACGGGGGAAATGGTGGAAGAGATCAAACCAAAGCTGAAGCGGCAGGTGATTTCCGCCGAAACTTCCCTTGCCGTCCGCAGTGCGTTGGAAAGTGTGGTGGCTCGGGGGACGGGACGCAAAGCTTTTGTCGATGGCTACCGTGTAGGTGGAAAAACAGGAACAGCGCAAAAAGTGGGACCGGATGGACGATATATGAAGAATAATCATATTGTTTCCTTTATCGGGTTTGCCCCTGCCGACGATCCCCGCCTGGTTGTGTACATTGCGGTTGATAACCCCAAAGGGATTCAGTTTGGTGGCGTTGTGGCCGCCCCGATTGTGGGCAATATCTTGGATGACAGTTTGCGCTATTTAAAAGTGCCCAAGCGCAAAGAGCAGATTCCACCCGAGGATACGCCGCTTACCCTCGCATTGGTGGGCGTCCCCAATTTGATCGGACAGGATATTGAACGGATTCGCAACAGCTTGTTTTCGTTTCCGCTTCAGGTCTACGGCAAAGGCCAAAAAGTGGTGGATCAGATGCCCAAACCGGGGCAACGGGTGAAAAAGGGCGCCACGATTAAGATCTACTTGGGTGATGGGAAAGGATAAAAAAGGAATCCCGCCGCAACAGAAGAACCGCAGGCAAAATCGCCCCCGTTCTTTGTGATTTCTTTGCAAACAATTTCTAAACAAAATGCAAACGCAAAAACGGATAAATGGTTGCAGTCATTGGGTTTTCCCTGTTCGGTCCACACGGACAACGCCTTTTACAAACGGAGCGGATCATGGCTTGAGAAGTGACAAATAAAACAAAGGAGATTAAAATAGTGGATGTGCATCATCTTATGCCAGGAATGATGAACCTGGCTTTTTGCTTGTCTGTCCGCTTTTTTGAAAAGGAGGAGCAACATGCAGTTGAAAGAGTTGATCCGACCGCTGATGGTACATACGGTGACGGGTGATGTTCAAGTGGAAATTACCGGCATACAAATGGACTCCCGTCTTGTGAAACCGGGAGATTTATTTGTTGCCATACGCGGTTTTACTGTTGATGGACATCGATATGTGCCCACTGCGATCGCGAATGGAGCAGCGGCAGTGATGGTGGAAGAACCGGTTGACAGCGAGGTGCCGGTGATTTTGGTGCCGGACAGCCGACGGGCCATGGCCATTGTCGCGGCGGAATTTTATCGTCATCCGACGAGTGAATTAAAACTCATTGGGATCACGGGCACCAATGGAAAAACGACCACTTCCTATCTGATCGAGAAATTGCTTGGCGACGCGGGGCGCCACACAGGCGTGATCGGTACGGTCCAGATGAAGATCGGTGACAAGACTTTCCCGACCAAAAATACCACTCCCGAAGCGCTCGAGCTGCAAAAAGCATTTCGGATGATGCGGGATGAGGGTTGTGAGTATTCAGTCATAGAAGTCTCCTCGCATGGTCTGGCGTTGGGGCGGACACGCGGAAGCCAATTCCACATCGGTGTGTTTACCAATTTGACGCAAGATCATCTGGATTACCATAATACAATGGAGGAATATCGCCAGGCGAAAGGCTTGCTCTTCAGCCAATTGGGCAATCGCTATGCGAGTGACCCGGCTGAGAATGCGTTTGCTGTGTTAAATGCGGATGATGATGCATCATCATATTATGCGGCGATCACACCGGCCCAAGTGGTTACCTATGGGATCGATCGCCCCGCCGATGTCCGTGCGGTGGGCATTCGCATCACCGGGCAAGGGACCGCGTTTACTTTGGAGACGTTCCGGGGGACTTGTGACATCACGCTTCAATTGATCGGCAAGTTTAATGTGTATAATGCTTTGGCCGCGGTCAGCGTAGGCTTGATCGAGGGACTGACGCTCGCGGAGATCAAAGAGAGCCTGGAACAAATCCCCGGTGTGAACGGACGGTTTGAACCGGTCAATGCCGGCCAGCCTTATACCGTGTTGGTGGATTATGCCCATACGCCAGACAGTTTGGAAAATGTGTTGACCACCATCCGTGAGTTCGCGCGGAACAAGGTTACTTGCGTGGTTGGCTGCGGCGGGGATCGTGACCGCACCAAACGTCCGCTGATGGCCCAAATCGCCGCCAAGTATAGTGATCTGGCCATTTTCACTTCAGATAACCCCCGTTCGGAGAAACCGGAAACCATTATCCAAGATATGGTGGCGGGAATCGCCGACAGCAAGCGGGAAAATGTTGCGACTATCGTCGACCGTCGGCAAGCCATTAAAGAA
This sequence comes from Laceyella putida, assembly GCF_042665195.1. Classification (NCBI taxonomy): domain Bacteria; kingdom Bacillati; phylum Bacillota; class Bacilli; order Caryophanales; family Thermoactinomycetaceae; genus Laceyella; species Laceyella putida. The sequence continues at coordinate 77,977 of NZ_JBHTBW010000047.1, forward strand.
GCGATTCGATTGGCGGAACCCGGCGACATTATCTTGATTGCTGGAAAAGGGCATGAGACGTACCAAGAGATTCAAGGGATCCGGTATGATTTCGATGACCGTGAAGTGGCAAGGGAAGCCATTGAAGCGAAAGCGCAGGGGGTGAATGAAGGGTGAGCATGGAACGGACATGTGGCTGGGTGAGTCAAGTAACCCAAGGACAACTAGTCGGTTCGCCGGAGACCCGCTTTCTCCTGGTGCGCGGCGTGTCTACGGATACCCGGACGCTTGCGCCCAATCAACTGTACGTGCCGCTTGTGGGTGAGCGGTTTGATGGGCACCAATTCCTGAACCAAGCGGCGGACAAAGGGGCTGCGGCGGCATTATGGAGCAGCCGGCATCCGCTGCCAGATGAACCGCCCATGCCGCTGATCGTCGTGGACGACACCTTGCAGGCGCTGCAGAAAATCGCTTCCCGTTACCGGGATGAGGCACAAGTGCGGGTGGTCGCGGTGACGGGCAGCAACGGCAAAACGACGACCAAAGATTTGATCGCGGCGGTGCTGGCGGAAACATTCCGCGTGCATAAAACGAAAGGAAACCTGAACAACCATATCGGGGTTCCTTTAACCTTGACTTCGATGCCGGAAGACACCCAAGTGGCTGTGGTTGAGATGGGCATGAACCATGCCGGCGAAATCGAGGTTTTATCCCGAATCGCCAAACCCGATGTGGCGGTGATCACGAATATCGGTGAATCCCATCTGGAGTTTCTCGGCAGTCGGGAAGGAATTGCCATAGCAAAATTGGAAATTAAAGAGGGGTTAAGTGAGCAAGGACCGCTCATTTATGATGGGGATGAACCGCTGTTGGAGAAGTTATTGGCCCATGATCCCCATCCGCATGTCCGGGTGGGATGGTCCGAGGGGCTGGATGAATCCCCAACGGAGATTGAGATGAATGGCGCCCAGGGCTTCCGGTTCCGCTCGCGCCGGTTCGGCACTCCGTTTACCTTGCCTCTTCTCGGCAGGCATAATATCAAAAACGCCTTGCTGGCCGTTTCGGTGGGCCGGGCGCTCGGCATGGCGGAGGAAGCGATCGGCCGCGGTTTGGCTCAGGTCAAATTGACGGGAATGCGCTTGGAACTCAAACAAGCCGCGAGCGGCATGAGCATCATCGATGATGCGTATAATGCCAGTCCCACTTCCATGCGCGCGGCGATCGATTTATTGATGGAATTGGCGCCAGACAAAGAAAAGTGGGCGTTACTTGGGGATATAAGAGAAATTGGGAGTTTGGAAGAACCATATCATAGAGAGCTGGGAGCATATGCTATCGAAAAAGGGGTTTCGCGACTATATACGATTGGTGAACGCGGTCGCTGGATTGCCGAAGGAGCCAAGGCGGCCGTACAGGAGCATGCATGCGTGATTCACCATTTTGCTTCCCAAGAAGAAGCGATCCATACATTAGCCGCTGAGGGAAACGCCCATATCTTATTGCTCGTCAAAGCTTCCAGAGCTGTGCAGTTAGACATCGTGATACGAAAATTAACAGAAGGAGCGTAGAGGAAGAAAATGGGGAATATAGACTATCGCATCTTCTTGGTTCCACTTGCAGTAGCGTTTGGAATTGCAGTGATATTAGGCCCGGTGATCATTCCAATTTTGCGTCGGTTGAAGTTTGGACAGAGCATTCGTGAGGAAGGGCCGCAAGCGCATTTGAAAAAAGCGGGTACCCCCACGATGGGTGGGGTCATCATCATGACGGCCATCGCCCTTACGGCTGTCCCTTTCAGCAGCATTCAGTTGTTGAACAAAAATGAGTCCGTCATCAATGCCGACTTGTTTTTCTTGCTTTTTGCCACCTTGGGTTATGGCATTCTCGGATTTTTGGATGACTACATCAAGGTCGTAATGAAACGGAACTTGGGCCTGACGGCCAACCAAAAACTTTTCGGGCAATTATTTATTGGTTTAGTCTTATTCTGGGTATTGTTGCAGGTGCGGACACCAAAGGGTGGGTTTATTTTTGACGTGACGGTTCCAGGGACAGACTGGACGATTCAGCTCAACTGGCTGTATTTGCCACTCTTGTTGGTGATGATGATCGGTGCTTCCAATGCCGTGAACCTGACGGATGGTTTGGACGGCTTGGTTTCCGGCACAGCTGTGTGCGCGTATGGTGCTTATGCCATTATCGGTTATATGCAAAGCAACCCAACCGTCACGATCTTCTCCGTTGCGGTTGTCGGGGCCTTGCTCGGTTTCTTGGTCTTTAACGCGCATCCGGCCAAAGTGTTCATGGGTGATACGGGTTCACTCGCTTTGGGCGGAGGGATTGCCGCTTTGGCGGTCATCACCAAGACGGAGTTGCTGCTCCCTATCATTGGTGGGGTGTTTGTGCTTGAAGCGCTGTCCGTCATGATCCAAGTGGCTTCATTCAAGTTGCGCGGCAAACGCGTCTTCCGCATGAGTCCGTTGCACCACCACTTTGAATTGGTCGGTTGGTCCGAATGGCGGGTGGTAACGACCTTCTGGCTATGGGGATTGATTCTCGCTTTGATCGGCGTGGTTCTTGAGGTGTTCATCAAATGAGTCATTTGTTGGAAAATTGGACAGGTCGTTCAGTTGTTGTGTTGGGGTTAGCAAGGAGCGGGGTAGCTATTGCCAAGCTCCTTCACCGCTTAGGTGCGAAAGTGGTGGCGAATGATGTAAAACCGCGTTCGGCGTGCCCGGAAGCGAGTGAACTAGAAGCGCTGGGCATTCCGGTCATTTGCGGTGAACATCCGGACGACCTGATTCATGATGGTGTGGAAATGCTTGTGAAAAATCCCGGCATCCCTTATCGGGCGCATCCCATTCAACAGGCGTTGGCTCTGGGGATTCCGGTGGTAACGGAAGTGGAGATTGCGGGCTCTTTATCCCAAGCGCCGATGATTGGCATCACGGGTTCCAATGGGAAAACGACCACCACTACCTTAGTGGGGCGGATGTTGACCCGTTCGCGGATCAAATGCACGGTTGCCGGCAATATCGGCCAAGCCTTGGCTGATGTAGTGGCACACATCGGCAAAGAAGAGTGGCTCGTCGCGGAATTGAGCAGTTTTCAGTTGAAGGGAACGGAGCGGTTCCGTCCACGGATCGCGGCCCTGTTAAACGTGTTTCCCGCACACTTGGATTACCATGAAACCATGGATGATTACGTTCAGTCGAAACGGAAAATTTTCGCCAATCAAAGCGCAGGGAATGTGGCCGTTTTAAATGCCGATTCACAAATTTGCCGTGAAGTGGCTGAGACGATTGGGAGCACCTTGTGGTGGTTTAGCCGCACTTCCCCTGTGGAGCGGGGCGTTTATGTGCGGGACGGTGTGATCCATGTGAAGGAGCAAGGGCAACCACAAGCGCTTATGCCGGTGGCTGATGTGGCTTTGCGGGGTGACTTTAATTTGGAAAACGCCTTGGCCGCTTCCGCGATTTCCCTTGCCGCAGGGGCATCGATGGATGCGGTCGCGCAAACTTTGCGGGAATTTCACGGAGTGGAACATCGGCTGGAATTTGTCACGACGGTGGCGGGGGTGCGCTATTATAACGATTCGAAGGCAACCAATGCCCAAGCGGCCGCCAAAGCGTTGGAGTCGTTTAAGGAGCCAGTCGTTTGGATCGGTGGGGGCTTGGATCGCGGAGTGGATTTTAAGGAATTGGTTCCGGTGCTGAAAGCCCACGCCAAAGCGGTCGTCACTTATGGACAGTCCAAGCAGATTTTGGCCGAGCGGGGACGCGATGCCGGGTTGACGGATGTGCATGTGGTCAATGATTTGGGGGAAGCGGTTGCCAAGGCGGCCAGCCTTGCCCGGGACGGGGATGTCGTCCTTCTGTCGCCGGCGTGCGCAAGTTGGGATCAATACACCTCTTTTGAAGAGCGGGGAAGCATATTTAAACAAGCTGTGCATAGGCTTCAAATATAAGAAGCTTGCCCAAATCAGTAAGAGGTGAAAACGCCCATGAAAAATGTTAGGACTTCTCCCGACTATGTGATCGTTGTTGCGATCTTGCTCTTGTTATCCATCGGTGTCTTGATGGTTTATAGCGCGAGTGCCGCGTTTGCCTATCACAAATACGGAGATGCCTTTTATTTTGCCAAACGGCAATTTCTCTTTGCCGCTTTGGGCGTTTTCGCGATGTTATGGATTGCCCGTTTGAACCCGCAGAAATTTTATGAGTGGTCCAAACCTGCCCTTATTGTTTGTTTTATCTTATTGGTGATCGTATTGATTCCGGGTGTTGGCATTTTGCGCAACGGGGCGCGAAGTTGGTTGGGGATCGGGGCATTTAGCATTCAGCCATCCGAATTCATGAAGTTGGCGATGATTGCTTTTTTGGCACGGATGTATGCCAAGCCTGACTTTCCCGTTCATTCACTGGTCAAAGGGTTTATCCCTGGTTTGTCCTTATTAGGATTGGCGTTTGGCATCATTATGTTGCAACCGGATTTGGGGACGGGAACCGTCTTGATGGGGACAGGTCTCGTCCTGATCTTTGCCGCTGGTGCGAGAATGAAGCACATGATGGGTTTCATGATGTTGGGCGTCATCGGGTTTGCCGGCCTCGTCCTGGCTGCCCCCTATCGGATTAAGCGGATTGTGGCTTTCCTCAATCCATGGCAAGATCCACTGGGTGCGGGCTATCAGTTGATCCAATCCCTCTATGCGATCGGTCCAGGCGGTTTGCTCGGTTTGGGACTGGGAATGAGCAGACAGAAGCACCTCTACCTCCCTGAGCCGCATACCGACTTTATCTTTTCAATCTTGGCGGAAGAGCTTGGATTTATTGGAGCCACCACGGTCATTTTGTTATTTGCCGTCATTGTGTGGCGTGGCGTGCGCGTGGCGATTTCATCACCTGATCTGTTTTCCAGTTTGGTTGCGATGGGGATTACGGCGATGATCATGATTCAAGCGGTAATAAACATCGGGGTCGTATCGGGAGCTTTTCCCGTTACGGGCATTACATTGCCCTTTTTAAGTTATGGGGGTTCATCGTTGACATTGACGTTGGCAGCCGTCGGGATATTGCTTAACTTATCCCGGTTCTCGAGCAGATGACAGGGTGAGGAGGAGAGAGGATGAAGCGCATTTTGCTATCTGGTGGTGGAACGGGTGGACATATTTATCCAGCATTAGCCATTGCGCGTACAGTAAAGAAACGGTATCCTGATGTAGAAATTGCTTATATTGGAACTGAACAAGGACTGGAATCACGCATTGTTCCCAAAGAAGGGAACATTCATTTTTATACGATAAAGATCCAAGGATTCACACGGAGCATTTCTTGGAAAAATGTAAATACGATTCGTACCTTTATCAGTGCTGTGAAACGATCGAAAGAATACATAAAGGAGTTCCGGCCAGATGTGTTTGTGGGGACGGGCGGCTTCGTAAGCGGCCCGCCGGTTTATGCCGCTCATCAAATGGGAATCCCCACACTCATCCATGAGCAAAATGTGGTGCTGGGAATGACCACGAAGTTTTTGTCTCGGTATGTGGATGTGGTTGCGATCAGTCTGGAAGAATCGCAAAAATATTTGGGCCGGGCCAATCGCATTGTGTTTACGGGAAATCCCCGGGCGACGGAAGTGGTGCAAGCCAATGCCACCTTGGGACGGAAATCGCTCGGGATAGCAGATGCCCATCGACCGATTATTTTGTTGTTTGGCGGCAGCCGTGGAGCCAAAGCCATCAACGAAGCGGTGCTGCAAATGGTTCCCCATATGAAAGAATTGCCTCATGTGCATTTTGTCTATGTGACGGGCGAGGTTCATTATGATACGATTCGCTCGCATATTCCATTGGATGAGATCCCTAATCTATATGTGAAGCCGTTTATATATAATATGCCAGATGTCCTCGCGGCAACCTACCTTGTCGTGGGACGAGCCGGGGCCTCCACCTTGGCTGAATTGACGGCGTTGGGGTTGCCCTCTGTCTTGATCCCTTCTCCTTATGTGACGAATAACCATCAGGAAGCCAATGCCCGTTGGCTGGAAGAACAAGGCGCTTCCAAAATGCTGTTGGAGAGCGAATTGACAGGGGATGTTTTGTGGCGGGAAGTCAAGCGTTTGATCGAAGATACGGAAGAACATCATGTGATGAGCGAAGCGGCTCGTCGCTTGGGACGACCACAAGCAGCTGAGGTGTTGGTTGATGAATTGGAGAAAATCGCAGCAATCCGCCCATAAAGGGCGAAGGCAAACCAGTGGGCTTTTGTCACATCACTTGCTCACTGGCATAAACTATGTTAAGCCACTGCCGGGTGGGGATCAGCTGAGTATGTTTGGTGAGGAGGGACATTTACGATGAAACAAGTGATCGAAGAATTGAAACAAGCGGGTGTAACGGATGTGCGAGAAAATGAGCCATTGTCCCGCCATACCACTTGGAAAGTGGGCGGACCAGCCGACTTATTGATCTATCCGCGCAACAAAGAAGAGTTAGAGAACGCGATGCGGATTGTGGCAAAGCATCGGTTGCCATGGCGCGCCATTGGGCGGGGATCCAATCTGCTTGTCCGTGATGGTGGCATTCGGGGTGTCGTCTTTAAATTGGATGAAGGGTTTAATGACCTGTCCATGGACGGAACCAAAGTGATCGCGGGAGGTGGATATTCCACCATTTTGCTAGCCACAATGACGGCCAAACAAGGCTTGACGGGATTGGAGTTTGCCGGGGGTATTCCAGGGAATGTCGGAGGCGCCGTCTATATGAACGCGGGAGCCCATGGTTCGGAGATTGCTCGTGTTCTGGAATCGGCAACGGTTCTTCTGGAAACGGGAGAATGGGTGACGCTCTCCAATGAGGAGATGGAATTCAGTTACCGCACCTCCGTGTTGCAAACGAAGATGAAGGGAATTGTAACTGAAGCCACCTTCCAGCTGGAACGAGGCAATAAAGAAGAGATTACTGCTCAGTTGGCTAAGTTCAAGGATCGCCGCAGACAGACCCAACCGCTGCAATATCCTTGCGCGGGGAGCGTATTCCGCAATCCCCCCGGCGATTATGCGGGCCGTTTGATTCAAGAAGCGGGGCTTAAAGGGTATCGCATCGGGGATGCGGAAGTGTCGGAGTTGCATGGGAACTTTATCATTAACCGAGGCAACGCGACGGCGGAAGACGTGTTGAATCTGATTCGCCATGTGATGAAGACCATTGAAGAGAAATATCAGGTGAAATTGGAACCTGAGGTGCAGGTGGTGGGTGAAGTTTAAACGGAGGTGACACTTTGGAACGATTTGTCATCAAAGGTGGAAATCCTCTATCAGGAAGGGTGCGTGTGCAAGGAGCGAAAAACGCAGCACTTCCCATATTGGCAGCCACTGTACTCGCGGCTGGAACGTACGAGATTCATGATGTGCCTCGTCTGAACGACATCGATGCGATGTGCCGCATTTTAGAGACCCTTGGCGCCAAGGTGGAACGGGATGGGCACCGGGTGTCTGTGGATACGGTTGGACTCTGCGAATCCCATATTCCGGATGAATTGATGAGTCAAATCCGCTCCTCCGTTTTTTTGATGGGTCCCCTGCTCGCGAGATTGGGCAGAGTGACGGTTTCACGGCCCGGTGGATGTGCGATTGGCAAGCGTCCGATCGATTTGCATTTGAAAGGGCTGGCTTGTTTGGGTGCCGAAGTGGCGGAAGAAGGGGATCTGATCAAATGCCGTGCGCCAGCGCTGACCGGTGCGGAAATCAAGTTGGATTTTCCCAGTGTTGGCGCAACGGAGAATATCATGATGGCGGCCGTTTGCGCCGAGGGAGAGACGGTCATCACCAATGCCGCGCGTGAACCGGAAATCGTTGATCTGGCTGTATTCCTCAATAAAATGGGGGCGAAGGTAAGCGGAGCGGGAGAGTCCACCATCGTCATTCAAGGTGTCCGGGAGATGCATGCGACGGTCCATACGATCATGCCCGACCGCATTGTGGCGGGAACGTTGCTCATCGCGGCCGGAGCGACCGGTGGAGAGCTGGTGCTTGACAATGTGGTTCCCGAGAACTTGGCAAGTGTCATCGCCTCGCTTCGGCAAATGGGACTCCGCATCGAAATGACGGCGGAGGGGGTAAGGGTGAAAAAGAGCCCAGTGTTACACGGCATTCCGCATATCATGACAGCTCCTTACCCCGGATTCCCAACGGATATGCAACCGCAAATGATCACCCTGCTCAGCTTGAGCCAAGGAACGAGCCGCGTGACGGAAGCGATATTTGATTCGCGCCTGAAACACGTGGATGAGTTGCGAAGAATGGGAGCCGAAATACGGCAAGAACGGGATACGGTAACCATTCATGGGGTGAAGCGATTGACGGGAGCCTCCGTTTCCACGACGGACTTAAGGGCGGGAGCCGCATTGGTGATAGCAGCTTTAACGGCAAAAGGGGAATCCACGGTTGCGGGTGTGGAACATATCGACCGGGGATATGAACGGTTAGATGAACTGATTCGGCAATTGGGTGGACAGATGAATAGAGTGGCCTTGAAAAAACAGTAGCACACCCCCGTGCTTCTGTTTTTTGTGTAAAAATCATGTGAACCCGGTATATTTGTGGTAATATATAGGGAAGACTATGGGTTTATATATAGAACAGACAGGCGTTTGGTGTTGTGGAAAGGAGCCACTACCATGGATGAGCGTATTCCGCACTTTCGCTCACGGGTAGGAAGAAGACGTTCCCCTTCACCTTGGTTGTTCGTATTCATCTTTGTGTTTTTTTCGGGAATGTTATTTATCCTATTCTTGCGTTCACCGCTAAGTAAAATTGAGAAAATCCACATAAGTGGTCAACATCTGGTGACGACGGAAGAGATATTGGCAAAAACACGGATGAAAAAAGGAGTTTCCTATTTCAGCATTGATGAATCCCGCGCTGAGCAAACGCTAACGCAGTTGCCTGAAGTGAAAAGGGTCAGCGTGGACAAGACCTTTCCCAATCAGGTATACATACGAGTAGAAGAGTGGCCTCCCGTTGCAATATTCCAAACAGAAGATCAAAAGCTCCTGCCCATCCTCTCAAACGGTACGATTCTAACCACGCGCCCCTATACATCTGATCGGCCAAAACAACCGATTTTCAGGGGATGGGTTCGTAAAAATCCGACATTTACATCAGCAGTAAAACAAGTTGCCCGTCTGCCCGAATCGATTCGCGCAACATTTATCTCAATTTCCCCAGTGGCAAATGATGCGGAACAAGTGGAAATAAAAAGTGACCAGCAACATCAGATTTTTGTTAGGGCAAATGAAATAACAGCCAAATGCCAATTCTACCCCTCATTTTACCAGCACCCGCCAGGGATGCTCTATTTGCTGGAAAGCATCTGGTTTGCGCCCAGGAGGTCGGGGAAGCCCCGTCTTCAAGCGGAGGCTGAATGAGGATATTGCCACTTTTGGGAAAATATGTAAGTTTGAGAAAGAAAAATGAATGGTTTGAAAGGGGAAATTCCCACTGCTGTTGAATATGGTTTGTAAGTATTTCCTCCCTATCCCTGCTTACAGACCACTTGATTCAAACAGGTTTGACTTCTCGGGCAAGGAGGTGCCCAGGATTGAGCAATGAAGATTTTGTGATTGCTTTGGATTTAGGTTCATCACAGGTTCGTGTTATCGTAGCCGAGATCAATCCAGACGGAACAACGCATATTGTTGGTGTTGGAACAGCTGATTCACTGGGGATGAAAAAGGGAGCCATCATCAATATCGATCAGGCGGTTCAATCCATTCGTGAAGCGGTAGATCATGCCGAGCGCATGGTTGGAATAGAGATTTCGGAAGTCTATGTCGGAGTGTCTGGGCATCATGTCTCATTGCAACCCAGTCATGGTGTGGTAGCAGTGGCAAGTGAGGATAGAGAGATAGGCTATCATGATATCGACCGTGTATTACAGGCAGCCCGTGTGATTGCCCTTCCTCCGGAACGGGCGATTGTCGAAGTGGTTCCGAAGCAATTCATCGTTGATGGATTAGATGATATCCGAGATCCGAATGGGATGATTGGCGTCCGTTTGGAAGTAGATGCACTCATTGTTACAGGGGCTAAAACGATTATCTCCAATTTGCTTAGATGCATTGAGCGAGCGAATCTGAGCATTGCGGGTATGGTTTTCTTACCGCTGGCGGTAAGCGAACTCTGCCTGTCTGCGGATGAGAAGAATCTAGGTGTGGTCGTGGCTGACATTGGCGGTGGTACGACGACGTTGACGGTGTTTCAACATGGACATTTAGCCGGAACGTCGGTCATTCCCATCGGTGGGGAATACATCACCAATGATATCGCCATCGGCTTGCGAACACAGACGAGCATGGCGGAAGAAGTAAAGTGCAAGTATGGCGTGGCCAGCAAAGATTTTGCTGAGGTAAATGAAACATTTCAGGTGCAAACGATCGGTACGACAAGGGAGCGCACCGTCACCCAGTTGGAGCTGTCGCAAATCATCGAGCCCCGATTGGAAGAGATGTTTCATTTGATCAGGCAACAGGTTAAAGCGATGGGGTTCACAGATGAGCCCGCCGGAGGCTATGTGTTGACAGGTGGGGTCATGGCGACAAAACATATCTTGCATGTTGCCCAAAGTCAGTTGGGGGCAGCTGTACGCATCGCCGTTCCAAAAAATATCGGTGTAAAAGAACCAGCCTATACGGGCGGAGTGGGAATGATTCACTATTTACAGAAACGCGGTGTGCTCCAGGCGACCAGTGCCAGACCCGCTCACCCCCCACGACAGAAAGGAAAGCGACCTCCTTCTGCGTTAGAGAGAGTGAAAAGTTGGTTGAGTGAATTCATCTAGGTCATTCGATTTTTGTTACATCAGTAGAGATTGGTATTGGAGGGACAAGATCATGTTGGATTTTGATCTGGAAATGGAACAAATAGCCCAGATTAAAGTTATCGGTGTTGGCGGTGGCGGTAGCAATGCGGTTAACCGTATGATTGATGCGGGAGTGCAAGGGGTCGAATTCATCGCGGTCAATACCGATGCCCAAGCACTCAGTCGTGCGAAAGCTCCCATCCGCTTGCAAATCGGGGAAAAATTGACCCGAGGCCTGGGGGCGGGCGCGAAGCCGGAAATTGGAAAGAAGGCGGCAGAGGAAAGCCGGGAACAACTGGAAAACGTGCTGAAAGGCGCAGACATGGTGTTTGTCACCGCTGGCATGGGTGGTGGAACAGGCACAGGGGCGGCCCCTGAAATCGCATTGATTGCCCGCGAATTGGGTGCGCTCACGGTCGGGGTGGTTACCAAACCCTTTACCTTTGAAGGCAAACGGCGGGCGAGTCAAGCGGAGCAAGGCGTAGCTTCTTTAAAGGAGAATGTGGACACCCTAATCGTCATTCCCAACGACCGCTTGCTGGAAATCGTGGATAAGAATACCCCCATGTTGGAAGCATTCCGTGAAGCGGACAATGTATTGCGCCAAGGGGTTCAAGGGATTTCCGATTTGATCGCGGTTCCTGGCTTGATCAACTTGGACTTTGCCGATGTGCGTACCATCATGACCGAACGGGGTTCCGCTTTGATGGGAATCGGTTCGGCGACAGGCGAGAGCCGCGCGGCCGAAGCGGCGAAAAAGGCGATTTGCAGCCCGCTTTTGGAAACATCGATCAATGGGGCGCGTGGAGTCTTAATGAATATTACGGGTGGAACCAACCTAAGCTTATATGAAGTATACGAAGCGGCCGATATTGTGACGCAAGCCTCCCATGCAGAAGTGAATATGATCTTTGGTGCAGTAATCAATGAAGAGTTAAAAGATGAGATTATGGTGACCGTGATCGCGACGGGGTTTGATCATGAGCAACAAGAGAAACATATATCGGTGCAACCACCCAAATCGAACAAACCGATCTTCGGAAACCAGCAAACGCAAAAAGAAGAGTCGGTCTTCTCCCCGTTCAGCCGGGTGGAAAAAGAAACGAAGCCGAACAACAACAATGATTTTATTGATCCATACGGTCACTTGGAAGTGCCGACCTTCTTGCGCAACCGCAAAAATAAATAGAAGTGAAAAAGCAAGTGGATGAGATACCCAAAGGGTATCTCTTTTTTATTTCCGTTGAGGTTTTCCGAAACCAAAGGGCTTTGACCACAGCTTTTCAAGCGAACACATGTTCGATAACGGTGTGGACCAAGAGAAGCACGCTCCGGATGTTTGGCTTTTACGCTGCCAATATTGTTTTTGCGCATCCACTATAAATGTCAGCCATTCGACGAAAGATGCCAAAGAACCAATGCAAGATGTGACAGACTTTGATCAAAGGCTTGAGGTATACTGATCTCACTTCATACAGAAGGGGGAAAAGCATGGTTGTCTATGCCGATATGATTTTCCTCCTCAACGGAACCATCGATTTTCTGCTCTTGTGGTTAACGGCGGGGATTCGCAAGCAACCGGCCAAAATTTGGCGATTGCTTTTCGCCGCGGGGTTGGGAGGCGCTTATTCCATGTTGCACCTATGGCCCCAATTTGCCTTGGCGTTTTTTTTCCCTGTCAAAATCCTCATTTCGTTGGTGATGGTGTGGATGGCGTATGGATTTCATCATCCCTTGGCCTATTTCCGCAATCTCGGCGTCTTTTATCTGGTATGCTTTGTCGCCGGAGGAGCGATGATTGCTTTCCATTATGTGATGACGGGAGACAGCCAGGTGGCGGGAGGTATTTTCTTTACGCGGACAGCGGAAGGATGGGGGTCTCCGGTGTCGTGGGCACTCATTTTGTTTGGCTTTCCTCTTGTATGGCTGTACACCAAGCTCTCATTGGGGTCGTTAAAGGAAAATCAGCGAGTGCAACAGTATCTGACCCAAGTTCGGATTCATCTGGCCCAGCACCAGAAAGAATGCACGGGTTTGGTTGATACAGGGAATCAACTGCGTGATCCCATTACACGGACACCTGTGATGATCGTGGAACTGGAGTCCCTGAAAGAGTGGTTTCCGGAAGAGCTGAAACAGATGCTACTCCAACATGATTGGGAAGAAGGTTGGAGCCGGCTTCCCGCGGATTGGATGAGAAGAATCCGGGTCGTCCCTTACCGGGCAGCGGGAAAAAACAATGAGATGATGATCGCAATTAAACCGGATTACGTGGAAATTTTGCAGGAAGAGGATTGGCATAAAGTTGAGAAAATTCTCATAGGTATAGATGTCGGACGTCTTTCGTCTGACGGAACTTACCAAGCGATTATTCATCCGTCTTGTTACGCTCTGGAGCCGAAGGAAGGGAGAGAAAAAATCGTTGGGGGGGTATGAGGATGTTGGTTAAGTGGAGACTGGCGGTCCAATTGTTTTGGTATCGCCTGCTCATGCAAATGGGTTTGAAAGGGGAAGAGGTTTATTATATTGGTGGAAGTGAGGCATTGCCTCCGCCCCTGACCCGGGAGGAAGAAGAGCATTTATTGGAACGATTGCCGGGTGGGGATTCCGCCGTAAGGGCCATGCTGATTGAGCGCAATCTCCGATTGGTTGTATATATTGCGCGGAAGTTTGAAAACACGGGGATTCATATCGAAGATTTGGTCTCGATTGGGACGATTGGTCTCATTAAGGCCGTCAATACCTTTGATCCCACTAAAAAAATCAAATTGGCCACTTACGCATCCCGGTGCATTGAAAATGAAATCCTCATGTTCTTGCGACGCAATAATAAAATTCGCTCAGAAGTATCGTTTGATGAGCCGCTCAATACAGATTATGATGGCAATGAGCTATTGTTGTCAGATGTTTTGGGCACAGAAAATGATACGATCTATCGCGATATAGAAGATGAGGTGGATCGAAAGATTTTACGCACCGCCCTCTCAAATCTATCAGACCGCGAGCGGAAAATCATGGAGCTCCGCTTTGGCTTAAATGGCGGGGAAGAGAAGACCCAGAAGGATGTCGCTGACATGCTTGGGATATCTCAGTCTTATATTTCTCGATTGGAGAAAAGAATTATTAAGAGATTGCGTAAAGAATTCAATAAAATGGTTTAATTTCCTTCTCATTATAAATTTCCATCCTCAGGACATAATGTAGATTAGTTCCATCCTGAGGAGGGGAATTCATGGCGCGAAACAAAGTGGAGATATGTGGCGTTGATACATCCAAACTCCCCGTTCTCAAAAATCAGGAGATGCGGGTGTTGTTTCAACAGCTGCAAGCGGGTGATCGTTCAGCGCGCGAACAACTGGTCAATGGCAATCTACGCTTGGTATTGAGCGTGATCCAACGCTTTAACAATAGAGGAGAATGCGTGGATGACCTGTTTCAGGTGGGTTGCATCGGGTTGATGAAAGCGATTGACAATTTTGATCTGAGCCAGAATGTAAAATTTTCTACTTATGCCGTTCCCATGATTATTGGCGAAATCAGAAGATATTTACGCGATAACAACCCGATCCGCGTATCGCGTTCACTGCGAGACATTGCTTACAAAGCGCTGCAAGTTCGAGATACATTGACTAATCAACATTCACGTGAACCCACGATTTTGGAAATTTCACGTGTTTTGAATGTACCGAAAGAAGATGTGGTCTTCGCACTCGATGCGATACAAGATCCTGTTTCTTTGTTTGAACCAGTGTATCAGGATGGGGGCGATCCCATTTTCGTCATGGATCAATTGAGTGATGAGAAGACGAAAGACGCCCAATGGTTGGAAGAAATCGCCTTGAAAGAAGCGATGGGGAAATTGAATGACAGGGAAAAGATAATTTTATCCATGCGTTTCTTCGAAGGCAAGACTCAGATGGAAGTGGCGGAAGAGATCGGCATTTCACAAGCTCAAGTCTCTCGCTTAGAGAAAGCTGCCATATCCCAAATGAATAGATTTATTAATTAAACCAATTGAATAAAGAATAAATCAAAGGTTGTCCGCAAGCCCAATCTTCATGATTGGGCTTTTGTGTTGAATTCGGCTGTACATTTGCACCGGAACCCACATATATATAAAAAGAAACCTGCGTTCGGAGAGGGGAGGCGACGACATGAAAATTTCGGAGTTGCAGGCGAAAGATGTCGTAAACATTGCGGATGGTCGCAAATTGGGTCAAATCTATGACTTGGATTTGGATTTGCGGCGCGGGGTGATTAATGCGATCGTCGTACCGGGGGAAAGCAAGTGGTTTGGCTTTGTCAGCAGTGGGCACGAATGGGTGATCCCGTGGCGGCAAATTGTGAAAATCGGGTCGGATGTGATTTTGGTCCGGTTGGAGGAGAACGGCGGGCATCAGGGTTACTTTTTGCCTGACGAGGCACAAATTGAATTAACTAAAAGCCAGTTCAAGAAAGGGACCTAACGACTAAGTGGGGACTTAAGTCGATTCTCCCTTTCGCTTAAACAAAACAACGCCCACTCTGATAGACGCTTTTCCTTTTGGAGTGACCTCCAACTTTGTTGACGATGAAAGATATGGTAATATGATACGAAGGGGGGGAGTGTATGGAACCATTTCAATACCATGATACCAATGTGCCTATTTTTTCATTGACCTCATGGCAAAATCAATTCCCGCACATCACCGTCGGGTTTAGTGCGCGAAGAGCGGACGAAGATGCCGACTGTCGCAACTATGCACTCCATGTTGGGGATCGGCCACGCCAAGTCATTGAGAACCGCCGCCAGCTTAGCGGGGAGCTGGGATTTGCTTTGGCTGCGTGGACATGCGCGGAACAAGTGCATGGCGTACATATTGAACATGTGACCCAAGCGGATCGCGGCAAGGGAAAAGAAGGGCGGGAGACTGCTTTTCAAGATACGGATGGCCTCTTCACCAGTGAGACAGACGTATTATTGGCTGCCTATTTTGCGGATTGCGTCCCCTTGTACTTCTATCATCCAACACTTGACCTTATCGGTGTTGCCCATGCCGGCTGGAAAGGGACGGTGGGGCAAATCGGTTCCCTAATGGTTAAACGTTTTTGCGAACAAGGCGCGAAGCCGGAAGAGATCTTGGTTGCCATCGGTCCCTCCATCGGGCCTTGTTGTTATGAAGTCGATGAGCACGTGATTGGGCCGATGCGGAAGGTGATCGCCGATTCGCAAGCGATGGAGCGGATTGCGGTAAATCATATTCCAGGCAGGTGGCAATGCGACTTAAAAACGGCCAATGCGGAAATTTTTTTGCAAGCGGGGATTTTGCCTGAACATATAACGGTAAGCAAATGGTGTACAAGCTGTGACCATCAGTACTTTTACTCCCATCGTCGGGACAAGGGCAAAACGGGTCGGATGGTCGCTTGGATCGGAAAGCAGGAAAGGTGATTCTCATGGACGAATTTGGTAATCGTTGGAAAAAGGTGCAAGAGCGCATACAAGCCGCTTGCCGGCGGTCCGGTCGTGATCCGCGTGAGATTCAAATGGTGGCCGTCACGAAATACAGTGATGTTGAGGATACCCGCCGAATGCTCGATTTGGGTTTGAATCATGTGGGGGAAAACAAGGTTCAAGATGCCGTGCCAAAATGGGAAGCGTTGGGTGACCGTGGAACTTGGCATTTTATCGGGCATATGCAACGCAACAAAGTGAAAGAGATCATAGGCCGCTTTCAATATTTGCATTCGCTTGACCGCATTTCCCTTGCGGAGGAGATCGATCGCCGGGTTCGTCAAAAAGAAGCGGAACCGCTATCCTGTTTTTTGCAGGTGAATGTGGCGGGGGAAGAGAGCAAGCACGGAATTTCTCCGCAAGAATTAGAAGAGTTCGCGAAAGAAGTGGCGAATTACTCTACTATTGAGATTGTTGGCTTGATGACCATGGCGCCCATTGCGGAAAATCCAGAGGAAGTGCGTCCGGTCTTCCGTGAACTGAAGCGGTTGCAAAATCAATTACAACGGTTAGACCAGCCCCGTTTACGTGTGCCTCATTTATCTATGGGCATGTCTCAAGATTTTGACATTGCGATTGAAGAAGGGGCTACATGGGTCCGGCTTGGATCTGTGCTAGTTGGAGGAGGCAAACGGGGACGGTAGCCTTTAAAGGAGGCGAAATCAATGACTTTCATTGAGAAAATCATGGGCTTTTTCGGTGTGAGCGAAGAAGACGGGCAGTTTGAAGAGGATGAGTTTGATGGTGAAGAAGGGACGAGCCCACCGCTAAAAGGAAGGAGCAACATCGTCTCATTGCATACGCAAAAAAACATCCGCCTCGTCTTGTTTGAACCCCGCAGTTATGAAGAATCTCCCGAAATCGCAGATCACTTGAAAAGCCATCGTCCAGTTGTTGTCAATCTCCAACTTGTGCGCCGCGATCAAGGGGTGCGCATTATCGACTTTTTGAGCGGGACCGTATATGCTTTAGGGGGAAATATACAAAAGTTAGGCAATAATATTTTCATCTGTACCCCGGCTAATGTGGATATCCAGGGTACGATTACGGATTTCCTAAAAGATGATGAGCTAAAGGATTTGAGGTGACTAAAGGCTCATGTTGACATTTCAAGTAGTCAATACAATATTTACGATCTATCGTTTTGTGCTTATCATCTACATCATCGCATCATGGTTGCCACAAGTATATGAATCACCAGTGGGTAAACTGCTCTCGCGCTTATCGGAGCCGTACCTCTCCATCTTTCGACGGTTCATTCCGCCGATCGGCTTTATCGACATTTCTCCGATCGTGGCGTTATTCGCCCTCCACTTCATCGAAGTCGGCATCATGACGATACTGGATTGGGTGATTTGAAAAAGGTGAAACAAGACAACGAAGCTTTATTCATGCACTTTCGCCCGGAAGAGCGGTTCCTGGTTGAACGCGCGCTTGACTGGGCATGGAAAGTGGCGCACAAACATCAAACGGTGTTGACGAACTTTCTCGATCCACGCGAACGGGAGATTGTGAAAATGGTGGTGCGGCGCGAACCGGATCTCAACCTCTGGTCGGACGGGGGATATGAAGAGGCGGAGCGCCAGCGCGTCTTGATCGCACCCGATTATGTTGCTGAAGATCTCACTCTATTTGGGCTTGGTTATTTGCGCATAGAAGCAAATAGTGGAAAGAAACTGGAACATCCCGATGTCTTAGGAGCACTCTTGGGACTGGGGATTAAGCGGGAAAAGTTTGGAGATATCCTTCCTCACGACGCCGGATGCGACTTAGTTGTCGCGTCGGAACTAGGGGAGCTGATCTCTATGCAAGTTGGACAAATTGGGCGTGAGCATGTTAACATAAGAACGATTACTCGCGATGAACTGGCTCTTCCCACACAAAAGAAGAGGGTACACACAGTTACGGTTGCTTCTCTACGCATCGATGCCGTACTTGCTGAAGGATTTCGGATCTCTAGGGCAAAGGTAGCGCAACTTATTAAAAGTGGTAAGTGTAAAGCCAATTTTAAGATGGTAGATCAACCTGATTTTGCGGTTGCGGAAGGGGATCTGCTTTCACTTAGAGGATTTGGCCGGTTATTCGTCGAAAGTATTGGCGGCAATACCAAAAAAGGGCGCATTTGGATGAACTTGGTTAAGTTTGAATAAGTGTCAAGCCTTTTTTGGAGGCCGCTTATAGAATTTCGGGAGGATATCTGGTAATATTGTCGAATAGAAGAGATTGCAATTTATCCAGGAGGTGCGGATGATGCCGCTAACGCCTTACGATATACACAATAAAGAGTTTAAAAGATCATTCCGTGGATATGATGTAGATGAAGTAAATGATTTTCTTGATCAGATTATCAAAGATTTTGAATTGCTGACCCGTGAGAAGCTGGAACTTGAGCAACAAGTGGAAGAGTTGCAGGCGGAAATCGAGCGCTTGATGGAAGGCGAGTCCATGTTCCAAACGGGACCGCAACCACAACCAGTGCAACCCGTTCAGCAAGTGCAACCACAGCCGACGCAACCACCGATGCCGCGTTACCCAGAAACAATGCCAATGCAACCGCCAGCAGCCACATTGGCTTCGATGGAACAAAGCATTCACAAGTCGATCCGGGTAGCTCAAGAAGTAGCCGAAGAAGTTCGCTTGAACGCGAAGAAAGAAGCCGAGTTGATCGTGCAAGAAGCGGAGAAAAACGCAGACCGCATTATCAACGAAGCGTTGCAAAAAGCGCGCGCCATTCACAGCGAGTTGCTTGACCTCAAGCAAAAAGCGACTGTCTATCGTGCCCGTTTCCGTACATTGGTGCAATCCCATCTGGACATCTTGGAGAACTCTGATTGGGAGTCCTTGGAGGAGCTGGAGCAAGGCTTGGAGGATAAAGGCAAACAGATCGAACAATATGCCGAAAGCCAACCAGCGGAGCTTTTATTGGATCAACCAACCCATGAATATCAAGATTATGCGACACAAGATTTCCACACAGGACAAGATTTCCATACGGGACAAGACTTCCATTCGACTCAAGAATATCACAGCAACGAGTTCCACAACATGGAAGACACTTCGATGATGGACAACAGCATGCTGGATGAAGTGGCTGCCACTTATATGGATGAAGATGAAGAGCCACGCCGGGAATTGCGTAGAAAATCCCGCACATTAAAGAAAAAAGCGATGTTCTAATCATTTCATTGCTTACCTTGCCAACGTTCTATGAGATCAAATAAATGAAATAGGGTCAACGGTAAGGAAAGGGAAGAGTAGATAGAAGGGCTCGTGTTTCAGCGAATTAGGGATGGTGTAAGCCTAATCCGAGTGTCTATCGAAAATCACCCTGGAACTGTCACCTGAACTTGGAGTAAGGTCGACCGCGTCATTCACGTTACGGATGAGCAAGTCGTTTTGTTGTCTGTTTGAGCCAGGGCACAAAGCTAGTAGGGTGGTACCGCGGGAAACCTTCTCGTCCCTAGGGGATGAAGAAGGTTTTTTTTATTGGGTGAAAAACGAGGTGTGCGATGGAACGGGAAATCTCCGTCAAAGGAAGTGGAGTCGCTCTGGGTTCGTGCACAAATTCATTAAGACAGAGATAAAATGAAAATAGCATAGCATAGAAGGAGTGCAATAAGATGGCAGACTATGGAAAAACGGTCAATCTACCGAAAACAGATTTTCCGATGCGTGGAAATCTCCCAACCAGAGAACCGGAAATGCAAAAATGGTGGGAAGAAATCGATATCTATCAGCAAGTGTTGGACAAACGGAAAGGAAACCCCAGCTTTATCCTGCATGATGGACCCCCGTATGCCAATGGTGACATCCATATAGGGCACGCGCTGAACAAAACGCTCAAAGACTTCATCACCCGTTATAAGTCGATGAAAGGATTTTATGCTCCTTATGTGCCTGGTTGGGATACCCATGGATTGCCGATTGAGCATGCCGTTGTGACCAAGAAAAAAGTGGACCGTCGCGGTGTCCACCCAGTGGAGTTTCGCGAGAAATGCAAAGAGTATGCTCTATCATTCGTGGAAAAACAAAAAGAGCAGTTTAAGCGATTGGGTGTGCGCGGGGATTGGGAAAACCCATACATCACCTTGCAACCTGAGTATGAAGCGGCACAAATCCGCGTGTTTGGCGAAATGGTCAAACAAGGCCATATTTACCGCGGCAAGAA
This sequence comes from Laceyella putida, assembly GCF_042665195.1. Classification (NCBI taxonomy): domain Bacteria; kingdom Bacillati; phylum Bacillota; class Bacilli; order Caryophanales; family Thermoactinomycetaceae; genus Laceyella; species Laceyella putida. The sequence continues at coordinate 98,476 of NZ_JBHTBW010000047.1, forward strand.
ATCGATCTATTGGTCCCCCACATCGGAAACGGCGTTGGCGGAAGCGGAAATCGAATACTATGACAAGCGTTCGGCTTCCATCTATGTGATGTTCCCGGTTAAACAAGGGAATGGGGTATTGCCTGAAGAGAACACTTTTGTGGTGATCTGGACGACCACGCCATGGACGATCCCCGCCAATGTGGCGATCTGTTTAAATGAGGAGCTGGAGTATAGCTTGGTCCGCGTGGGCGAGCGCAAACTGCTCATGGCCACCGCATTGGTCGACGATGTGATGAAAGTGGCGGAGATCACGGAGTACGAGTCAGTCGCCCAATATAAAGGAAGCGATTTGGCGGGCGTAATCTGTCAGCATCCATTATATGATCGGGAAAGTCCCATCGTCTTTGGGGATCATGTAACGGTGGATGCGGGTACCGGTTGCGTGCATACCGCTCCTGGTCATGGGGAAGAGGACTTCCAAGTGGGGAAAAAGTACAACTTGGATGTGTTGTGCCCGGTTGACGGCAAAGGGAGAATGACGGCGGAGGCACCTGGTTTTGAAGGCTTGTTCTATGATGATGCCAATAAGCCGATTACAGAGAAGTTGGATGAATTGGGCTATCTGCTGAAGTTAAACTTCATCACGCACCAATATCCGCATGATTGGCGCACCAAGAAACCCATCATTTTCCGGGCGACGGAACAGTGGTTTGCGTCGGTCGACGGCTTCCGTCAGGCGATGTTGGACGAAATCAAGCAAGTCAAGTGGACACCTTCCTGGGGAGAACTTCGCATCCATAACATGATTAAGGATCGGGGTGACTGGTGCATCTCCCGGCAACGGATCTGGGGTGTGCCATTGCCGATCTTCTATTGCGAGAAATGCGGGGAGCCTCATATCACGGAAGAGACCATCGCGTTCATCGCCAACCTGTTTGAAAAAGAAGGTTCTTCCGCTTGGTATGCCAAAGATGTGCAGGAACTGATGCCAGAGGGCCAAACTTGTGCGGCTTGCGGGAGTGCGGAATTCCGCAAGGAGACGGATACGATGGATGTTTGGTTTGACTCGGGTTCCAGCCATATGGCGGTGTTGGACGGACGGGATGAACTGAGTTGGCCAGCCGATCTGTACCTGGAAGGTTCCGACCAATATCGCGGTTGGTTTAACTCCTCCCTCTCCACCGCGGTGGCCACCAAAGGGAAAGCGCCGTACAAGCAAGTGCTGAGCCACGGCTTTACGATGGATGGGGAAGGACGCAAGATGTCCAAGTCGCTTGGCAACACCATCGAGCCAGCCAAGGTGATCAACATGTACGGGGCGGATATCCTGCGGTTATGGGTTGCGTCCAGCGACTATCAAGCGGATCAGCGCTTGTCTGACGCAATTTTGAAGCAGATTGCCGAAGTGTATCGCAAATTGCGCAATACGTTCCGCTTCTTGCTTGGCAACTTGCATGGCTTCGACCCCGCGACCGATCGTGTTCCATTCAGCGAACTGACTGAGTTGGATCGCTATGCCTTGCTGAAGTTGCAACGATTGATCGATCGTGTGACCAAGGGATATGACGAGTATGATTTCCACCAAGTGTATGTGGATATCCATACCTTCTGCAACGTATTCCTGAGCCAATTCTATCTCGATGTGTTAAAAGACCGCCTATATGTGCTGCCTGTCAACGCTCCGGTGCGCCGCTCCGCGCAAACCGCGCTCTATGAAATGCTGTTGTCCTTAGTGGCTATGGTGAGCCCAATCATTCCACATACGGCGGATGAAGTGTGGAAGCATGTTCCCGGTGTGACGGAGATCAGCGTGCAATTGGCCGATTTCCCAGTGAGCAACCCCGCTTATGTGGATGAAGCGTTGGAAGCCAAGTGGGATCAACTGCTTGATCTGCGCGATATTGTTTTAAAGGCCTTGGAAGAGGCGCGTGCGGCGAAATTGATCGGGAACTCGCTGGGAGCGAAAGTGGTGCTAACTCCCGCTGAGGATGTGGCCGCTCTCTTGGCCCAATGCGAGGAACTGGATCAACTCTTCATCGTATCGCAGGTGGAACTGAAACCAGCCTCTGCGGCGGTGAGCAAAGAAGCCCGTTTGCACGTGGAAGTGCGGGTGGCCGATGGGGAGAAATGCGACCGTTGCCGCATGATCCTGCCTTCTGTCGGCACTCATGACGACCACCCGGAGTTATGTGACCGTTGCACGACCATTGTACGTGAACACTATCCTGAGACAAAGGCTGAATAAGTTGTCCTTTCAATAAGGCTCCGTGAAAACATGGAGCCTTTTCTTTTTTGTTTGGGTGGATGGCGGATTCAGAAATGATAGAGTTGTTTAAAAAAGCGGAAGACGAAGATGATGCAAGCTGAATTGAATGAACAGGCATTCGTTTTTGTCCGCGGTTGGCCGTATTGTCGGGCAAAAAGAAAACGGTTTTGGAGCCGCCGACATATTTATCAGACACGCCCTAGCCATAACGACTTGCGATTCGAAGCGCGGGGCCCATTTCATGCATAAAAACACGCACTCCTTCGATAAGGGAGTGCGTGTTGCGCATTATTGACTGGTTTGCGGTTTTGGTTCTCGCTTGATGAACAAGGAGATCAGGATGAGCATAATCACAACGGTGAAAAAGATCGTATTGTTGACCAGGTTTTTGGGGTCAGCCAGCATGAAGGCGAAGATGGTGAGCAAGGTGACAATGGTCAATCCGGTTAAATAAGGAAAGAAAGCAACACGGTAATTCAATTGTTCCGCATAGGTGGAGCGCAATTTCAATTGGGCCAAACAGATTAGGATCCAGAGGAGCAAAGTCGTGAGCCCGGGAATGCCCATCAGATACTGGAAAACGGAGTCTTCAGCGATAAAGGCCGCAACAGAGCCCAAGAGAAGGCCGGCCACGCTTATCATCAGCCCGAATACAGGAACCCCTTGCTGATTGACGCGAGTGAACAGGGCAGGCGCTTCCCCATCCTTCGAAAGGGAATAAATCATGCGCGAGGTGGCGTACATGCCTGAGTTGGCTGCGGAGATGACCGCAGTCAACATGATGAAGTTCATCACATGGGCCACGCCTTTCATCCCAACGGCGGTGAGCACTTGCACAAAGGGACTTCCTTGGTTTCCCACTTCATTCCATGGAACCAACATGGTGATCAGCAGAATCGGCAAAGCGTAGAAGATGCAAATGCGGAAGATCACCCCTTTTAATACGTTGGGAAGCGTTTTGTCCGCATCTTTCATTTCGGTGATGGTAAGCCCGACCAGTTCGGTTCCGCCATAGGAGAAGATCACGACGAGCAAGGAAGAGAAGACACCCATCCAACCCAGCGGCATAAATCCACCGTGGGCGGTCAGATTGCTGACTGATGGCGGATTGTCCACGGGAATGAACCCGAATATCAGTGCGCCGCTTAAAAAGATAAACGTAACCAAGGTAATCACTTTAATGCCAGTCAGCCAATATTCGATTTCACCGTATAACCGCACGCTGAAAAGATTGATGATAATAATAAAGAGTGCAGAGAGCAAACTGAGCATCCAGACCGGCACATGATGAAACCAATAATGCAAAAAGGTTCCGGCGGCGACAATTTCCAATGCCATAACGATAATCCAGAGGGTAAAGTAGAGCCAACCGACAACAAACGAGGTACGGTAGCCGAAAGCGCGATGGATAAACCCGCGCAGATCGAGACCGGGCATGGCCAGACCCATTTCCGCCAATGCGCTCATCACGATGAAGAGGAGTCCCCCAGCCGCGAGATAAGCAATGACGACACCAGGGCCAGCGGCGGAGATGGTTTCGGAACTGCCTTGAAAGATGCCCGTGCCAATCGCGCCACCGAGAGCCATCATTTGCACATGCCGAGGCAGCAATTTTTTTTGTAATTGAGTGCTCATGTGAGTCCATCCTTTCGCTTCATTGCCTAAAAGCATAACAGTAATAAAGCGTTTTGGGAAGGGTTTATTAAAAATCAAATGAATTGAAAATAATTAGAAAAACATCGAATCGTGCTATTCGTTCATGTGTTTCGATGACCAGGCGGTTGCCTCCTCAGTTTTCCAGATGATTTTCCAGCGACTCGGGACAGCCTAGAAATAGGAAAAGGTTTGATTGGATGGGAGGGTATCGTCATGAATAAGCAACAGCTGAACGAGCTGCGACAACAGTTACTGCAAGAGAAACAGGAGATTGACCAACGGGTGGCGCACAATGACCATTATGGGATGGAGACGGCGATGAACGCCTCGGTGGGGGAGTTGTCAGGATATGACAACCATCCCGCCGACTTGGGCACGGAAATGTATGAACGCGGCAAGGATTTGGCGTTAAACGAAGCGGATGAGCGCCATCTGCAAGAGATCGAGGCGGCATTAAAGCGGATGGATCAAGGGACATACGGAGTCTGCAAACAATGTGGCCAAGACATCCCATTTGAGCGATTGGAAGCGGTGCCGACCGCCGAGTATTGCGTGAAGCACCGCCCGCATCCCCATGTCTCCGCCAAACGCCCGGTGGAGGAATTTGTCGTGCAACCGGGTCATCACAATCACGATGAAAGTGATTATAATTTTTACGATGGAGAGGATGCATGGCAGGAAGTGGAGCAATACGGGACTTCCAACCCGCCTGATTATTTTGCCGAAGGGCGCAGCTACAATGAGTTGACGGTGGATCACAATGAGCAACGTGGTTATATCGATCTGGTTGAAGGTTTTGCCATCACCGATCTCAGCGGCGAGACCGGGGAGATCACCGAGATCACGCACAATCAGGCGTATAGCCAAAAAGACAAGGAAGAAATCCTGCGCGACATGGACCGAGACTTTATCGGGTAAAATGGATTGTCTCAACTTGTTAGCACAGTTTGCCCTGTGCTACAATCAGATGGAAATGGCATAACTGTTCGACTGTGGGAGACAGGAGGAAGACAGTTGAGATATTTTTTTACCTCACTTGGTATTTTAATCATGGATCAATGGACGAAGTGGCTGGTGCTTCACCATATGAACTTATATGAGTCGATTCCGGTGATTCAAGGCTTTTTCTTCATCACTTCTCATCGGAATCGCGGAGCCGCGTTTGGCATTTTGCAAAACAAGCAGTGGTTGTTCATCATCATCACTTTTATTGTCATCGGCTTTGTGCTGTATTATTTATGGCAACTGAAACATGAGCGCCCCCTCATGTCTTTCTCATTTTCGTTGATATTGGGCGGTGCGATCGGCAACTTGATCGACCGCTTGCGGAGCGGGGAAGTGGTCGATTTTTTGCATTTCCAATTCGGCCCTTATCAATTTCCGATCTTTAATGTTGCTGATTCAGCGATTGTGGTCGGTGTGATCGTGTTGGTGATTTTGACCCTAATCAGCCCCACGGTTGAACCGAATGAATCGTTGTCTGAAGCGAGGGACTCTTAATGGAAGAAACAATGGATACAGTGGAACACCACGAATGGGAAGTCACGGAAGAGTATGAAGGGGAACGACTGGATAAGTTCCTGCCATCCTTTCATGAAGAATGGTCGCGGGCACGGGTACAAGATTGGATCCGCGATGGTTTCGTCCGCGTGAATGGTCAAGTAAAGAAAAGCAATTACCGCTTGAAGCTGGGTGAACGGGTGGAGTTTGACGAGCCCCCCATCGCCGAATTGGAGGTTGCCGCCGAAGCGATCCCGCTGGATATCCGCTATGAGGATCATGATGTGATCGTCGTCAATAAGCCGCGCGGGATGGTGGTACATCCGGGGGCTGGAAACAATACGGGAACGCTGGTCAATGCCTTACTGGCCCATTGCAAGGGAGAACTTTCCGGCATCGGTGGGGTGGCACGCCCGGGGATCGTTCATCGAATCGATAAAGACACCTCCGGTTTATTGATGGTGGCCAAAAACGATTTGGCCCATCAATCATTGGTGGAGCAATTAAAGGAACACTCCGTCGACCGGGTGTATGTGGCGGTGGTGCATGGCGTGATTCCGCATGAGCACGGCACCATCGACGCTCCTTTGGGCCGCGATCCCGTTCATCGCCAACGGATGACGGTGATCCACAAAAACAGCAAACATGCGGTCACGCACTTTTCCGTGCTGGAGCGCTTTAAAGAGGCTTCGTTGGTGGAGTGCCGCTTGGAAACCGGGAGAACCCACCAAATTCGCGTCCACATGAAATACATTGGGTTCCCGCTCATCGGCGACCCCGTGTATGGGCCGAAAAAAAATGTGTATGCCATTGAAGGACAAGCCTTGCACGCACAGGTGATCGGATTCACCCACCCCCGCACAGGGGAGCGGATTCGCATTGAAGCGGAACTTCCGCCGGATATGGAAAAGTTGATTCGTACATTGAAGATGAAATAGAAACATTTCCCGTTGACAACTGCTTCCAGTTGATGCATAATACATGTTGAGTGAAGGGAACCTTTAAATCCAGTCCAGAGAGGCTGGCAAGGGCACGGTTATTAACGGGTGAAGTATATCCTCTAAGTGCTTCTTGTCCAGCGATGGGCAAGAAGCTTTTTTTGTGCTCGTTCCCTACGTCCTATGTTGGATAAGGAGAGAGGATGGAATGGATAAAAAAAAAGTGATTTTGGACGAAGCGGCGATTCGCCGGGCTCTGACCCGCATTGCGCATGAGATTCTTGAACGCAACAAAGGCGTTGATGATTGCATCCTGGTTGGAATCAAAACGCGGGGGGCTTACCTCGCTCAGCGTTTGGCGAAACGGATTCACCATATTGAAGGAAAGATGTTGCCCATCGGTGAGCTGGACATTACGCTGTATCGGGATGATTTGACGGAAAAGCATGAACACCCAAAAGTGAAAGAAACAGATGTGCCAGACATCATCGGCAAAAAGGTGATTTTGGTCGACGATGTGCTCTATACGGGCCGTACCGTACGCGCGGCGATGGATGCCTTGATTGATCTGGGCAGACCGCAAATGATCCAATTGGCGGTACTGGTGGATCGCGGACATCGTGAGCTGCCGATTCGGCCGGATTATGTCGGCAAAAACGTGCCCACTTCCCGGTCGGAACTGGTTTCCGTCTCTTTGAGTGAAGTGGATCAAGGAGAAGATCAAGTAAGCATCACAATCAGATAAGCTTGTCCCTTTTAATTCGGTCCCGTGAGGCCGGCAAAGGGAACGCGGAAATCACGCTGTCATTACAGGGGTGTACTGCGTCTCTTTGCCATGCGGGCAAAAGAGGCGCTTTTTTTATGCAACTTGAAAAGGAGTGAACGAAATGAAAGAAACGATACGGATGGATGTGCATGAACGCCCGGCATGGCATACTTGGATCGCGCTCAGTTTCCAACACTTGTTTGCTATGTTCGGCGCGACGATTCTTGTACCGATCTTGACAGGATTAAACCCGGCGATTGCCTTGTTGACAAGCGGGATGGGCACGCTGGCCTACATGATTGTGACCAGAGGAAAAATCCCCGCCTACTTGGGTTCTTCCTTCGCCTTTATCGTTCCGATCCTGACCGTCTCACAAGGCGGCCAACACATGGGAGAAGCGTTGTTCGGTTGCTTTGCGATCGGGATCATGTACGGACTGGTGGCCCTGATCGTCTATAAGTATGGCGTAAAATGGCTGGACCAACTGTTGCCACCCGTGGTCATCGGTTCGGTGGTCATCGTCATCGGACTGGCCCTTGCCGGAACAGCGGTGGATATGGCCAGCCAAAAAGATATCGTTCAAGCGATGCCCAAAACGGCACAAGAATGGCAGAGTATCCAAGGCACGATCAAAGCGGTAGACCCTGGTCAAGGGATGGTGACGGTTCACGCCTACTCACTGGAAAACTTCTTGGTGGCCTTGTCCACCTTGGCCATCGCGATTATCGCCAGCCTTTTCTTCAGAGGATTTCTGAATATCATCCCCATCTTAGTCGGGATCATCGGGGGTTACCTGATCGCGATCGCGGCGGGGATGGTTGATTTTACACCCGTGAAGGAAGCCGCATGGTTTGCGGTTCCGGAATTTACCAAGCCGGTTGTCTCCTGGCATGCGGCCCTGGTGATGCTGCCGATCACCTTGGTCGTACTGGCTGAGCATATAGGACACTTGATTGTGACAGGGAACATCATGGAACGTGACTTGACACGGGATCCCGGATTGCATCGCTCCCTCCTGGGAGATGGCATCGCGGTAAGCTTGGCGGCCTTGATCGGTGGACCTCCTTCCACCACATACGGTGAGAATATCGGCGTCATGGCGATCACCCGCATCTTCAGCGTCTGGGTGATCGGGGGCGCGGCGGTACTGGCCATGAGCTTTGCCTTCATCGGCAAGTTGTCCGCGCTCATCCAAACGATTCCGACTCCGGTGATGGGAGGGGTTTCCATCCTCTTGTTCGGGATCATCGCTTCGGCCGGATTGCGCATGCTCATTGAACACCGCATCGATTTGGGAGATCGGCGCAATCTCATCATCGCCGCCGTGGTGTTGGTGATCGGGATTGGCGGCGCGGTGCTCCGCTTTGCCGACATTCATCTGGAGCTGGAAGGAATGGCCCTGGCCACCGTCGTGGGGATTTTGCTCAACTTGATTTTGCCCAAACAAGGACAAGCCGATGCGAAAGAAGTGAAAGCAGCTTGAACCCGTATTGAAATCAGATCGGGGACCCGCTCCTCCACACTTTGACAGAAAGAGGGAGATACGATGGTTTTGATGGCACAGGAGTGGAAAAGCGAGCACTTGTTGGATACGAGTCAACTCAGCATGAATGAGCTGAAAGCTATTTTGGCTCGCGCGCAGTATTGGGAAGATAACTGGCGGCCGGGAATGAATCCTTATCGCGGGCGGTTTGCGGCCAATCTGTTCTTCGAGCCGAGCACGCGCACACGCTTTTCGTTTGAAGTGGCCGAAAAGAAGTTGGGGATGGAAGTGGTGAATTTCACCCCTGATGCGTCCAGCACCACCAAGGGCGAGTCCCTGTACGACACCGTCAAGACCTTATCCCGCATTGGCATTGAAGTGGCCGTCATCCGGCACTCAGACCCCGAGGCGGTAAAAGAACTGGCGCGACAAGAAGTGGGGTGCAAAATCATAAATGCCGGAGCCGGTCACTGGGCCCACCCCACTCAAGCGCTCTTGGATCTTTACACCATGTTGAAGCATGTCGGTGATCTGTCGGGCAAGACCATTGCGATTATCGGGGATATCGCCCACAGCCGCGTGGTTCGCTCCAACCTGTGGACCTTGAAGCGATTCGGTGCCAACGTCATTTTGAGCGGACCGGAAGTGATGCGTGACCGCGAATGTGAACAAGATGCCCCGTATGTGCCATTTGCCGAAGCGCTGGAAACCGCGGATATCGTCATGATGCTGCGGGTGCAACTGGAACGGCATCATGAGCATCTTTTCACATCAAATCTGGATTACCATGAACAATACGGCTTGACGCTGGATCGCCTTCACTTGATGAAACCGGACGCCATCATCATGCATCCGGGTCCATTTAACCGGGGCGTCGAGTTGGCTGATGAAGTGGTGGAACATCCACGCTCCAAGATCTTCGAACAGAAAGCCAATGGGGTATGGATTCGCATGGCCTTACTGGAACGCGCACTGAAGGGGGAAGAAGCGTGAAAACCATCATAAAAAACGGAAAATTGCTCGAACCGCACACAGGGGACCTCATCGGGCGGGACATTCTGATTGAAAACGGCCTCATCCAAACGATTGCGGAAACCGTCACCGATCCGGAAGCCGAAGTGATCGATGTGGCCGGCAAATTGGTGGTGCCTGGCTTGATCGATATGCACGTCCACTTGCGTGAGCCCGGCTTTGAAAAGAAAGAAACGATCAAAACTGGCAGCATGGCCGCGGCGAAAGGCGGATTTACCACGATCGCTTGCATGCCGAACACGCGCCCGGTGATTGATTCCCCGGAGACGGTAAGGCAAGTGCTTGACCGTGCCGAGGAAGCCGGTTTGGCGCGCGTGCTGGTTTACGGCGCGATCACAGTAAGAGAACTGGGCCAAGAGCTGACCGACATGGAAGGATTGAAGGAAGCGGGCGTGTTCGCGGTAACGGATGATGGCGTAGGGGTGCAGAGCAGCCAAATGATGAAAGATGCCATGCGCCGCGCCCATCAGCTGGGCTTGCCCGTGGTGGCGCACTGCGAAGATGACACGCTGGCGAAAGGCGGATGTGTCCATCACGGGGAATTCGCGGCGAAGCATGGGTTAAAAGGCATCCCATCCGAGGCGGAAGCGATCCATGTGGGACGTGACATCCTGCTGGCGGAGGATATCGGGGTTCACTACCATGTGTGCCATATCAGTGCGGAGCAATCGGTTCGCTTGGTGCGGGAAGCGAAAGCGCGGGGGCAAAAAGTGACGGCGGAAGTGACTCCGCACCACTTATTGCTGTGTGATGAGGATATCCCGGAACCCAACGCGATGTGGAAGATGAACCCGCCGCTCCGCTCCAAGAGGGATCGCCAGGCGCTGATCGAGGCCTTGAGGGACGGCACGATCGATATCATCGCAACAGACCATGCGCCGCACACGGCGGAAGAGAAATCATGGGGCATGGAAAAAGCGCCGTTTGGCATCGTGGGCTTGGAGACGGCATTCCCGTTGTTATATACCCACTTGGTGGGGAAGGGAATATTGACCCTTTCCGAGCTGGTAGACAAAATGACCCGGAAACCAGCCGAAATCTTCGGGTTGCCGTACGGGGAATTGGCGGAAGGAAAAACGGCGGACATCACGGTGATCGATCTGGAAAACGAGCGTGAAATCGATCCCGCCACATTCAAATCAAAGGGGCGAAACACCCCCTTTGCCGGTTGGAAAGTCAAAGGCTGGCCGGTCTTGACCCTGCTTGAGGGCAACATCACTTGGCAAGAGACGTAGACGAGCGGTGGAACGAAAAGGAGGAGAAGAAACATGAAGGCAAGGTTGCTCTTAGCGGACGGAACGTTGTTTACCGGAACATCCTTCGGGGCTGAAGGGAACTCCATCGGGGAAGTTGTATTTAACACCAGCATGACCGGATACCAAGAGATTTTAACGGACCCTTCTTACTGCGGACAGATTGTCACCATGACATATCCGCTCATCGGAAACTACGGGATTTCCCGCGACGATAACGAATCGCTCCGTCCTTATGCCCATGGTTTGGTGGTGCGTGAGGTGGCCGAGTATGCCAGCAACTGGCGCAATGAAATGCCATTGTCCACCTTTTTGAAGGAGTACGGCATCATCGGGATCGCCGGCATCGATACCCGCATGTTGACACGCAAGTTGCGTCTGCACGGGGTGATGAAAGGCATCCTCACCACAGGCGATGAGTCGGTCGAAGCGTTGATGGAGCGCATGAATACTCCGCTCATGCGTGATCAAGTGGCGCGCGTGAGCACCAAGAGCGTCCATATCGCGCCAAGCTTCGGGAAACGCGTGGTGCTGGTCGACTTCGGGGCGAAACACAATATCCTGCGCGAACTGGTTGAGCGGGGATGTGAAGTGATCTCTGTCCCTTATAACACCCCGGCGGAAGAAATCCTGCGTTTCCGACCGGATGGGCTCATGTTATCCAATGGCCCTGGGGACCCAAAAGATGTGCCGGAAGGGATTGCGATGATCAGCCAGCTTCTTGGCAAAGTTCCGATGTTCGGCATCTGCTTGGGGCACCAACTGTTCGCCCTGGCCTGTGGCGCGGATACGGAAAAACTGAAGTTTGGCCATCGCGGCGGCAACCATCCAGTCAAAGAGTTGGCAACGGGCCGTACCGTGATCACTTCACAAAACCACGGCTATGCGGTTAATCCGGATTCCGTGGCGGGCACGGAATTGGACATCACCCACATCGCTCTCAATGATGGGACGGTGGAAGGGCTGATTCATCGAAAACATTCGGCCTTCTCGGTGCAATACCATCCGGAATCTGCTCCAGGTCCGCTTGATTCGGGCTACTTGTTTGACCAGTTTGTCGAAATGATGGAATCGTTCGCTGCGCGGAAGGGAGAGGGAGCACATGCCTAAAGATCCAACACTGAAGAAAATTCTTGTTATCGGATCCGGACCCATCGTCATCGGCCAAGCGGCTGAATTTGATTACGCTGGTACGCAAGCTTGCCAAGCGTTGAAAGAAGAAGGCTTGGAAGTGGTATTGGTGAACAGCAACCCTGCCACGATCATGACGGATACCAACATGGCGGACCGCGTGTACATTGAGCCGCTCACCGCTGAATTCATCACCCAAGTGATCCGCAAAGAACGTCCGGATGGGTTATTGCCGACGCTCGGTGGGCAAACGGGTTTAAACTTGGCGGTGGAATTGGCGAAACAAGGGGTGCTGGAACGCGAAGGCGTGCGCCTGTTGGGGACTGACCTGCGCGCGATCACCAATGCGGAAGACCGCGACTTGTTCCGCAGTCTCATGAATGAATTGAGTGAGCCCGTGCCGGAGAGCGACATTGTCCAGACGGTCGAAGAAGCGGTGGATTTCGCCGCCGTGACGGGTTATCCCGTGATCGTGCGGCCCGCCTACACCTTGGGCGGAACCGGTGGCGGGATCGCTCAAGATGAAGCGGAACTGCGGGAGATCGTCGACAACGGATTGCGTTACAGCCCGATTACCCAATGCCTGATCGAGAAGAGCATCGCCGGCTATAAAGAGATTGAGTACGAAGTGATGCGTGACGCCCATGATAACTGCATCGTCGTCTGCAACATGGAAAATTTCGACCCGGTGGGTGTGCACACGGGTGACAGCATCGTATTTGCGCCAAGCCAAACTTTGTCCGACCGCGAGTACCATATGCTGCGCAACTCGGCGCTCAAGATCATCCGCGCGCTGAACATCCAGGGCGGATGCAACGTGCAGTTTGCGCTTGACCTGCACAGCTTCCAATATTATGTGATCGAGGTAAATCCACGCGTGAGCCGCTCATCCGCGCTGGCATCCAAAGCGACCGGCTATCCGATTGCGCGCATCGCGGCGAAGATTGCCATCGGCTACACCTTGGACGAGCTGGTCAATCCGGTAACGGGTCAAACCTATGCTTGCTTTGAGCCCGCCCTGGACTATGTGGTAAGCAAAATCCCGCGCTGGCCATTTGACAAATTCGTCTCCGCCAACCGCAAGCTGGGCACGCAGATGAAAGCGACGGGGGAAGTGATGGCGATCGGGCGCACATTGGAGGAATCGCTGTTAAAAGCGGTCCGCTCCTTGGAAATCGGCTTGGATCACATTACCTTGCCGGGTGCGGAAAACATGGATGACGCCACCCTGAGAGAACGAATTCGCGTGGCGGATGACGAACGCCTCTTCCTCTTGGGTGAATGGTTCCGCCGAGGTCATTCCCTTGAGGAGGCGCACCAACTCAGCAAAATCGATCGCTTCTTCCTGCACAAGCTGGAGCGGATCGTCAAGCTGGAGCAACAAGTGGCCAAAGCGACCGGCTTGGATGCGGACTTGCTCCATGCGGCGAAACGCATGGGCTTCACCGACAAGACGATCGGCCGCCTGCGCCAGCAATCGGAGCGGGAAATCCGTGAATTGAGGGCGGAGCATGGCCTGAAGCCTGTGTACAAAATCGTTGACACTTGCGCGGCGGAGTTTGAAGCGGAAACGCCGTACTACTACTCCACCTATGAACAAGAAGATGAAGTGAGCAAGACGGAGAAACAGAGCATCATCGTACTGGGTTCCGGCCCGATCCGCATCGGGCAAGGGGTGGAGTTTGACTATGCGACGGTGCATGCGATCTGGGCGATTCGCGCAGCGGGTTATGAAGCGGTCATCATCAACAACAACCCGGAAACGGTATCGACCGATTTCAACACTTCTGATCGCCTCTACTTTGAGCCGCTGTACAAAGAAGATGTGCTGAATATCATCGAGAAAGAAAATCCGCTCGGCGTCATCGTGCAGTTTGGCGGTCAAACGGCCCTCAACTTGGCGCGGGATCTGCGTGAAGAGGGGATCAAGATACTGGGGACTTCACTGGAAGAGATCGACCGTGCGGAAGACCGGAAGAAATTTGAAAAGCTCCTAAGCGAAACGAATATCGCCCAACCACCGGGGACGGCGGTCACGTCCGTCGAAGAAGCGGCGCAAGCGGCGACCCGCCTTGGCTATCCGGTGCTGGTGCGCCCGTCTTACGTCCTGGGTGGCCGGGCGATGGAGATCGTCTACAGCGAAAGCGAACTTCGCTCCTACATGGAAGTGGCGGTAAAAGTCAATCCGGCCCACCCGGTATTGATCGACCGTTACTTGCTCGGCAAAGAGTTGGAAGTGGATGCCATCTGTGATGGGGAAGATGTACTGATTCCAGGCATCATGGAACACATTGAGCGGGCGGGGGTTCACTCGGGAGACTCGATTGCCGTCTACCCGCCGCAATCGATCACGCCGGAGCAGAAGGCGCGCGTCATCGAAATCACGACCAAAATGGCCAAGTCCTTGCGCACCAAAGGCTTGATCAATATCCAATTCGTCCTGTTCAAAGGCGACATCTACGTGTTGGAAGTGAACCCGCGCGCTTCGCGGACGGTGCCATTTTTAAGCAAAGTGACGGGCATTCCCATGGCGCAAGTGGCGACCCGGATCATGTTGGGCGAATCGCTCAAAGACCAAGGCTACGGAAATGGCTTATGGCCGGAAAGCAAAGAAGTGGCGGTCAAAGTGCCTGTTTTCTCCTTTGCGAAACTGCGCCGCGTCGATATCACCCTTGGGCCTGAGATGAAATCGACCGGAGAAGTGATGGGACGCGATCGCGACTATGCGCGGGCGGTCTACAAAGGTCTTCTGGCGGCGGGCATCTCCTTGCCGCGCTTCGGCACGGTGGTGGCCACCATTGGTGACAAAGAAAAAGAAGAAGCGGTTTCGCTCATGCATCGCTTCCACCAACTGGGTTATAAGATTGTCTGCACCAGCGGCACGGCGGATATTTTGGAAGAAGCGGGCCTGCCGGTGGAGCGGGTGAACAAACTGAAGGAAGGCTCACCAAACATCTTGGACTTGATCCGCCAAGGAAAAGCGGACTTGGTGGTGAATACCTGGACGCGCGGACGCACACCGGAGCGTGACGGTTTCCGCATCCGCCGTGAAGCGGTAGAGAATGGCATCGCCTGCCTCACCTCGTTGGATACGGTAGAAGCCCTCTTGATCACGCTTGAGTCGATCCATATGAGCGCAGAGCCGATCGGTCAGCCCGCCAAACGCACCCGTGAAATGGTCTCGGTCTGAGGCAGAGAGGGGATAGAACGCCATGTCAGCAGATAAACGTATCTTTATCGCCTTAGATTATCCGACGGCCAGGGAAGCCGAACAACTGCTGGCTCATTGGGATCAAACTTCCAAGCCGGCCATTAAAGTGGGGTATCAACTGTTTTACGCAGTGGGGCCCCGCTGGGTGGCTGAGCGAAAGGCTGAAGGATACACCGTTTTCCTGGATTTGAAATTGCACGATATTCCCAATACCGTAGCCAACGGCGTGGAATCGCTCAGCGGCTTGGGGGTCGACTTTCTGACCATTCATGCCAGCGGAGGCCGGGCGATGATTGCGGCGGCGCGCGAGATGGCCGAGAGGAAGAGCCAAGCGGGCAAACGTCTCCGATTGCTGGGAGTGACGCAGTTAACCAGCACCGACCAAACGATGATGAATGAAGAAATCGGCATTCCCGGCACGGTGAAGGAGTCTGTGCTTCACTACACGCAGTTGGCTTATGCGGCGGGGGCGGATGGAGTGATCTGTTCGGCGCATGAGGCGCGTGACGTGAAGGCTCATTCAGGCTCGGACTTCTTGGCGGTCACTCCGGGGATTCGCCCCAAAGGGGTGGACGCGGGTGACCAAAAACGGATCATGACCCCCAGTGAGGCGATTCGGCACGGAGCGGACTATTTGGTGGTAGGTCGGGCCATCACCGCCGCCGCCAATCCAAAGCAAGCGTATGAAGCGATCGTGGCGGAAATCAACCAAGGATAAGGAGTGGATGGGATGAGCTGGTCTTTGCAAGAAGCGATTGGACGGACAGGCGTATTGAAGGAGGGGCATTTCCTGCTTTCTTCCGGGCGCCATAGCGCCCGGTACATGCAATGTGCGCAATTGCTGCAACACCCCCAAGACGCGGGGGAAGCGGGCAGGGCGATTGCTGAGTTGTTCCGCGGTGAAGCCATTGATGTGGTGGTGGGTCCAGCCCTGGGTGGGGTGATCATCGCCCATGAAGTGGCGCGGGCGCTCGGCGTGCGTTGCCTGTTTACCGAGCGCAAAGAGGGCACGATGGAAATGCGGCGCGGTTTTGCGGTGAAGCCGGGTGAACGTGTGTTGGTCATCGAGGATGTGGTGACTACGGGAGGGTCGGTCAATGAAGTGATCGCACTCCTGAATGGGATGGAGGCCCAAATTGTGGCCGTCGGCTCCATCGTGGACCGGACGGGTGGGCACAATCCGTTCCCTTGCCCATACCGCGCTTTGACGGCGATCGATATCCAAAGCTACACTCCGGATGAGTGTCCGCTTTGTCAAGCAGGCATTCCTGTGGAGAAACCGGGAAGCCGGACACCGGCAAAAAGTGTGGAATGAGCGGCTTCAAATAGAAAAGCGGAGGGGTTGTGTTCACCGTCTCCGCACAAACAGATGGAATGATTCAGGCCGGCGAGGAGAGATCGTTGGCCTTTTTTTGTTGGTGCAGCCATAAGCCTAAGTTTTTGTGCGAATCGAAGCGACGTTCAAACATTTCCGGAGAACAGAGGAGATGGACGGTTTCCACTTGCCGCAATCCTTTCAGCAAATAGGAAATCATTTTCTGACCGATGCTGGATTGCGGATAACGTTTGTCTACCAACACTTCTTCAATATAGGCGCGAAAATGGCCATCGGTCACCGCGCGGGCAAATCCGATCAATTGCTGATTGGCCCATACGCCAACCGCGGGCCCGCCAACCCGAAGCACCGTTTCGATGTCTTCGATGGGGCGGTTCACGGGATTAGGCTTTTGGTTGTACAAGGACAAAATGGCGGCAGCGGGAATGGAACGCTCTTGATGAAACGCGATTTGAATGCTCATTGCAAATCCTCTCCTTCATGAATGGATGGGGAAGGGGGAGCGGACTCCCCGGCAAGAAGCGGCAAAACTCATGACTTGTTTTTCTTGTACTCGCGGTAGGAGTACCAGTAGGTCAACACCAAACCGATGATGATCGCGGCAAATGGCAGGACAGCCCTTTGCGCAATCGGGAGAAAGACGCTGGCGATCATGATCAAGCCGATCGCGACAAATACCTTGCTGCCAAAGCGGTGCGTTTTGCGCCAATTATCTTCAGAAGTCAATGTCCATGGGGTGCGGATGCCAAAGAAAAAAGTTTGTCTCACTTGCGGCAAATAATTGCCTATCGCGGTAAAAAGAATGCCAATAAGCAGTTGCAACACCACAGTCATGTCCAAGCGATATCCAAGGGTGAGCGCCAAGATGCCCAGAAAAGCGCCGGACATGATCAAGGTCACATATAACATCAATATGGAATACGCTTTCCCGTGGCTCGCATATTTCTCGCGGCGGGGGTCCCAATTCGGTAGAAACGTGAGCAAGAGAATCATGGCCAACGGGAGAATGCCCAACAGCCATAACATGTTTTTGGAACCGTAATTGTCGATCTCTCCCTTGATGTTCCAATGAATGGGCACCCGCTCCGGCAAGTTGCCATACACATACAGAAAGATCCCTAACGTCATGATGGCGATAATCCAGGCGAGGATAAGATAAGGCTTGTGCAGATGCTTCATGATGTTTCGTTCTCCTTTCCGCTCACATCCATGAGCCATTTGATCACATCCTGAAACACGGTGGTGTTGAGAGAGTAGACGATAAATTGGCCTTTTTTTTCTGCCAAAACCAGGTCGGCGCTTTTTAGAATGTTGAGATGGTTGCTGATGGACGGTTTTGAGATTGAGAAGTGGTCTGCGATTTCTCCTGCGGTGAGATCTCGTTCTCTTAGCAAATCTAAGATTTGACGACGGGTGGGATCAGCTAACGCTTTAAAAACGGTGTTCACTGTTCACACCTCAATTAGATAATTAGATAATTAACTAAATAACTTATAATCTAACTGTATCATGCAAGGAAGAAAAAGGCAAGCGGGGACACTTAAATATGTTGAACAGTGAGGGAGGATGGAGAAAATGCAGTGATGTTGTTCGGAAATAATGGAAGGGGCGTTGCTGTACCCTGTGGGTGTAAGCTGGTTGCGAGAAGCTTGCATGAAAAAAGGCCCCAGCCAAACGGCTGGGGCGCCATCTTCCATTCTTATTTGGACCCGGTCTGGTCTGTCTGCAACAGGCGCTTTACGACCTCTTCATCCGGTGTGACATAAAGGGTTTGTTGCTGCTCATAGATCACGAATCCAGGCCGGGCGCCTGACGGTTTTTTCACATGCTTGACTAGCGTGAAATCGACGGGCACTTGGCTTGATTCGCGCGCTTTGCTGTAATAGGCGGCCAAGATAGCCGCTTCCCGCAGGGTCTGTTCGCTGACGGTTTTGGAACGGATCACCACATGGGAGCCGGGAATGTCTTTTGTGTGAAGCCATGTATCCGTTGCGTGGGCCAACTGATGCGTCAAGTAATCATTTTGCTTATTGTTTCTTCCCACCAAGATGGGGGTGCCATCCGTGGCCTGGACGGAAAGCGGGGCGGGAGCCTCTTTTTTCTTCCGCTGTTGTTTTTTCGGCTGCGCTTTGAGCCAACCCTGTTCCTCCAGTTCCTCACGAATCTGTTCGACATCCCTTAAGGTCGAGTTTTCCAATTGCACCAACACGGATTCAAGGTAGGCCTTCTCGTCCTTTGCCTTGGCGATTTGCTCCACATTCCACTTCTTGGCCGCTTTCAGTTTGTTGTACTTCTTGAAATAACGTTGCGCGTTTTCTGAAGGGGTCAACAGCGGATCAAGCGCAATCGTTATCTCCGGCGCGTTTTCATCGTAATAGTTCATCACTTTGGTTTCGGTGTCGCCCCGTTTGATCTGATGCATGTAAGCTGTGATCAGTTCCCCATAGATGCGTAACGTTTCCGCTTGTTCGGCAGACTCGAGTTCAGCAGTCAGGATGGCAATTTTCTTTTCGTTTTTGTCAATCTCGTTTTTCAACTTGCGGATGAGATCGACTGTTTGTTGCCGCACCCGGTCCCGTTCCGCCTTGCCATAAAAAAAGTGTTCCAAACACTCGCTCATCGTGGCGTAACTTTTGGACTCCCCCGTCACATGGGTCAGCGGCCACAAAGAGAATAAGCTTTTGTCCGCCGTTTTGGTGATCGTCGGCACATAGTCGTGCCGCTTCGCCTTCTCCATCACTTGATGAAACGCTTCCCACAGCCGGTCGCGGGTGGCCACCCCAGCCGAGTGAACGATTTCTTTGGCGGTCAAGGGACCCAGTCCCGTAAAGCGCTGTACCATCTGTTTGTCCAATCGCCCGCTATTGTAGTCAAACCCGGCGATAAATGACTGTTTGTCTATTTCCAGCGGATTTTTTTTGTCTTGGGCGGGTGGGGCCACATAGGCCGCGCCAGGGTAGATTTGTCGATGTTGGCTGACCGCATGGCTGACCCGCTTGATGCCATCAATGATTGTCTGTGTTTCAGGGTCGACCAGAATGATGTTGCTGTGACGGCCCATGATCTCGATGACGAGCCGGCGGGTCACTTCATCACCCAATTCGTCGCGGGAGCGGAAATCGAAGTGAATGATCCGTTCCATATCCACTTGCGCAATCGCTTCCACAATCCCGCCTTCGCTGTGTTTGCGCATAAGCATGCAGAACATCGGCGGCTCTTTGGGGTTATCCTGCGGGGCGTCCGTGAATTGGACACGCGCATATGCGGGATGTGCGGATAACAGCAATTTATGATTCTGTCCCTGAGAGCGGATATGAAGAACCAATTCCGCATCGCCCGGCTGATAAATTTTCGTGATTCGTCCTCCAACCAGCCTTTGCAGTTCGTGTACGATTGCATGAGTAACAAGTCCATCAAATGACATGATTCGTTCATCCTTTTCTCGTTCTTCCCAACCATTGTATCACAAATCGGCGGCCAGCTAGCCGGAGCATGCTGATCCCTTTGCCCCGGGGAGTGAAAGTGATCTTGTTGTTGACTGGAAGGCACTGCGCCCAATTATGGCCTTCCTCCACGCGGCCAGGCTTTCATCCTTGGGTTGCAATGAAAGGGCATGGAGCTTTTTTGTTTCATGTTTGCTCGCTCGTTTGAATACATTGTTCAAAGAGAGAGTGGACAAAGGGGGAAGAACGTTGTCAGAACGAGCTCGTTGGGTAGATTGGGAAATTGAGCAAGTGGCTGCTCATTTTCAGGTGGATCTTGAGCGTGGCTTAAGCGACAAAGAGGCCAAAGACCGGTTGAAACAAATCGGCCCCAACCAGCTGGCGGAAGGGGAAAAAGCCTCCTGGTTGTCATTGTTTATCGAGCAGTTTAAGGATTTTATGGTGTTGGTGCTTCTCGTCGCCACGCTCATTTCCGGATTGCTGGGGGAATATACGGATGCGATTGCCATCATCGCCATCGTGTTGTTAAACGCCTTATTAGGCTTCATTCAGGAGGTGCGGGCGGAGAAGTCGCTCAGCGCATTGAAAAAGCTGTCCGCACCGACGGCCAAGGTTTTGCGGGAGGGCGCCTGGGTGCAAGTCAATGCGGTTGAACTGGTGCCCGGCGATGTGATCCGGTTGGAGAGCGGAGATCGCATTCCTGCGGATATCCGCTTTGTGAAAGCGGAAGGCCTGTACGTGGAAGAATCCGCCTTAACCGGGGAATCGGTGGCTGTGACCAAACAGTCGGCACGTTTGCCGCAAGCTGAAGTTCCGTTGGGTGATCGCAAAAACATGGGTTATATGGGGACGATGGTGGTTCGCGGAAACGGTCTGGGGGTGGTCGTTCACACGGGCATGTCAACGGAGATGGGCCGGATCGCGCATCTGCTGGAGAGCACGGAGACGATGGACACCCCGCTCAAACGGCGGTTGGAGCAACTGGGCAAAGTGTTGATCATGGTCGCTTTGTTATTGACGGCGTTGGTCGTGTTTACGGGGATTCTGCATGGTCAAGATGCTTACAAGATGTTTTTGGCCGGGGTGTCGTTGGCGGTTGCGGCGATTCCTGAAGGATTGCCGGCGATCGTGACAATTGCCCTCGCTTTAGGGGTTCAACGGATGATCAAACGGCAGGCGATCGTTCGCAAATTGCCGTCGGTCGAAACGCTGGGCTGTGCCACTGTCATTTGTTCAGATAAGACAGGCACGTTGACCCAAAACAAGATGACCGTGACCCATATATGGTCGGAAGGCAAGCTGATACGGGTTTCCGGGAGCGGTTATGTGCCCGAAGGGGAGTTTCAGCTCGCGGGGGAACGCGTGGCGGTAGAGAAGTGGCCGGGCTTGCGCCGTTTGTTGGAAGTGGCGGCCTTGTGCAATAATGCCCAGCTGTTGCAAAAAACAGAGAAAAACGGTTTGATCAAAAAGAAAGAAGCGTGGATGATCCATGGCGATCCGACAGAAGGGGCCCTGTTGGTCGCGGCGGCGAAAGCGGGGTTGGACAAAGAAAGCTTGGTGGCAGAATGGACAAGGGTGAAAGAGATTCCGTTTGATTCAGAGCGGAAGATGATGTCCGTCATCCTGTCGCGGCGCGGCGGGGGCTCCATGCTGTTCTGCAAGGGCGCTCCCGATGTGTTGCTTGGGCGGTGCACGCATCTGTTGGAGCAAGGGCGAAAAGTGCTCTTAACCGATGCCAAACGGGAACAGATCTTGCGCCAGAATGAAGAGTTGGCGAGCATGGCTTTGCGCAATTTGGCTTTTGCCTATCGGGACCTGGATGTCCAGAGCGCTTCCCTTAAAGAATGGCAATACGAGCAGCAGTTGGTTTTTGTCGGCCTGGCTGGACTGATCGATCCCCCGCGCACGGAGGTGAAAGAGGCGATTCGCGTCTGCAAGCAGGCAGGGATCAAAACCGTGATGATTACGGGCGACCATCAGACCACCGCGGTGGCCATCGCAAGAGAACTGGGGATCAAGCGGGCGCAAGGTTTGACACTGACCGGACAAGATCTCTACAATATGAGTGACGCAGAGTTTTACAAGAAAGTGAATGAAGTAGATGTGTACGCCCGCGTTTCGCCCGAACACAAGCTGCGGATTGTGAAAGCATTGCAGCAGGCGGGCCATGTGGTGGCCATGACGGGAGACGGGGTGAACGACGCCCCCGCCATCAAAGCGGCGGACATCGGGATCGCCATGGGCATCACCGGGACGGATGTTTCCAAGGAAGCCTCTTCCTTGATTTTGGCTGACGACAATTTTTCCACAATTGTCTCAGCCGTGGAGGAAGGCAGGAATATCTATGAAAATATCCGCAAGTTCATCAGTTACTTGCTGGCGAGCAACGTCGGAGAGATTCTCATCATGTTTTTGGCGATGTTGGCCGGTTTTCCATTGCCGCTGGTGCCGATTCAGATCTTGTGGGTGAACTTGGTGACGGATGGTTTGCCCGCGATGGCGCTCGGCATTGATCCGGCGGAGGAGAATACGATGGTGCGATCCCCGCGCAATCCTCGGGAAAGTGTGTTTGCCCGCGGAGTGGGCTGGAAGATTGTCACGCGGGGCCTGCTGATCGGCGCCTGCTCGCTGTTGGCGTTTTGGGTAACCTATATGGAAGCGCCGGATGACTTGGTTCGAGCGCAGACGGTCGCTTTTGCCACACTGGTGTTCTCGCAGCTGGTCTATGTATTTGATTGCCGCAGTCAAGGAACGATCTTCCAACGCACGCCTTCAGACAATATACCTCTCGTCTTGGCTGTGCTCTCATCGGCCTTGCTCTTGTTGGCGGTGATCTACTATGCGCCGTTGCAGCCAGTTTTCCATACGGTTCCTTTGGGATTGCGCGAATGGATATTGGTTTTGGTCACGTCGACCCTACCCGTTATTTTGGCTGGCATCCTTGACTTGCTCCGCCCAATGGCCAATCGTGCGAAACGGCTTGTGCACAGCTCTTGATCCGAGAGGAGAGACAGAATGAACTTTACGAAGATGCATGGCTTGGGCAATGATTTCATGTTGATTTATACACCGACCACTCCCGACTTCACCCGGCTTTCCGCGCTGGCGCCCCAAATGTGTGACCGGCATACCGGGGTGGGGGCCGATGGGATTGCCGTACTCTATCCATCTGCCGTGGCTGACATCGCCATGAGAATTATCAACAGTGATGGAAGCATCGCCGAACAATGCGGGAATGCAATGCGCTGTGTGGCCAAATATTTTTACGAGCGCCTCAGCGGGTTAAAGACGCATTTTACGATTGAGAGCAAGATTGGTGTGCAACCTGTTTGGATTGAAACCGAAGCGGGTGTCGCAACAAAAGTTCGCATCGACATGGGCCCGCCGATTTTGGAGCCGGCGCGAATTCCGTTATATCTGGAAGGAGACCGCGCCGTGGAGCAAACGATTTCTGTGGCCGGCCAATCGTTTACCTATACAGCGGTCAGCATGGGAAATCCCCATATGGTGATTGCCGTTCGGGACGCCGCGGCTTTTCCGGTGAATGAGTGGGGGCCTGTGTTGGAGACGCATCCGCTTTTTCCCAACAAAACGAATGTCGAGTTTGTCACCTACCATTCTCCCGAGGAAGTGACCATGCGGGTGTGGGAGCGCGGGGCGGGTCCTACTTTGGCTTGTGGCTCGGGCGCTTGCGCGACGGTGGTCGCCGGCGTACTGACAGGGCAAACGGCAAGGAAGGCGGTTGTGCATCTGCCGGCGGGCGATTTGTTGATTGACTGGAATGAGCAGGATGGGCACGTGTACATGACCGGTCCCGCGGCTTTTGTCTACGACGGGGTAT
The DNA here is from genome assembly GCF_042665195.1 of Laceyella putida. NCBI lineage: Bacteria > Bacillati > Bacillota > Bacilli > Caryophanales > Thermoactinomycetaceae > Laceyella > Laceyella putida. The sequence continues at coordinate 122,314 of NZ_JBHTBW010000047.1, forward strand.
GGTTGGGAAAGTGAATCGGGGTAGATAATGACACCCTCTGCAGGTGGTCTATAACGACCGCCGAAGAGGGTGTTTTCCTTTTCTGGTTTAGCCCCAACGGAACGATTCCGGCGGAGGCGGTTGCTTTCGTTTTTTTCTTTTTATCATCCATCCGGTGATCAAGAGGAGAATCAGGATCAGGAGAGTGAACCCCCAAGCGATGAAGTTGGGGTATCTTACAGATAAGTCGATCGGCGTCACTTTACCTGGAACGATTTTCCATGTGAGCGTTTTGCCGTCCGCGCTGACGGAAGTGGCGTTATGTACTCGCGGTTTGAGCGGAAGGGTGAGGATAAAGCGCAGATCGGCTTCATCTTGGACGAATTGGTTCAATTGGGGAAGATTGAGCCCGTTGAGCCGGGTCATATCCACATTGGCATGGAGTCGCGCTTGATGGAACCATATGCCTTTTTGTAGGTCAATTCGCCGATCTTCCACTTGCAAAATGGCGAGCGGGGAGATGGTTTGAAACTCGGGGCCGGGCGGAGTGGCTTTCAAGCTTTTCACTTCTTTGCGCGCGATCCAGCCAACGTCGTCCCCATGTTTGATCTCTGTCATCTGATATCCAAACCGTTCAAGTCGCCCGCGCAATGGGGCAAATTGGGTGAGCAACAAACGATTCGTCTCCACTTTCAACTCATAGATGCCCGATCCGTCGGGACGGACCGTCACGTGAAGATGTCCGTTGACGCAACCGCTCAACGTGAATAGGAGAAGGATCAAGCAACAGAGAGTGAGCCCTTTCCGGTGCATGGCACCACCTTCTTTCCACACGGGAGATTTCAACAAAATTATGTCAGACTGGGGGCGGTCATGGCAAGTGAGAGACGGAAATCGAGGGTGTGGGTTATAATATACAAGAGTGTTGTTTAATTATTTTTATTTTTGGTTCAATGACCTTGGATGGGAGGGATCACCTGAAAAGCAGTTCCGCTTCTGGGACGAGGGCAAGGCGGAAATCACGGTTGCGGCAGGTGGATTGGAGATTGTCAAAGTGAAGAGGGTCGTCAAGAAACCAATATAGATAAAACGTGCACACTGGTGGTTTCGCATAAATCACCCGTGATACGGAAAGGAGTCACGATGCGATTCGAAACAAAACGGGTGGAAACGATTCCGTTCACAGCGGAGCGGATGGAGCAGGTGATCAAGGACAAGGGTAAGTTGGCTGAACTCCTTCAAGTTCATGTTCCTGATGACTGGCCCCATCCTGATCTGGCGGAAGCGTTGCCCATCATCTATGAACATCAGCGCCTGCATCCCACGGAGATCGTCTGGGATGCGCTGGTGATTAACAAAGAGACACGAGAATTGATCGGTGATGTGGGGTTTAAAGGCGGACCGGACGCCTCTGGGACGGTGGATATCGGTTACAGCATTGTGCCGCCCTATCAGGGGCAGGGATATGCGACGGAAATCGCCCAAGCGGCCGTGTCATGGGTCAAGCGACAACCCGGAATCAAACGGATCACCGCCGAGTGCGACATCGAAAATAAAGCGTCCATCCGCGTGCTGGAGAAAACGGGCTTTGTCCGAGTAGGGCAAGACGGAATCTGGTTAAAGTGGTTATGGAAGAAATCGAAGGGAAACGATTAAGAACGCGGTTTTGGTTTATGCTAAGAAAGAGCGCCGGTTCTCTGAAGGGACGTTGTCAGCGGTTACACCGGGTCATACGCCCTTTTGTGCTTTTGAAATGTGATGATGATTAAGGTACAATGTGTGTTGATTCGGCAACCATTTCTTGAGTATATAAAATTGGATGGTGAAAACATGAATTTATTATCCTTCGATTATTCCAAAGCGCGCTCTTTCATTCAAGACCATGAAGTTTCCCAATTAAGCCAAGCGATTCACTTGGCCCATGACATGTTACATAATAAAACGGGTGCTGGTGCCGACTTCCTCGGTTGGATCGACTTGCCACGTGACTACGACAAAGAAGAGTTTTCCCGCATCAAAAAGGCGGCGGCAAAAATCCAATCGGACTCCGATGCCCTTGTCGTCATTGGCATCGGCGGGTCTTACCTCGGAGCTCGGGCGGCGATCGAAATGCTGACCCACACCTTCTACAACCAATTGCCAAAAGGCAAACGGAATACGCCTGAAATCTATTTTGTCGGCCATCATATCAGCTCCACTTATGTGGCGGAACTCCTGGAGCTCTTGGAAGGCAAAGACGTAAGTGTAAACGTCATCTCCAAGTCGGGTACCACCACTGAACCGGCCATCGCTTTCCGCATCTTCCGTGAATATTTGGAAGCGCGTTATGGCAAGGAGGAAGCGCGCCGCCGGATTTATGCGACCACGGACCGTGCCAAAGGGGCATTGAAAAAGCTGGCGGATGAAGAAGGCTACGAAAGCTTCGTCATTCCGGATGATGTGGGCGGGCGCTATTCTGTCCTCACCGCCGTGGGCCTCTTGCCGATCGCGACAGCCGGGATCGATATCGACGCGATGATGGCGGGCGCGCAAACCGGGATGCAAGTGTACGGCGTGGCAGATTTGGAGCAGAATGAAGCGTACCAATATGCGGCTGTGCGGAATGCCCTATATCGCAAAGGCAAAACGACCGAGCTGTTGGTCAACTATGACCCATCCCTCCAATATTTTAGCGAGTGGTGGAAACAACTGTATGGCGAAAGTGAAGGAAAAGACCAAAAAGGCATCTTCCCGGCTTCCGTGAATTTCACCACGGATTTGCACTCCATGGGACAATATATCCAAGAAGGCTTGCGTAACATCTTTGAAACGGTTGTCTTTGTTGAGAAATCGGCGAAACCGATCACCATCAAAGAAGAAGCGAGCGATCTCGATGGTCTGAACTACCTGGCCGGAAAAGACCTTGATTTCGTCAACACCAAGGCCTTTGAAGGAACCATGCTGGCGCATACCGATGGCGGGGTGCCCAACTTGGTTGTCAAAGTGAAGGAAGCCTCTCCGTTCGCGTTTGGGCAACTGGTCTACTTCTTTGAAAAAGCGTGCGGCATCAGCGGTTATTTGCTTGGCGTGAACCCGTTTGACCAGCCAGGGGTGGAAGCGTATAAGAAAAATATGTTTGCCCTTCTCGGCAAACCCGGTTTTGAAGCGGAGCGTGAAGCGCTGTTGCAGCGGTTGGAGAAATAGATATGTGTACCCATCATGGCGGCTATGATTAGCCGCCATGATTTCTGTATTGAAACCTTTACAAATTTCCGAAAACAATCTAAGATAATTTACAAGCTTAATTAATGAAGAACAAGGAAGGATTCAGCTCTCAGGGGATTGGCAATAAGTGGGCAAGGCAGCAGGAGAGGAATTGCTTATTTTCATATCGAATAGAAAACATTAAAACATTGTAGAAAAAGATGGACAAATTTTCATTTTGCGCATAGTATGAACGTTGGTTAGGAATCATTTCATGTCATTAGACAACGGTTAAGCGAAATCCTTTTGTTGATTGAGACCGAAAGGGGGAAGCGGATGCAGACGGGAAGTTTTCAATGGATGAAATCATTGAATAAGTCTACCATTTTAAATATGGTTCGTTTGCATGGCCCAATTTCAAGGGCGGAAATCGCGAAGTTAACCAAGCTGACACCGCCGACGGTGACCAATATCGTAAGTGAGTTGTTGCAAGATGGATTGATAGTGGAAAGCAATTTGGGTGAATCAACCGGTGGACGCAAGCCGATTATGCTCCGGATCAATGCGTCCCGCTTCTACGTGATCGGAATCTATGCCCGTGAAGGCAGATTGGATGCCGCGGTGGCGCATCTTGATGGCAAGATGATCCATCAGTGTGCGCGGGAGTTGCCGACAAAAGTAGACCAAACTGACTTCTTGGAATCGTTGAAAGCGCTTGCAAACGAAGCGCTTGCCTTGGCGCAAGCGGACGGGCAGCCCGTGCTCGGAATCGGTGTGGGCATGCACGGGCTGGTCAATCCACTGCAAGGGGAATCAGTGTTTGCTCCCCATCTCCATCTGAAACATGTGCCGATCAAAGCGGTGTTGGAAGAGGCTTGCCAGCTCCCTGTGGAAGTGGAGAACGATGTGCGGGCGATGGCGTTGGCGGAAAGTTGGTTTGGTCAAGGCAGGGAACATGCCAACTTTATCACCGTGCACATCGGATCGGGGATTGGTGCGGGCATTGTGTTGGACAACGAGCTGTATCACGGCGTTTCGTTTGCGGCGGGGGAAATTGGCCATACCACGATTGACGTCAACGGTCCCTTATGCCGCTGTGGCAATGTGGGGTGCCTTGAGGCGCTCGCGGCCGAGCCGGCTCTCGTCACGCGGGCCCGAGCAGCGATCGAAGCCGGGAGAGCGAGTCTCCTAAGCGAGATGGTGCAGGGAGAGTTAACCCGATTGACGGAAGAGCATCTGTACATGGCCATCAACCAAGGGGATGAGTTGGCCAAAGAAATCTTTGCCGATGCCGGCCAAAGTTTGGGGATCGGTCTCGCAAATTTGATCAACACCTTTAATCCGTTGCGCATCATTATCAACGGAAGCCTTACCCGTGCAGGAGCTTACTTGATTGAACCGCTTCTCGACACAGTGCAAAAACGCACACTGGATGCGTCGGCGGATCATCTGTCGATTGTCGTGTCCGACTTGGGGAAACAGGCGGCGCTGATTGGTGCGTACACGTTGGCATTGCGCAAGATTTTTGCGCCAAGCGCGTAAAAGTGGGGGGATATCGCCGTATCCGGCATGGGAGCGGTCAACAGCATCCTGGTGTTGATCATGATGCCCGTATTCGGAATCAGCCAAGGGGTGCAACCGATCATCGGGTTTAACTATGGGGCCGCCAAGTTTGACCGCGTAAAAGAAGCGTTGAAATCCGGCATGATCTTCGCTTCCGCGATCACCGCATTGGGCTTTGTCGCCGCGATGGTGTACCCCGGCCCCATGATGTCCATATTTACCGAGGACAAGGCATTTGTCGCTTTCGGGACCCATGCCATGGGGATCATTATGATGTTGTTGCCGGTGTTGGGCTTCCAGATCGTCGGTTCCGGCTATTTCCAGGCGGTGGGAAAACCGAAACAGGCCATGTTTTTGACCCTGTCCAAACAGGTGTTGTTCCTGATTCCGGCTTTGCTGGTCCTTCCCCTCTTTTTCAAAATGATGGGATTGCTCGTCGCCGTGCCGCTGTCGGATTTGTTGGCGACCGTCATGACCGCGATCTGGTTGGTTCCGGAACTGAAAAACCTGAACAAGAAACAAAGGGAAGCATTGGCTCAGGTTGAGATGAAATGAACCTTAATTGAATCGGCGGGGCAACACGATGACGGGGTATCGTTCCAAACCGCGTTATGCGGAGGGACGATCCTTTTTTACGTCTTTTGAGGGACTAAGGGGTGCACTAGGTGAAGCTTTTGCTGAGAATTCACAGGGAGAAACAGTTCAGTTAATGGCTGGTCTGGCTAAAAAATAGCAAGTGGGTATTGTGTATGGGTTTAAATAGAAAAAGATAACAAATAAGCAAAAAAAGATTGAATTGCGGAAAAAAGATATGAAATAATAGAGAAGCTTACTCTTTCGGATTACGAAAGAGGGTGTCGGTGGAAACGGATACATAGATTGATCTCAAAACAGATGATGTCCTTTGCCAGGGATGATTCTTGGCAAAGGACATCTCCTTCAGCATGCTATCTGCTTATGCTGAGGACATAGGGAGGAACCGATATGGATCAGCTAGAGAAAATGATGAAAGATTTAAGCGAAGCCAATGGCGTACCTGGATTTGAACGAGAGGTGCGCACCAAGATGGAACAATACTTGGCCCCTTTGTCAGAAGAGATCCTAAGAGACCGGATGGGCGGGATTGTGGCGAAGAAAACAGGCGACGCAAACGGTCCCCGCATTCTATTGGCGGGCCATTTGGACGAGATTGGTTTTATGGTGACAAGGATCACGGACAATGGTTTTTTGCGGTTTCAGCAATTGGGAGGTTGGTGGTCGCATAACCTGCTTGGCCATCGGGTAACCGTTCAATCGCGCAAGGGGGATCATATTGGGATTATCGGTTCCAAGGCACTCCACGCGTTGGGGGCGGACGAGAAGAACCGTTTGCTCGACCTGAAAGAGATGTTTATCGATGTCGGCGCGAAAAGCCGGGCAGAAGTGGAAGAAATGGGCATCCGCCTGGGCGATCCGGTCGTTCCGGCATCTGATTTTTTCACAATGCGCAATGGGGAATGGTGGTGTGGCAAGGCACTGGATAACCGGGCGGGGTGTGCGTTGGCGGTCGAAGTGCTACGGCAACTTCAGGGAGAGAGCCATCCCAATACCATCTACGCGGGAGCGACTGTGCAAGAAGAAGTGGGTTTGCGCGGCGCGGGTGCGTTGGCCCATCTCGTGCAACCAGATATCGCTTTTGCGTTGGATGTCGGCTTGGCTTATGACACGCCGGGGTTTGAAAATTATCCAGCCCAAGTGGATATGGGTGAAGGGCCGTGCCTGTTCCTCATGGATCACTTTATGATCGGCCATGGCAAGTTGCGAGACCTGGTGTTGGATACGGCTGAAGAACTGGGCATCCGTGTGCAACTGGATGCGCTGATGGGTGGCGGGACGGACGGAGGTAAGTTCCACTTGCATGGTATCGGTTGTCCCACAGTTACCATTGGTTTCCCCACCCGGTATGTGCACAGCCACAACTCCGTCATGGCCAGACGCGACTTTGAGCAAGCGTTGCAATTGGTCACCGCTGTTGTAAAGAAGTTAGACACGCGATTTCTGGAAGAAATTGTTTATTAATCCAAAATAAAATAATATATTAAACTGTTTTTTTAATTGAAAGGGGTTGAAAAACCTCTTTGTTTTTTTTATTATAGTAATGAAATTAAACCATTTCTTAATAACATCTTAATAAACAAATACAATGAAATGGTTTGTTATTTAGAAGTGGTGCAATTGTTTAAAAATTCAGGGAGGGCAGTTGGCCGTACGGGAATCATCGAGGAAAATAAGGATCAGTTGGCGAAGTTAGTAGATAAATTTATTCGCTGACCAATGTGTTTTTGTGCAATCATAAATTTTCACAATTGGTTAACAATATGGTCTTGTTTATTATTTTTCATCGGACAGAAAAATCATAAGATTAACATTGTTTATGCAGGAGGGGAGTTTGCCATGAGTTTATTTCGAACGAAAAACATTAACTCGCTTTTAAACGAAGCGCAGAGCAAGGGTAAGCTGAAACGCGATTTGGGCGCATGGGATTTGACGCTCTTGGGGATCGGGGCGATTATCGGTACGGGGATTTTCGTTTTGACCGGAACGGGTGCTTTGACAGCGGGTCCTGGGTTGATCATCTCGTTTGTCATCGCCGGTCTGGCGTGTGCCTTTGCCGCATTGGCTTACGCGGAGTTCGCTTCGTTGGTGCCGATTTCAGGTTCGGTTTACACCTACAGTTACGCGACGTTGGGTGAATTCATCGCTTGGATCATCGGATGGGACTTGGTGCTGGAGTATCTCTTCGCGGTCAGTTCGGTGTCCGTCGGATGGTCAGGGTATTTCCAATCGTTGCTGGGCGGATTCGGCATCCATCTGCCTGATGCCTTAACCGCCGCGCCCGGTGCCAAAGAAGGCGTTATCACATACTTCAACCTGCCGGCGTTCTTGATTGTCATGCTGATCACGTTCCTGTTGTCCCGTGGGATTACGGAATCAAAACGGGTCAATAACATCATGGTTTTGATCAAAGTCGCCGTTGTTGTTCTCTTTATCGTGGTCGGGGTTGGTTATGTGAAACCGGCCAACTGGGAACCGTTCACCCCATTTGGCATGGATGGCATTTTTCAGGCCGCGGCATTGGTGTTCTTCGCCTATGTGGGCTTTGACGCGGTTGCGTCGGCGGCGGAAGAAACCCGCAACCCGAAACGGGACCTGCCAAGAGGTTTATTGTGGTCCTTGGGGATTTGTACGGTTCTCTACGTGATCGTCACCGCCATCATGACCGGGGTTGTACCATTCGCCCAATTTAAGGGCCATGAGGATCACCCTGTATCCCTCGTCTTGCAACTGGCTGGACAAAACTGGGTCGCGGGATTGATTGACCTGGGCGCGATCATGGGGATGACCACCGTTATTCTGGTCATGCTGTACGGGCAAACGCGGATTTTCTTCTCCATGTCCCGTGACGGCTTGTTGCCGAAAGCATTTTCCCATGTGCATCCGAAGTATAAAACGCCGTTCAACAGCACGTGGATTTTGGGCACGATCGCCGCATTCATCGGCGCTCTCTTGCCGCTGGACAAATTGGCGGAGCTGGTTAACATCGGAACGTTGACTGCCTTTGCGCTGGTTTCCGTTGGAGTCATTGTTCTTCGCAAGACCCAACCCGATTTGCCGCGCGCTTTCCGCTGTCCGGGTGTGCCGGTTATTCCGTTGATCGCCGTGGGTTCATGCTTGTTCTTGATCTCTAAATTGGCGGTTATCACTTGGATCGCCTTTGGTGTGTGGCTCTTGATCGGTCTGGTGGTTTACTTCACTTACTCCCGGAAACATTCGCTTTTGAATGAATCGTCTTCTTCGGTGAAATAAAAGACGTGAAGACAAGAGAAAGGCATCCCTCTAACTGGGGGCGCTTTCAAAACCCTAGAGGAGGAAGATTTTTGAAAGCGGAGTGCCGAACGAAGGAGAAAAGCGGGTAGTCCTAAGAACGATAGTGACTTTGCCCTCAAGCTCACGAGGACAGGCCCGCGCCGGAGTTCGGCGACGGAGCTACTTCCCGATAAGGCGACCAAGGAACGCAGACTCAAAAATCGACTCCGAGGCCAATTTGTCAGCAAGCTTAAGGCATTCCCCTAACTGGGGGATGCCTTTTCTTTTATGTTCAGGCTTCCCGTTTTTTGATTTCGATGCGGCGGGGTGTCGGCTCCGTATGCTTGGGAACAGTGATGGTTAACAGGCCATGTTCATATTCGGCGGTGACATGGTCCAGATTGGCGTACTCCGGGAGCGTGATTGACCGATGGAAAGAACCGTATCTGCGCTCCACCCGGTGCATGCGCTCTTCTTTCTTTTGTTCTGTCCGCTTATGCTCCCCTTTGATGATCAACGTTTGCCCATGCGCCTCGATTTCAACCATGTTGGGATCGATGCCGGGGAGCTCCGCCTCAATCACAAATCGCTCCGCTTCTTCTTTCATGTTGATCGCGGGCATATACGGCATGGGCTGCGTAAGCAAAGGGTTTTCGAAAAAACGTTCAAATGTGCGTGTAATCTCATCGTGCAATCGGGTGAGGGGATGGTTGACTGAATGGTGATCATCCCGTCTGCTTAGGTTCATGGGGAATTGCTCCTTTCCTATGATGAATTCGTCTAGAGCATAGTGTGGAACGGAAGGAGAAAAATATGCATGCGAAAAAGCCGCGCCAAAGGGGCGCGGCTCTCCATCTAGACGGTGATATCCGATTTGGAAGGACGAATCAATTTCATTTGGGAAAACAGACGAACGAGTCGCGTGCCCATGGGAAACATGCGCAACTCTTGTTCGGTGATGGTCTTGCTGACGATTAAAGTGATGAAGTATATCACGCCCGCAATGACGCACAGGCCCAAGGCCACCAGCGTATTGGTCAGGCGGGAGGCGTGAGCGAGATCCATCGTATTGTCTGTGAATAGATAAGCGCCGGCCAGCACGATTCCCATCAGCAGAGTGGAGAAGCCCGGCTTGATGAATTGCCGGGTAAGCGACAGTTTCACTCCGGTTGTGCGGATCACCATCCACATATTCAACACGCAGACGACCAGATAAGCCAAAACCATGGCCAAAGCGGAGCCGGAAATGCCCAACATCGGGATGAAGAAGAAGTTTCCGATCACTTTGCATACGGCCCCAATCAACAAGTGCCTTACAGGAACCTTATTGTAGCCCAGTCCTTGCAGGATGCCTGAACTGGTCACGGCCAAGGTGCTGAAGATCGACGAGAAAGCCAAGATGGACAAAGTGATGGTGCCGGCATCATCCTGGTACATCATCACATTGAGCGGCCGGGCCAGAATCGCCAGTATGATGCAAGCGGGCAGGCTGATGATCGTCGTCATCAACCACGCTTGCTGAGTTTTGTGCTCCACCGCCTCCATCTCCCGTTTGGCCACATGGGCGGAGATGGCCGGGATCAAAGCCAGCGTCAGGGATGAAGAGAATGTGGAGATCACATTGACAAACGGTTCTCCCCGACTATAAATGCCAAACAAGGTATTGGTCATGCTTGCCGAGTTCCCTTCAGCCATCAGCAGACGGGGGACCGTAAAGGAATCGATCAGGCCGATTAAAGGCAATACCAGGGAAGCGAGGGAAATCGGAATGGCATATCGCAAAATTTTCTTGGCCAGCGGAACCAACTGTTCTTTGGATGAGGTTGTTTGAAGGTCAGACCACTTGGCTTGCTTCAGATCGCGGCCATTATACCACAAAACGACCAACAACCCCGCGATGGCTCCCGTCAACGCCCCGGAGGTGGCCCCCGCCGCCACGGTTTCCCGGGGGTAATGTGCCTGAACCATCCAATAAGTGAGGCCGATCACCGTCCCCACCCGCACCACTTGCTCGATCACTTGGGATATTCCTGTCGGCATCATGTGTTGGTGTCCTTGGAAATATCCGCGATAAACGGCCATGATGGGCACGAACAGAATGGCGCATGCAAGCACTCTGAGTGAAGATTCCGTTTCCGGATTGTTCAGCATCACCTTGGCTATAAACGTTGAGCCAAAGAACAAGAGAGAGAAGGCGATGAGGCCGCTGACGCTCAGAATCAGGGAAGCGGCTTTTAACACGCGACGCGCGCCCGCCCAATCGTTGTTGGATAAACGTTCAGCCACAAACTTGGATACGGTGATGGGAATCCCGGCTGAAGCAATCATGAGCAAAATCGTATAAAATGGAAAAGAAATACGATAGAGCCCAACGGTTTCATCACCGGCGATATTCTGAAAAGGAGCCCAGAATAAACTGCCGATGATTTTCGTGAACAATGTTGCTACACTTAAGATAACGGTTCCTTTTACAAGTTTGTTGGACATGTCGTCAACATCCTTCTATACCTTTTTCTACAATGCACTATTCTATCAGGAACTGGGCATAAATTCGACCAACAGGAATTGATTGGGTTGACAGAAAAAGGGATGATTTCCTTTATCTTGGTAATAATTGGAATGGAATTGGAAGAAAAGAGTGTGAGTTTTCGTGGTGGCAATGGAAGAGAAGATGACTGTGACCAGTATGACGGGATATGGACGAGGAGAAGTGGAAACGGATGAATTCCGCGTCACGGCTGAGATCCGTTCAGTCAACCATCGCTTTTTGGAAGTGATGGTACGCCTGCCTCAAGGATGGATGGCTTTAGAGGAGCCTGTGCGCAGACAAGTGCAAAAAGTGGTGCGCCGGGGGCGGGTCGATGTCTTTATTTCACTGGAAGGGACTGCACCGCCGGAGCGAAAAGTGGAGATCGATTGGCGATTGGTTGAAAGTTTTGTGGCGGCCGGTGCCGAGTTGCAACATAAGTGGGGGATTGAACCCCGTTTAACATTGGCGGATCTCATACATAAACCAGATTTTTGGATGATTGAAGAGGCCAAGTGGGATATTGAAGAACATAAGGGAGCTTTGCTTCAAGCTGTGGAACAGGCGTGCGCCCGCTTGAAGGAGATGCGTCGGAGCGAAGGGTTCCGCCTGGCGGAAGATGTGGCGGGAAGATTGGCCGAACTGCGGAGGTACGTCCAGCGAATCGAAGCGGAAGTGCCCCGGATCAAGGCGCATGTGGAAGGTCGGTTGATGACCCGCTTAAAAGAAATGCTGGCCGATGTGGACACGCCCCCCGAGCGCGTCGTCACGGAAGTGGCGGTTTGGGTGGAAAAAGCGGATATTACGGAGGAATTGACCCGCTTGAAAAGCCATGCCGAGCAATTTCAGGCGGCCTTATGCCAAAACGAGCCCGTGGGGCGGCGCCTTGATTTTCTGGTGCAAGAGATGAACCGCGAAGTGAACACGATTGGTGCGAAAGCCAATCTGCACACCATCAGCGCCTATGTGGTCGATTGCAAGAGCGTACTTGAAAAAATGAAAGAACAGGTGCAAAATATCGAGTAAAACATTGATTCTCATATGAAAAGTGACTAAAATAGCCTAGTAGGATCAATAGGTGCATTTGAGAAGAAAGCAACCCCATTTGACAAACATGAGATAATGGGCAAGGAGGTACTCACGCTTGGGGATCAAATTAATTAATATCGGTTTTGGGAATATCGTTTCGGCAAATCGCATTGTTTCTATTGTGAGCCCAGATTCTGCGCCAATCAAGCGCATCATTCAAGAAGCCCGTGAACGCGGGGTGCTGATTGATGCTACATATGGCCGGCGGACACGGGCGGTGATTATCACCGATAGTGATCATGTGATCTTGTCGGCTGTCCAGCCGGAGACGGTGGCGCATCGTTTGGCCAGCAAAGAACAACCTGAAGAGATGGTAGAGTAGGAAGGACTAACCATGAGAGCCGATTATCAAAAAGAAGGACTATTGATTGTTGTTTCGGGTCCGTCTGGAGTAGGAAAAGGAACGGTTTGCGCGGCTTTGCGCAAACGGATGCCCGGCCTCACTTATTCGGTGTCGGCCACGACACGCGCGCCGCGTGAAGGCGAAGTGGAGGGGGTTAATTACTTCTTTAAGACGGTACCGGAATTCCAAAACATGATCGAACATGATGAGCTGATTGAATGGGCTCAATACGTAGGGAACTATTATGGGACCCCGCGCCGGGCGGTGGAAGAGACACTGGCTTCGGGAAAGGATATCTTGTTGGAGATTGAAGTGCAGGGCGCGCTTCAGGTCAAGGAGAAGTTTCCGCAAGGCATTTTTATTTTTCTTGTTCCCCCTACTTTTGAGGATTTGCGCAAGCGCATCCTGGGGCGCGGTTCTGAGACGGAAACCTCTTTATCCAGCCGCTTGCATGTCGCGAGCGATGAACTAAAGCAAATTGAACACTATGATTATGTGGTCATCAACGACGAAGTGGAAAAAGCCTGTGAGCGGATTCAAGGGATCATCCTCGCGGAACACTGTCGGAAAGACCGATTGATCATTAGTGAATAGATGGGAGGGAAAAGTTTTGCTGTATCCATCTATTGACCAGTTGATGACTAAAGCGGACAGCAAGTATTCATTGGTCGTTGTGGCCGCCAAACGCGCGCGCCAATTGTTGGATGGTCAAGATCCACAATTGAAGCCACGCTCCAAAAAGTATGTGGGCGCCGCTTTGGAAGAGATCGCGGCGGATCTGCTGGTGCTGGGAAATCGTGAGCAAAGCAAATAACCATGGTGATTAAAAGGTGGGGACGTTTCCTATAGTCGTGGCTTAAGTCTAAGCTGATTGGGGGCGTCCCCCTGCTTCCGTTCCAAGAAAGCCCGATGGGGCTCATTTTCTCAAGGTTCTGCACCCATAGAAGAAAGGGGGACGTTCATGCGCGGGAAACGTGTGGTTTTAGGAGTAACTGGAGGAATTGCGGCATTTAAGGCGGCATCGATCGCAAGCCAGCTAACGCAACGTGGTGTGGATGTGCGCGTGATCATGACCACTGCCGCCACACAATTCATCACGCCCCTGACGATGCAAATTTTGTCCCGCCACCATGTCGCGGTTGATACGTTTGATGAGCATAATCCGGCGGTGGTGAATCATATCGACTTGGCCGATCATGCGGATTTATTCGTGATCGCCCCCGCCACGGCCAACTTCATGGGCAAGTTGGCGCTGGGGTTGGGCGATGACATGTTGACGACGACACTGTTGGCTACTCGCGCCCCGATTGTAGTTGCGCCGGCGATGAATGTACATATGTATCAAAACGCGGTTGTGCAAGAAAACATGAAGCGGCTTAAGTCGCGCGGTGTTCGGTTTATCGACCCGGCGGAAGGACAACTGGCCTGCGGTTATGTGGGACAGGGAAGGATGGCGGAACCGGAAGAGATTGTCGCGTGGGTGGAACGCTTTTTTCAGGCAGATCGGCCTTTGTCCGGCAAGAAAGTGTTAATCACGGCGGGACCGACGCAAGAGCCCATTGATCCGGTCCGTTACATCTCCAATTACTCCTCAGGCAAGATGGGATATGCGCTGGCGGAAGCGGCGGTGGCAGCGGGAGCGGAAGTGACCCTTGTCAGCGGACCGGTCTCTCTCCCCACACCCGATGGCGTGACCCGGATTGATGTTGTCCGCACACGGGAGATGAAGGAAGCCGTGATGCGGGTGCTGCCGGAAGTGGATGTGATCATCAAAGCGGCGGCAGTCGCCGATTACCGTCCCAAAGTGGAGCTTACATCGAAGCGGAAAAAGGGAACGAGCGAGTGGATGTTGGAATTGGAGAAGACGGAAGATATCGCGAGTGAAGTGGGAAAGCGCAAAGCGCCTCATCAGTTGTTTGTCGGATTTGCCGCGGAAACGGACAATGTGGCGGAGTATGCCCAGGCCAAACTGGAACGAAAAGGGCAGGATTTGGTTGTGGCCAACGATGTCACCCAACCGGGAGCGGGGTTCGGCACAGACACCAACATCGTAACGGTATATGACCGGCATGGGGAAGTATGCGCCCTGCCCCGCTTAAGCAAGCGTGAGGTGGCGGAGCGGATCATACAATTGATCGGAGAGCGGTTGAATGAGCGGCAGTAAGTCCATTGCCCAGGTGATCGTCGATGTGCCGACCAAGGCGACGGATCGGCCGTTTGATTATCTGGTTCCGGAAGCGTTGATGAGCGAAGTGCGGCTCGGATGCCGGGTGAAGGTGCCCTTTGGCCCGCGCAAGGTGTTGGGGTATGTCGTCGGTTTAAAGGATGAAGCGGAAACGCCCCGGCTCAAAGCCATTTTGGACGTGTTGGATTTTGTGCCTCCCCTGACGCCGGAGTTGGTGCGGCTCGGTTTTTTTATGGCTGATGAATATATGTGCCACACGATGACGGCGCTCGCGTCAATGGTTCCGGCCGTGTTGAAAGGCACCTATGAAAAAGTGGTGCGGCTCCATCCCGAAGTCGACGCCCAAGCCGATTCGTTGCTTACACTATCAGCGGCGCCACTCCTCACCCATTTGCGGGAGAAAAAAGAGTGCTTATGGGACGAAGCGCTCACCTTGGTGGCGAACGATGCCCCATTGTTGCGGCAATTAGCTGAAGCCAAGTGGATTCAGGTGGAAGAACGGATAGGGGATCGGGTGACACGGCAAAAAGTGATGTGGGTTCGGCCCAAGCAATCTGTGAATCAATTAAAGCAAACACTGGAGCAATTGTCTGGACGGGCCAAGCGCCAACAAGAGGTGCTCCGTTATTTTATCCGGCATCCGGAGGAAATTCCCCTTTCTTCCCTGTTGACGGAATTGCAAGTGGTTCGTTCCACCATTCAGAAGTTGGTGGAGTTGGATGCGCTGGCATGGGAAGAGCGGGAAGAATACCGCGATCCCTTTAAAGACCGGAAGTTTCAACCCACCAAGCCTTTGTCCCTGACGGAGGAACAGGCGGAGGCCCTTCAGGCGATCGTGCAACCGATCCGTGATCGCCGTTATTGCTCAGTCTTGCTGGAAGGCGTTACGGGGAGCGGCAAAACGGAAGTTTATCTTCAGGCGATTGCCGAAGTGCTCAACACAGGTCGAGAAGCGATTGTGCTGGTACCGGAGATTTCACTGACACCGCAAATGGTTGAGAGGTTTAAAGGACGGTTTGGCGACCAGGTGGCTGTTTTGCACAGCGGCTTATCGAGTGGTGAGCGCTTTGATGAATGGCGCAAAATCCGCCGGGGTGAAGTGAAAGTGGCGATTGGGGCGCGTTCGGCGATCTTCGCTCCGTTTCAACAGGTGGGTCTAATCATTATTGACGAAGAACATGAATCCTCATATAAACAAGAGGAAAATCCGAAGTACCATGCCCGGGAAGTGGCGGCATGGCGGGCGCAATACCATGGGGCCACCTTGGTGTTGGGCTCGGCGACGCCCGCTTTGGAGACTTATTACCATGCCAGCTTGGGGATGCATGAGTGGGTGACACTCAAAGAGCGTGTGCATGGGCGCCCTTTTCCCGCCGTGAAGATTGTGGATATGCGGGAAGAATTGCGCAAAGGGAACCGCACGATGTTCAGCGACACCTTGAGAGAAGAATTGCTGGCCTGTGTGGAGCGGGGTGAACAAGCGGTCTTATTTTTAAATCGGCGTGGCTTTTCCACGTTTGTCATGTGTCGTGAATGTGGGGAAACCCTGATGTGCCCCCATTGTGACATCTCCCTCACTTATCACCAAACCAACCGGACTGTGCGCTGCCACTACTGCGGTTACGCAGAGCGTGTGCCCCAAACGTGCCCATCGTGCCAAAGCCAGCATATTCGCCACTTTGGAACGGGAACGCAACGGGTGGAAGAAGAATTGGCGCGCCGTTTCCCGGGTGTTCGTGTCATTCGGATGGATGTGGACACCACCAGCCGCAAAGGGGCGCATGAGCGGTTGTTGAAGGCGTTTGGCGAGGGAAAGGCGGACGTATTGCTCGGAACGCAGATGATCGCGAAAGGACTTGATTTTCCCAAGGTAACCTTGGTGGGCGTCATTGCGGCAGACACGATGTTGCATCTGCCCGATTTCCGCGCCGCCGAGCGGACGTTCCAATTGTTGACCCAAGTGAGCGGTCGGGCGGGGCGTCATGAGAAGCCGGGCAAAGTGATTATCCAGACGTACAGCGCAGAGCATTATAGCATTGATTTGGCCGCCTCCCATCAAACGGAAACATTTTATAAACAAGAGTGTTTTATGCGCAAACAACATGAATATCCTCCTTATTGTAGTTTGTTTACGATTTTAATCAGTCATCCCGATCGAGTGACAGTGATGCGCACAGGGCAAGAGATGGCTCGGCAGATTCAAACCGGCATGCCGGCCGAGTGCCAGTTGCTCGGTCCGGTACCCGCGCCGATTCCGCGCCTGAAGGATCGTTACCGTTTGCAAATGCTCGTGAAATACCAGGCGGAACGGGGCCATGCGCTCATGTTGAAACCGTTGTTGCGTGAAGTGGTGGCGATGTTTGATGACCCCGAACTCAGGATCAGTGTGGACCGTGATGCGGGAGAATTGATGGAAATAAGGGATGGATGGTAACGGGAAACAGAAAAAAGGATAAAGGAGAGAATCAGATGGCGATACGTAAAATTGTGCAATACCCTGATCCGGTGTTGAAGAGCAAAGCCAAGCAAGTAACCAAGTTTCATGACCGCTTGCACAAGTTGTTGGATGACATGGCCGAAACGATGTATGATGCCAATGGCGTGGGATTGGCCGCTCCGCAAGTCGGGATTCTGAAAAGAGTGATCGTCGTCGACATCGGCGAGGGGCTGATTGAAATGGTCAATCCGGAAATCGTTGAACAGCGGGGCGAACAATTGACTCCGCCGGAGGGTTGCTTAAGCATCCCCAACTTGATCGGTGATGTCCGCCGGGCGAATTACATCAAAGTGGTGGGGCAGGACCGATATGGCAATCCCATGGAAGTAGAAGCGGAAGGTTACCTGGCACGCGCTTTCCAGCATGAAGTGGATCACTTGAACGGCATCCTCTTTATCGATGTGGCGGAAAGGGTGTACCGTCCGGAAACGGAGGGGGAAGCGGATTGAGCGAACGAGTGAGGATCGTCTTCATGGGAACCCCGGATTTCGCGGTTCCCTCCCTTCGCGCGCTGGTGGAAGAAGGGTATGATGTGGTGGGCGTGGTGACCCAACCGGACCGTCCCAAAGGGCGGAAACGGGAATTGACGCCCCCGCCAGTCAAGGTGGCCGCGCAGCAATTTGGCATTCCCGTGTACCAGCCCGAGAAGTTGCGGGACCCGGCAGCGTTGGAAGAGGTGCTGTCGCTAGAGCCTGACCTGATCGTAACCGCGGCTTATGGACAAATCTTGCCGGAACGGATCTTGCAAGCCCCGCGCCATGGATGCATCAATGTGCATGCTTCGCTCCTGCCCAAATATCGTGGGGGTGCTCCGATCCATTGGGCACTCATCAACGGGGAAAAAGAGACGGGCGTCACTATCATGTATATGGTCAAGGCGTTGGACGCAGGCGATATGATCGCCAAGCGGGCCATTCCGGTGACGCCTGAAGACCATGTCGGCACGATGCATGATAAACTGAGCCGACTCGGGGCAGACTTGTTGAAAGAGATTTTGCCTGCCCTGCTGCGTGGACAGGTCGAAGCGGAACCGCAAGAGGAAAGCGAGGCCACATTCGCCCCCAACATCAAGCGGGAAGATGAGCGAATCGACTGGAACCGTTCAGCTGAAGCCTTGGCGTGCCAAGTGCGTGGGCTTTGCCCATGGCCTGTGGCCTTCACCACATGGAAAGGAAAGCCGTTTAAAATCTGGTGGGCCATCGCCACAGATGAGCGCGCTGACGCGGCCCCGGGGACGGTTACCAAACTGGATGAGCAAGGCATTGTGGTTGCGACCGGAGAGGGATCGCTCATCCTGAAAGAGGTCCAACCGGCAGGGAAGAAGCGGATGCCCGTGTCGGAATTTGTGCGCGGACGGCAGATGGAGGCGGGCGAACGGTTGGGTGATGCATGATGAAAAAAACGGTTTCCGCACGGGACATCGCGCTTGATGTATTGCTTCAGGTGGAACAACATCAGGCATACAGCAATCTGGCATTAAACCAGGCCCTGCACCAAAGCGGACTGGAAGATCGGGACAAACGGCTGGCGACGGAACTCATCTATGGGACCATCGGGCGGCTGAACACGTTGGATTGGATTGGGAACCGATTGGTGAAAAAAGGGCTGCGCTCTTTGGAGCCATGGGTGCGGCAATTGGTGCGGATGAGCCTGTATCAATTGCGCTATTTGGACAAGATTCCGGAGAGGGCCGCCGTGCATGAAGCGGTGCAAATAGCCAAACGGCGGGGCCATCAAGGGATTTCCAGTCTAGTGAATGGCGTGTTGCGCTCTTATTTGCGCAGGCGAGGGGAGTTTCAATTGTCGGCCCAACCAGCTTCGCTTAAAGAAAAAGCGCTTCTCCTGTCGCATCCAGAATGGATGGTCAAGCGCATGGAACAAGCTTATGGGCCGGAGGAGACAGAGCGGGCGCTCCAGTCCAACCATCTTCCGCCAAAGGTGAGTGTCCGGGTCAATACGCTCAAGCTGGATCGTGCGGCATTCACCGAACAGTGGAATCAAACGGGCCTTGGAGAAGCGATCGTATCGCCATTGGCGCCGGATGGGGTGATTATTGAGCGGGGCGGCAATCCGGCATACACATCCTTTTTTCGTGAGGGCCTTTGCACGATTCAGGATGAAAGTTCCATGCTGGTCAGCCGCATCTTGAATCCCCAACCCGGCATGCGTGTATTGGATGTGTGTGCGGCCCCGGGCGGAAAAACGACCCATCTGGCCGAATTGATGCAAAATCGCGGTTCGATCGTTGCCTGTGACATCCATGAGCATAAATTGGAACTCATTCGCGCCAATGCGGAGCGGTTGGGAATCACGATCATTGCGGAGCGGCAGGCTGACGGGCGCCAAGTCGGCGCCTATTGGCCGGCGGACTCTTTTGATGCGATCTTGCTTGACGCTCCTTGTTCCGGGTTGGGCGTGATTCGGCGCAAACCGGACATCAAATGGAGCAAAGAGGCGAGAGCGATCGATTCGCTGGTTCAGTTGCAGCGGGAGTTACTGGAGGAAGTGGCCCCGTTGCTAAAGCCGGGGGGCGTATTGGTGTATAGCACATGTACGTGGGAGCCGCGGGAAAACAAAGAGCAGGTTTTGGCTTTTACGGAGCGCCATCCCGAATTCGAGCTGGATCCGGAGATGGGGAAGAGCCTGACACCCGAAGTGAAAGAGCGGGCCATTGTGGAAGAAGGCTGGCTGCAACTGTTGCCGCATCATTTTGGCAGCGACGGGTTCTTCATGTCACGCTTAAAGAAAAAAGGATAAACCAGGGGGGAGACTCACTCAAAGGGAGTGGGTCTTTTTCTTTAACGAAACGAGGGGTGGGTCCGTTTGACATGATACCCAACGTATAGTAATATACTTACAAAAAATAAGTTAATGGAGGCAGGAGCATGCTTGAGATTATCCGTTCTGAAGAACGTTTTCAAGCCGACTATGGTTGGTTAAAGACAAAACACAGCTTTTCGTTCGGCCAGTACTATGATCCCGACAACCTGCATTTCGGTGCGCTCCGGGTGTTGAACGATGATATCGTGGCACCTGGAACGGGTTTCGATCTTCATCCGCACAACAATATGGAGATTATGACATATGTGATCTCAGGGTCGTTAGAGCATCAGGATAGCATGGGGCACAAAGAAGTGATCCGGGCGGGTGAAGTGCAGTGCATGACCGCGGGTACGGGTATTTTTCATTCCGAAACCAATCCTTCCGACACGGAGCCGGTCCATTTGCTGCAAATCTGGTTTTATCCAAACAAACAAGGGCTTACCCCGAGCTATGACCAAAAAAGCTTTCCTGTCCGTGAGCGCAAAAATAAATGGATTCCGATCGTTACGGGTCAAAAGGGCGGTGACGCCCTCCACATCCATCAAGATGTGAACGTGCAGCTGGCCACGCTGGAATCGGGCAAGTCGCTCTCTTATCGCCAAGCGCCGGGGCGGAGATTCTTCTTATTCGTCATCCAGGGAGCCTGTCTGGTGAATGGAGAGGAAGTCAAGGCGGGCGATAGCGTAAAAGTGACCGACCTTCATCAGCTCACGGTGGAAGGGCAGACTGAAGCCCATGTGATGTTGATGGATTTGGCTTAAGCCATTCACCCCGTCCCCCAACTGGGTGCAGAGTCTGCGCAATCGTGATCGCCATCAGTTGGTTTGATCCCGAACGATTTTTTGTTCCTCGCTTGTCACATTTTTGTCGAAAATTGTTTTATTATAAAGAGGAAGTGTGTGTGTTGGGGGGGATGGGTGGCGATGATATTGCGCATCTTTGGCCTTTTGTCATTTCTTTGCGGGACGTTGATTGGTTATGAGGCAATGCACCTTTGGACGAGTCCGGTACATGTGGGAATGAAAGAGATCAAGTTCGTCGGGTGGGTGCTGGCCGCCAATGTGCCGGAAGGGGAGATCATGAATTATATCATTTGTTTCCTCACCTTGAGTGTTCTCTTCTTTCTCGTTTCGCTCTATCTGTTCAAACAAGCTTGGTTAAAGAAAAACAACCATATCCAATAAAGATACGGGGAGACCGGGCGCGGCCTCCCTTTTTTGCGCGTCGTTATGCATATCCTTCCATTTTTGGTGGGAAGTTAACGATGGTGATGTCTATGGTGAAAAAATCTTATCGCATCTGGCGCTTGAAAGAACAGAGAAAACAGAGGATGCTGGATGAACATTTTGAAAAGCAAATGGAAGAAGCGGTGAGTCCGGAAGCGATCAAGCCCACCGCCAAAGAAAATGCCGACTTTATTAAAAACGTGTTGGGCGATTGCGCCGATTTGGTCACGCGTTCCTTTACCATCGGGGAAGAGATTGGGTGCGCCGTCCTTTTCATTGATGAGCTGGTCAACAAAGAGATTGTGCACAACTTTTTGCTGCGCCCCATGATCAATAGCCAAGAAAAACAAATAGGCGCGGAAGAACTTTGGACCATCGTTACCCAAAGCATGGTGGAAGTGGGTGAAACCAAAGAAGCGGATGATTTGAAGACCGCTGTGGAGGCGATCTTGAGCGCGGATACAGTGCTGTTCATCGACGGCATGGACAAAGCGCTCATCTTGGGCACCAAAGGTTGGGCGGCGCGAAGTGTGTCCGAACCGAGGGCGGAAGCGGTGGTGCGCGGCCCGCGCGAAGGGCTCAGCGAGACGATGTGTTGGAGCTTGGCGATGATCCGCCATCGGCTCCGCGATCCCAATTTCCGCGTCAAATATTTCACGCTGGGGAAACGCACCAAGACAACTGTGGGGTTGCTTTATATTGAAGGAATTAGCGACTCTCATATTGTGAAAAAAGTGGAAGACCGCATAAATGAGATCAAGGTTGATGGGGTGTTGGAGTCGGGTTACATCGAAGAGATGATCCAAGACCAGATATGGACCCCTTTTCCGCTGATGCAAAACACGGAAAGGCCCGATTCGGTCGTGGCCCATCTTTTGGAAGGCAAAGTGGCGATCCTGGTGGAAGGGACGCCGCACGCCCTGATTGCGCCGGCGGTGTTCAGCCAGTTTTATTACAGCCCGGAAGATTATTACGAAAAATATTACCAAACCACTTTTTTGCGCTTCATTCGGTTGATCAGCATGGTTAGCGCCTTATTATTGCCGGCTTTGTATATTGCATTTGTCTCCTTTCATCCTGAGATGATTCCGGCCAACCTCGCGATCGCCATGGCGGCGGGACGGGCATCCGTGCCCTTCACGGCTACATTGGAAGTCCTCTTGATGGAGATCAGTGTGGAGATCCTGCGTGAAGCCAGCATTCGTTTGCCAGGCCCCATCGGACCGACGATTGGGATTGTGGGAGCGCTCGTCATCGGGAACGCGGTCGTTTCCGCCGGACTGGTCTCGCCGGCCATCGTGATTGTCGTCGGCTTAACAACCATCAGCTCCTATGCCAATCCAAGCTATAATGCGGCGATCTCCATTCGTTTGCTCCGGTTCCTGTTCATTATCCTGGCCGCGACGTTTGGCCTGTATGGCATCACGCTCGGAACGATGCTGCTCATCCTGCATCTGGTGCAACTCCGCTCATTCGGCGTACCGTATATGGCGCCCTTTGCCCCGCTCAATTTGCGTGATCTGAGAGATTCATTCGTGCGCGTGCCGTGGAAGTGGATGACCAGACGTCCCGCGGCTTACCGCCCAAGTGACACCATTCGCAAGGAAGGGAGAAACGAGCATGAACAAACTTCGTCCTGAACCGGATTCCAATCAAACGATCTCCCCTTATCAAGCGTTTGCCGTGGTTTTTTCGTCGATGGTTGGCGTGGGCGTCCTCAGTCTGCCACGGGATGTCGGTCAGTTTACGGGCAATGACATGCTGTGGGTGATTGTCTTAAGCGGTCTCTTCGTATGGGTGGTCAGTGCGCTGATCAGTTGGCTGTGCCGGAGGTTTCCGGCCATGAGCGTCGTCCAGTTCGCGCCTATCATCTTGGGCCGTGAGAAGAGTGACAGGGTGGGCAAGCTCTTGAGCGTTCCCTTTCTGTTGGCGGTGGTGCTGTTTTGGGTTGGGGGAATCGCGATCAGCACCCGCGTCTTCGGTGAGGTGGTGGTGACGGCGGTGTTGGTCAATACACCGATTGAGGCGATCATGTTGGTTTTCCTGGTGGCGGGAGCGTTTGCCGCGGGGAGCCATCCGGCGGTGATTGCCAAGTTCAACGAGTTTTTGCTGCCCACCATGTTTGTGCCGATCCTGCTCTATGTGATTTCCATTGTCCAAAGAGGAGAAATGATGAACCTGTTTCCCCTCTTTCAAACCAACTGGATGATGGTCTTAAAGGGCGTGTTGAGCGCCTCTTATTCGTATGCGGGGTACAAGGTGATCATGATGTTCAGCGGGTTCTACGCCAAGCCGGACAAGGGGTTCAAAGCCCACTCCGCCGCGGTGTTGGCGGCGACATTCATTTACTGGTTCACTTGCCTCACGTCGCTCAGTGTGTTTGGCAAGGATGAGATCAGCAAAATTTTGGTTCCCGTGTTGGAGGTAGTGAAGGCCATCAACTTGAAAGCGCTGGTGTTTGAACGGTTGGAATCGGCCATTTTGGGGATCTGGCTGATTGCGGTGTTCACTACCATCGTCAATTTGCAGACGAGCTTCGTGCAAATGGTTATGGAATTCTTCCGTTTGCGGGAGAGGACGAGACGGTGGGTTTCCCTGCTGATGGTGCCTGTTCTGTATCGGCTTGCGGTGCTCCCATCCAATGTGAAACAAGTGGGAACGTATGCTTCATGGATGGGGATATACAGTTTGGCGGTGGCAATCATCGTTCCCGGCATCTTGCTCATTATTTCGCTCATTCGCAAGAAGAAAGGAGGGGCACAAATTGAGGCGTCTTCTGCACAGGGGCGTGCTTAGCATCTTCTGCCTCACCCTGCTCACGGGATGCTGGGATGATCAGGAGATTGAGATGAGATCGATTGTGGTTTCGATGGCAATCGACAAGAAGGATGGCGGTTATGAGGTAAGCGTGCAAGTGCCCAACCCGGGGCAAATCGCCAGCGGAGGCGGCGGAGGCGGGGGGGAAGGCGGCGGCGGAGGTGGGCCCGGAGCGGTGGAAGTCTATTCGGGCGAAGGCACCACGCTTGAAGAGGCCATCGGCGAACTGGACCGCAAATCGATTTATCCCTTGTTTTTTGGTCATATGGAAACCCTCTTATTCAGCGAGGGAGTGGCCAGAGAAGGGGTTCGCCCGTTTATGGATTGGATCCGCCGCAGTCCGGAGATCCGCCGTCACATGTATCCCATCGTCATCGACGGGAAGGCCAAAGACGCTTTGTTGGTGCAACCCAAATTGGAACAGATTCCGACTTACTATCTGCGCAATTTCATTGAAAGCGGGATCACCGCGAAAAAAGTATCCGACATGACCTTGGGAAAGGTGTTCGTTGATCTGTCCCATCCCGGAAAACAAGTGCCGATGTTTTATTATTTCAAACCTGGAAAGGATGGCTTCCAATATAAAGGCATGGCTGTCTTTCGCTCCGACAAGATGGTCGGGACTCTCAACGAGGTTGAATTAAATCCGGTGCTGCACTTTCGGGAAGAAATACAGGGGTACCCCATTGTCATCAATTGTCCCGGCAAGAAAGGGAAGCTGGTGTTTGAACCGAAACAAATAGAGAAAGCATTAAATGTAACGAATAAACCGGAGGCGTCCATTGACATTCGAGTCAAGGGAGTGGTTCTGGAAAATGAGTGCTCGTTCACCATGAAAGATGAAAAGGCGTTTCAGAACGTGAATCAGCTGATCGCCAAAACGTATGAGCGAACCGCCGCAGAAGTGTTGAGGAAGGCGCAAAAGGGATTGAAGCAAGATGTGTTTTTGATCCGCAACCGGGTCTACGCTTTCTATCCGGAGATATGGAGGAAAATGAATTGGGAGAAAGAATTCCCATCCATGCCCATCCATATTCGCTACGCGGTCGAGGTGGGACGGATCGGACTCAAAGCGCTATAACCAAGGGAGAGGAGTGAAAAAATCTTCACGACCTGTCCCTTTTCAATCGCATGTACTATGATATAATAAGAAAAGTTTTGAATGGGATCAGTCTGTTCAAAACTTGCGGTAGTTTAAAGAAACTGGTGAGAATGAATGATGAAACCTTTTGCATATGATCTGACCTTTCCCGAATGGAAAAGTTGGATGACAGAAAACAAACAGCCAGAGTTCCGCGCGAAGCAAGTGATGGACTGGCTCTATGTCAAACGGGTGAATGCGTTTGATGAAATGACCAACTTGCCCAAGGGTTTGCGGGAAAGATTAAGTGAAATGTTTCACCTGCAACCGTTGGATGTGCTGACCACGCAAGTCTCATCGGATGGGACCGTGAAGTTTTTATTTGGTCTGCATGACAAACATGCCATTGAAACGGTGATCATGCGCCATCAATATGGGATCAGCGTCTGCGTCACCACCCAAGTCGGTTGCCGTGTCGGATGCACCTTTTGCGCCTCCACCCTGGGCGGTTTGAAGCGCAATTTGTCCGCGGGCGAGATTGTGGCGCAAGTGGTTCAAGCGCAGAAGTACCTGGATGAGACGGGGGAGCGGGTGAAGTCCATCGTGGTGATGGGTTCAGGCGAACCATTTGAAAATTATGAGCCGACCATGAACTTTGTTCGCATCATGAACGATCCTCATGGCTTACATATTGGACAACGACATATCACCGTCTCAACCAGTGGGGTCGTACCCAATATCTATCGTTTTGCGGATGAGGATTGGCAAGTGGGGCTGGCGATATCGCTCCATTCGCCGAATACGGATCTCCGTTCCAAATTGATGCCAATTAACCGCCGTTATCCGCTTGCAGAATTATTGGATGCCTGTTGGTACTATTTGGAGAAGACAGGGCGTAGACTCACTTTTGAATATGCTTTAATCGGGGGCAAAAATGACCAGCCCGAGCACGCACATGAACTTGGCAAGCTCTTGAAAGGGATGAATTGCCTGGTCAATTTGATCCCGGTGAACTATGTGCCGGAGCGCGGTTATACACGCACGCCGAAAAATCAAGTGTTCGAGTTTAAACGCATCCTCGATTCTTATCGTGTGAATACGACCATCCGCAGAGAACACGGCCACGATATCGATGCGGCATGTGGACAGTTGAGGGCGAAGCATAGTAATGTAAACTCGTAAATGGTTTTTCTCCTGAAACCAGCATTCGTGCTGCATACAGTCAAACCAGTGGACGAAGCAGAACATGCAGCGACGAGTTCTCTTTGTATTGATCATAGCAAGTGGACAATTAAATAAAGGGAAAGGGGTAACCGGAGATGTTGATGGCACGGCGTACTGACATCGGTTGCGTGCGCGATCTCAACGAAGACAGCACCGGCCTGATTGTCACCAAATCCGGAGCAGTGATTGCCATTGTTGCGGATGGCATGGGTGGTCACCAAGCTGGTGATGTCGCTAGCCGTGAAGCGGTGGATACGATTCAAAAAGTGTTGAGGGTGGAGGATCTCGACGTATCCACTGATGAGAAAAGCGACCTGTTGTTGCATGCGGTCGGCAAGGCGAATGAACGCGTCTATACGCTCGCTACCGAGAATAGCCATATGCAAGGGATGGGGACGACCACGATCGCCGCGATTGTGGATGAGCATGAAGTGGTCTTGGCCCATGTTGGCGACAGCCGCGCGTATGTGTTGCATAATGGTGGTTTGTATCAATTGACGGAAGATCATTCCTATGTGAACCTGCTGCGCAAGCATGGGCAGATCACGGAGGAAGAAGCGCGTAACCACCCGCAGCGCAACATGATCGTCCGCGCGGTGGGCACTAGCGAAGATGTGGAAGTGGATTTGATCAACACCCCATGGTCGGATGGGGATCTCTTGCTCTTGTGTTCCGATGGGCTCACCACCATGGTCAGCGAGCGGGAGATTGGCATTGTCATGTCATCCACAAGCATGAATATAGAAGAGAAAGCAGACAAGTTGATCCAACTGGCTTTAGAAGCTGGTGGAAATGATAACATTTCCCTAATTCTTCTACAACATACAGGAAGGTCGGCTACATCTTAATCGGGTTCAAGGAGGAACGAGGTGACCATGCAGATGGAAGGGAAGAAGCTGGGGGGACGGTACGAGATTGTGAGCCGTGTCGGCGGCGGAGGGATGGCGGTCGTATATAAAGCAAAAGACTTGCTCCTTCATCGTTATGTGGCGATCAAAGTACTGAGCGAAGCCCTTAGCAACGACTCAGAATTCATACGTCGCTTTAGTAGGGAAGCGCAAGCCGCCGCAAGTTTATCTCACCCCAATGTAGTCAATGTTTATGATGTGGGGAAAGATGGGTATACCCACTACATCGTGATGGAATTGGTTGAGGGACCCACCTTGAAGCAGTATATCTTGGAACGTGGTCCGCTTCCCGTGCAAGAGGCGGCCAACATCGCGATGCAGATATGCGATGGCTTGGCGCACGCGCACGAAAATCAGATTGTGCACCGCGACATCAAACCGCATAATATCCTGCTCGGTTCCAATGGGCGCGCCAAAGTGACCGACTTCGGGATTGCCCGCGCCGCCAGCTCGTCCACGATTACCCAGCAGGGTTCGGTGATGGGGTCTGTTCATTACTTCTCGCCGGAGCAGGCGCGCGGCGGGGTGATCGGGGAAAAATCCGATCTCTATTCACTGGGGATTGTGCTGTACGAGATGTTGACGGGGCGCCTGCCGTTCGACGGAGACTCGGCGATTTCCATCGCCCTGAAGCACTTGCAGGAACAACCGGACGATCCGCGCCATTTCAATGAGAAGATACCGGACAACATGGCGGACATCATCATGAAGGCGCTGGATAAAGACCCAAACAAACGCTTCGCTTCGGCCCGGGAGATGATGCACGCCCTGCAACAAGCCGTGCAGCTGAGCCCGCGCATGGAGACCAACTGGAACAGCTCTCCCAAACCAGCGCAGAAGACTATGTACCAAACGATTCCGCTGGCGGACGACGACAACGATCATCCCGTGGCCACGATGAAAGGGGAACGGGAGCCTTACCGCTCGCCGATCCAACGCCCGGAAATCCGCTCCAACCACACGCAGAAGCAACCGGGGCTGGGCGACCAGACATTGGCCAACTTGGAGCGCCTGAAAAACGTGCCGAACAGCGGCGACCAAACCATCTTCCAGCGCACCGTCGTCTGGTTGGAAAACGTGCAAGCCAAACTCCCTTGGTGGCAAAAGCTCTTATTCGGACTCTTTACGGTATTCGTGATCCTCACCATCAGCATTTGGGGCTTCAACAAGATTTGGGGTTTGATCAGTGGCGGCAGTGATGAGCCAACGGATGGGCAGGCGCAAACGGAATGGGTAGTGCCTGACAATTTGGAGACGAAACAAGACGTTGAAAAATTTGTTAAGCAAAAAGGATTGCCCGAACCGGAATTTACTTATGGTCAAGGTGAAAAGGATAAGGTATTGGAAATTTCTCCTGGTGTAGGAGAGAAGTTTGATAAAACCACCAAGTTTCAAGTGAAAATCGGTGTAGAAGGCAAGCCTCTTGACGATTTTACTGGTAAGTTCGAAAGCAGAATGAAAAAAATATCCCAAAGTGTGGATTATAAGATAGAACTTTATCGTTGCCCTAATGGATCTGGTGGTTTCGCCAAGATATATAAGCAAGAGCCGGCTCCAGGAACGCCTGTTGGCAAGGGGGATACGGTAAAAGTCTATTCAAACATTCCACAAATGCCGGAATGTAAATTGACGCCTTGGTCTGAAGTGAATGGTTAAAACTATATCAAAAGGAGGTCCAATATGCCTGTAGGGCAAATCGTCAAAGCGATCAGCGGGTTCTACTACGTGCGCACGGAGGCGGGGGATGTGCTCCAGTGCCGGGCGCGCGGAGTGTTCAAATTCGAAAAGAAAAAACTGACTCCGCTGGTGGGCGATGTCGTAGAGGTTGATGCGACGGGGTTGGGCGAAGGTGTTGTGACCTCCGTTCAACCCCGTCATTCTGAACTCACGCGTCCGCCGATCGCCAACGTGGATCAGGCGATGGTGGTCTGTTCGCTCAGGCAGCCGCGTTTCCAGCAGATGCCCGTGGACCGGTTTCTCGTCCATGCGGAGCGGGAAGGGTTGGAGATCGTGATTGTGCTGACCAAGAGCGACTTGATCAAAGATGGGCGCGAGATTGAACAGGTTAGGGAGATTTATCAAGCGGCTGGGTATCCGGTGATCGCCACCAGCATTCATTCCGGTGATGGGCTGGAGGCGGTGAAGGAGCGGTTGGCCGGGAAGATTTCCGTGTTTGCGGGGCAGTCGGGTGTGGGCAAATCTTCTCTGCTCAATCAGCTCTTGCCAAACCGGCAGCTGGAGACAGGTTCGGTGAGCAAGAAAATCGGACGGGGCCGTCATACGACGCGCCAAGTTGAGCTGTTGCCGCTCGACGGCGGGGGACAAGTGGCGGATACCCCTGGATTCAGCCAATTGTCGTTCCAGGGGATGGAACCCGCCGATCTTGGCGATTGCTTCCCGGAGTTTCGCGGGCGGGCGGATCAATGCCGGTTCCGAGGTTGTCTCCATCTGAACGAACCTGGCTGCGAAGTGAGAGCGGCACTGGAAAACGGCGAGATCCATCCAGGCCGTTATCGGCATTACGAAACGTTTATGAATGAGATCAAAGAGGCGTTAATGAGGAGGTACTGACGCATGATCAAACTAGCCCCCTCGATCTTATCCGCCGATTTTGCGCGGCTGGGCGATGAGATCAGAGAAGTGGAACAAGCCGGCGCCGATTGGATTCATGTGGATGTGATGGATGGCCGCTTTGTGCCCAACATCACGCTCGGGCCGCTGGTGGTGGAGGCGATTCGCCCCCATACAAGGTTACCGCTCGATGTCCATCTCATGATTGCGGAACCGGACCGGTACATTGAAGCGTTTGTCAAAAGCGGCGCCGATCTGGTGTCGGTCCATCAAGAGGCTTGCCCTCACTTGCATCGGACGATTCACCACATTAAAGAGCTGGGAGCCAAGGCAGGTGTCGTCATCAATCCGGCGACGCCTGTTTCACTCATCGAGCCCATTTTGCCTGACGTGGACCTCGTCCTGCTGATGACCGTGAATCCGGGCTTCGGGGGACAGGCGTTCATCGCGGGTGTGTTGGACAAGATCAGGCAAGTGCGCCGGTTGCTGACGGAACGCGGTCTGTCCCATGTCGAAGTGGAAGTGGATGGCGGAGTCAATGCGGAGACGGCGGCGCAGGTGGTCAAGGCCGGCGCCAATGTGCTGGTGGCCGGGTCGGCGGTGTTCGGGAAAGCGAATCGGCGGGAAGCCATCGCCGAAATCAGACATGCGGGTGAACGCGGACTTCACGCACAAGGAGAATGAAGCAACATGAGACAAGGTCAACGTTTAGTCACTTTGATGGAAGTGGCCATCCTGGCTGCGATCGCCATCGTTTTCAACCAGATGACACCGTTTCAGCTTTGGCCCAACGGCGGCTCGATTACGCTCACGATGCTGCCCATCGCTGCCGTGGCGTTCCGCCGTGGCGTCAAGCCGGGTCTGGCTTGTGGGTTGTTGACGGGCATCTTGCTGATGCTTTTGGGTGGGGTGATTGTCCACCCCTTGCAGGCATTGCTCGATTATCCCATCGCTTTTGCCGCGCTCGGCTTGGCGGGGTGGGTGCGGCTCCACGAAGGGCAGTCCCGTTCGAAGCAAATGTGGCTGATTGGTTTGGGCCTCTTGGTGGCGGGCGGGTTTCGCTTTTTGGCCCACTATGCGTCCGGCGTTGTGTTTTTCAGTGAGTATGCAAAGAACCAATCGGTCTATCTTTATTCGCTGATTTATAACTCCTCTTATCTTGTGCCGGAAGTGCTCATCACGCTCGTCATTTGCGGCGGGGTGTGTTGGACCGCGCCCCAGCTACTGATGCGGCGCGCACGGAGGGGATGAGATTGGCGCAACAACGATGCGTCTATGTGGTGGCGGGCGGAGAAGTGACGGCGGAGGAATTGGGCCGCCTTCGGTTGGAGCCGGGATATGTCATCGCGGCTGACGCCGGAGCGCAAGCCTTGCTGCGGGCGGGCATCAAGCCGGATTTGGCGGTGGGCGATTTTGACACCACCGGACGCGGCTTTGTGGCGGAACTGGCGCGACTTGGGGTGGCGACGGAAGCGTTGCCGCCGGAAAAAGCGGAGACCGACCTTCATTTCGCGCTCATGAAAGCCGCGGCGCTTCAACCGAGTGAGGTGCGGATCCTGGGGGCCTTGGGTGGGCAGCGTTATGATCACATGCTGGCCAATATCGCGCTGTTGGAATGGTTGGCGGATCGGGGCGTCCGCGGAACGTTGCTCCACCGCACCAACCGGATCCGCTTGCTTGTGGGACCGGGCCGGATCGCGCTTCCGCGCCAAGGTTTTCAGTACCTTTCGTTGATTCCGCTGTCGCGGGAAGTGCTTGGCGTAAAGACGGAAGGGTTAAAATATCCGCTGTACGGCGAGACATTGCACCGCATGGAAAGCAGGGGAATCAGCAACGAGTGGAGCGAACTTGATGCGTCGGTGGCGATTGTCGAAGGGAAGCTGTTGGTGGTAGAGAGCCGGGAAGGGCTTGTCCCGTGATTTCCCTGTTCTAGGTACCATTTTCACCCTATAGAATATAAATAAGTTGATGACATGTATCGTGGTCGATATGACCCGGATGGTTAAGGGGTGAGAACGTTGCGTTTTTATACCATTAAACTTCCCAAGTTTTTAGGTGGAGTCGTCAAAGCGATCTTAGGCATGTTAAAGAAAGATTGACCCATAAGCCAAGGATAAGACAAACCTCTAGAGGAGGAAGATTTTTGCCTGTACCTTGTGGGTGAAAGCGGAGTGCCGAACAAAGGAAGAAAGCGGGCAACCCTAAGAATGAAAGTGACTTTGCCCGCGCCGGAGTTCGGCGACGGAGCACCCTCCCCGATAAGGCGACCAAGGAACGAAGACTCAAAAATCGACTCTGGGGCCACTTTGTCTGCGATCTCTGACATAAGCCCTTTTTGCCGTTTTTGGACATAAAAAAAGCACCCGTCGAGGTGCTTTTTCTGTTGGTACGATTAAACGCGGGTTACCAAGCCGGATTTGAGAGCACGGGTGCTCACATAAACGCGTTTTGGTTTTCCATCAACGAGGATGCGTACTTTTTGTACGTTTGCTCCCCATTTCTTTTTGCTTTTGCGGTTGGAGTGGCTTACTTTATTTCCAGTACGTCCCTTTTTTCCGGTAATGTAGCAAACGCGAGCCATTCTTTGCACCTCCTCTGTCTTCCGTACGGCCGGCTTCTATGAGTGAATGCATCATCACGGTCAAAGATAGAAGCCCCTAACGAAAATGGCTAGATCGTCCATTTTCCTGCATCGCATACGAATAAGGACTAAACACCAGCACATTGTAGCACACCTTACCATCACTTGCAAGGTGCATGAGAGTTCAGTATCATGAATGTGTTGTTATCCTTTTAATCAACTGGGTATTATTGTACAATTGTTCTAGTTAGCAAAATGAAACCTCACCTCGGGAGGAATATGTATGAGTTTAGAGGTATCCACTCAATATGGACAAATTGAAGTGGCAAATGAAGTGATTGCGACGGTAGCGGGCATCGCCGCGATGGATTGCTACGGTCTTGTTGGCATGGCGTCACGCAGCCAGTTGAAAGATGGGATTACCGAACTGTTGAGACGTGAAAACCTGAGCAAAGGAATTGAAGTGCGGACGGAGAACGGTGACATCGTGATCGATATGTATATCATCGTTGGCTATGGCACGAAGATTTCGGAAGTGGCTCACAACGTTCAATCGAAAGTGAAATACACCCTTGACCAAATGATTGGGCTTAAAGTAAATCAAGTCAACATCTACGTGCAGGGTGTGCGGCTGGTGAATGAAGAGTAAGGAGGAACACTGTTGGGACAGCGATATATCGAAGCAACGATGTTTTTACAGATGATGCGTGCGGGTGCGCGCAGCTTGAATAAGAATGTGGAAGCGGTGAATGCCCTGAACGTGTTTCCTGTGCCAGACGGGGACACGGGAACCAATATGAATTTGACCATTACCTCTGGCGTGAAGGAAATGGAGAAGTTCGCTGCGGCCGAGACCGTGGGAAAGATGGCGGAAGCGCTTTCTCGTGGTCTCTTGATGGGTGCGCGCGGCAATTCGGGCGTCATCTTATCCCAGTTGTTCCGCGGTTTCTCCAAAGCCGTTGCGGATAAGGAGCGGATGAATGCCCGCCAGTTGGCCGATGCGTTTCAACGCGGGGTGGAAACCGCTTATAAAGCGGTGATCAAACCTGTCGAAGGCACGATTTTGACGGTGGCGCGCGAAGCCGCCGATGCGGGCATGAAGCGGTCCTGGAGCACCGAAGATCCACTGGTGATCATGGAAACGGTATTGAATGAAGCCAAACGGACTCTCGCACGCACACCGGAGATGTTACCGGTCCTCAAGCAGACCGGGGTTGTCGATGCGGGTGGTCAAGGGTTGGTCTTTATTTATGAGGGGATGTTTGCGGCGCTCTCCGGAAAAGAAGCATTCGCGCCGGAAGCGGTTTCCGCGTTGCCCGATCTGGAATCTTTGGCTTCGATGGCCCATGAGAATTACCAAGCCAAGATTGATCCATCCGAGATTGAACATGGCTACTGTACGGAATTTATCGTCAACTTGAAGACGACCCGTCGCGAAACCAAGGCGTTTGATGAAGAGGCGTTCCGCAACGAAATCAGCCGATTTGGCGATTCGCTCTTGGTCGTGGCGGACGAAGAACTGGTGAAGGTACATATCCATGCGGAATACCCGGGGGATGCCCTTAACTACGCGATGGGATATGGGGACTTGACCCGAATCAAAATCGATAATATGCGTGAACAATACGAAGCGGCGGTGGGTGAGGCCCCAGCGGCAAAGCCAGCGCCCAAAGCGGCGCCAGAGAAGAAGTTTGGGATTGTGGCCGTGGCCGCGGGCCCAGGCATCGCGGAGATCTTCCGTTCACTTCACGTCGATGTGGTGATTGAAGGCGGGCAGACGATGAACCCATCGACGGAAGAGATCGTAAAGGCAATTGGACGGATCAACGCTGAACATATTATCATTCTGCCCAATAACAAAAACATCATCTTAACGGCGGAGCAAGCGGGAGAAGTTGTCGATGTCCCCGTGACGGTATTGCCGACACGCACGATTCCGCAAGGGTTGTCCGCTTTGTTGGCCTTTAATGCGGAAGCGACCCCGGCGGAGAATGAAGAGAGCATGCGGGAAGCTTACCAAGCGGTTCAGTCGGGTGAACTCACCTATGCCATCCGCGATTCCAAAATCGACGGGTACGAGATCAAAAAAGGCGATTACTTAGGCATCCGCGAAGGCAAAATCGAATTTGTCGGCCAAGAGGTGACGGATACGGCGGTGGAGCTGTTGACGCGCATGATCGGCGACGGAGCGGATGTGGTGACGATCATCTATGGGCAAGATGTGACCGCCGACCAAGCCGAAGCCCTTCGGGAAGCGATTGAGGAGAAGCATCCGGAAGTGGAAGTGGAAGTCCATGAAGGCGGACAACCCGTTTACTATTATCTCTTCTCTGTAGAATAAGCTGTGGGAGGTGTGAGCGATGGAAAAGGTGAAAGTCTTTTGTGATAGCACAGCCGATATCCCGCAATACCTGATCGAAGAATTGGATATCAAGGTGATCCCGGTCAAGGTGCAGGTGGCCGGAGAATCGTATTTGGACCGTGTGACGATTACACCCGGCCAATTTTACGAAAAGATGAAAAGCACCCCTGAACTGCCTATGACTTCGCAACCTTC
This sequence comes from Laceyella putida, assembly GCF_042665195.1. NCBI lineage: Bacteria > Bacillati > Bacillota > Bacilli > Caryophanales > Thermoactinomycetaceae > Laceyella > Laceyella putida. Next base: position 157,314 of record NZ_JBHTBW010000047.1, read on the forward strand.
ACCGGTTGAAATCACTGAGGCGTATCGACAAGCAATTGAAGCCGGGGCGACGGAAATCCTGTCGATCCATATCTCTTCCAAGATGAGCGGCACTTACCAAACCGCCTTGCTTGCCAAGTCGATGATCGAAGAAGAGTATCCCGAGGCACGGATCGTGGTGGTGGATAGCCGGGCGGTGACGTACGCATTGGGCGTGCTGGTGGTGATGGCGGCACGGGCGGCAAAAGAAGGAAAATCGATGGCCGAGTTGCAGGAGTTGGTCCAGCGCATACGTGACAAACAAGTCCTGGTTGCCTTGGTCGATACTTTGGAATATCTCCAGAAAGGCGGCCGGATTGGGAAAGCTTCCGCGCTGGTCGGTTCACTCTTAAACATCAAGCCGATCATTTCAATTAATGACGATGGCGAAATCTACGCCATTGAAAAAGCGCGCGGGAAAAACAAAGCGCAAGCGAAAGCGTTTGAGCTCTTAAAAGAAAAGGTGCCGACAGGAGCGGTAAGCGCGGCCATTCTCCATGCCGATGAAGAGGAGCAAGCCGAAATCTGGTTGGAGAAAGCCAAAGAGATGTTCGATGTGCGGGAAGTGGTCGTGGTGGATCTAGGCCCAGCGGTGGGAACCCATGCGGGACCGGGCACGATTGGCTGCTTGCTGGTTCCTTTGGATGAATGATGATTCCCTGTCGTGGTTGAGGTGGAAAAATGAAGTATCGTACTGTTTTTGATATTATTGGCCCCATCATGATCGGCCCATCCAGTTCTCATACGGCCGGCGCGGCGCGAATTGGACGCGCGGCCAGAACGATCTTCGGACGCAAACCCAAGCGGGCGCTCATTACCCTGTACGGGTCGTTTGCGAAAACGTATCGCGGGCATGGAACCGATGTTGCACTGGCTGGTGGACTTTTAGATTTTGATACTTTTGATAAACGAATGGTGCATTCACTCAATATTGCTCGCGAAGAAGGGATCGAGATCATCTTTCAAGAATCAGATGAGTTGACGGAACATCCCAATACGGCCCGGATACGTTTGGAGGATGAAGAAGGCAGTGTGGAAGTGGTGGGCGTCTCGATTGGTGGCGGCAAGATGGAGATTATCGAGCTGAACGGTTTTGACTTGAAGTTATCCGGCAATGATCCGGTGTTGCTGGTCTTGCACCAAGACCAATATGGCGCGGTGGCCAAGGTGGCTACCGTGTTGGCCAAACATCAAATCAATATCGCATTCATGCAAGTTTCGCGGAAAGAAAAAGGGTCGCAAGCACTGATGTCGATCGAAACGGATCAAAAAGTCGAGGCCGGGGTGCAAGCGGAGATCGGTAGTTTGCCCGGCATCCATGCTGTGACGATTTTATAATCGAGAGAAAACCGCCGTTCATTGTCGTACGGCGGTTTTCTATGACGGATGATATTGGCAAAACATTGTCGTGCGGTTGGTTTATGATAAAAGCAGAAGCGTTCGGCTGATTGCTTTAACGATCGGGTTTATAAACTTTTCTCTTATGGATAAGGAGATTGGAACGATGAAGTTTCGGACCGTAGCAGAATTGGTGGAGTTGGCGGAAACAGAACAACTGAAGATATCAGATGTGATGCTCGCTTACGAATCAACGGTGTTTAATCGCCCGCAAGCGGACATTTTTGAAGAGATGGGACGCAATCTCGATGTGATGAAAGAGGCCATCGAGCGGGGATTGACCGAAGACATTCGCTCGCATAGCGGACTGACGGGCGGAGATGCCAAAAAAATACAGGAATACAAGAAGACGGCGCCTGTCTTGTTATCAGGCACGACCGTGTTGGATGCGGTTTCACGGGCGACTGCCGTTTCGGAAGTGAATGCGGCGATGGGCACGATTGTCGCTACCCCGACGGCGGGTGCGTGCGGGATTTTGCCTGGCACGATTTTTACGGCGGCGGAAAAATTGGGTTCTGATCGGGACACGATGGTTCGTGGGCTCTTCACCGCAGGGGCGATCGGTTTTTGCATTGCCAACAACGCATGCATTTCCGGCGCGGCCGGAGGTTGCCAAGCCGAAGTGGGTTCCGCTACCGCGATGGCGGCCGCGGCAGTGGTGGAAATGGCCGGAGGCACCCCGTCGATGTCCGCTGAAGCGGTCGCCATCGCTTTGAAAAACATGTTGGGTTTGGTTTGTGACCCGGTCGCCGGTTTGGTGGAGGCGCCCTGTGTTAAACGAAATGCGATGGGGGCCGCCATTGCCATGGTGGCGGCGGATATGGCGATGGCGGGGGTAAAGAGTGTGATCCCGACAGATGAAGTGATCGAGGCCATGTACAAAATCGGCCAAACGATGCCGGTAGCCCTGAAGGAAACGGCACTCGGCGGTTTGGCCGCCACTCCCACCGGACGTGTGTTGGAACGCCAAATCTTTGGGTCCATCAACAAAAAATCATGAAATTAAGCCAAATTCCTGTTGATGTCCTTTCCGGAGTGGGAGAGCAGCGGAAACAAGATTTGGCCGAGCTGGGGATTCATACAATTGCCGATTTGCTGGCGCATTACCCTTATCGCTATGAGGATTACCGCTTAAGTGATTTGGCGCAAGCCGGACATGACGAAAAGGTGACGGTGCGGGGCCGGGTGTATGGCCAGCCCAGTGTCCGTTGGTTTAATAAAAAGAAATCGCGCATGACCGCCAAGTTGGATGTGGACGGCGTGACGGTTCATGCGATCTGGTTTAACCAAGCTTACCTGAAGAACAAGATCCAAGCGGGGCAAACCCTGATGGTCTCCGGGAAATGGGATCGCCACCGCCTGCAAATCACGGTTGACCGCACGTTTGTCAGCCCGGCGGAACAGGAAAAGCACATGGGGCGACTAGAGCCGGTTTACTCTGTCACCAGCTCCATCAAGATGCATTGGTTGCGCAAATTGATTTATGAGGCGTTTCTCCAATATGGGCGCGAGATTGAAGAAGTGTTGCCGCAGGAGTTGTGTGAACGCTATAAGTTGATTCCCCGCGCCAAGGCCATGTACTATCTTCATTTTCCCAAAGGCAAAGAGGAAGGATTGCAGGCGCGCCGCCGGATGGTGTACGAGGAATTGTTGTTGTATGAACTTAAAATCATGTGGTTAAGGAAGATAAACCGAACTGAGGTGGCGGGCATTGTTCACTCTTTCCCTGATGACCAAGTAGAGGCCTTTGTCCAGCAACTGGCTTTTCCGCTGACAGGGGCGCAGCGACGCGTGGTGAGGGAAATTCTCACCGATATGCGGTCCCCTTATCAGATGAACCGTTTGTTGCAAGGGGATGTGGGGTCCGGGAAAACGGTGGTTGCCGCGATTGCCCTATATGCCAACTTTTTAAGCGGTCACCAAGGGGCGCTGATGGTGCCAACGGAGATTTTGGCTGATCAGCATGCCATCTCCATCACCAAGTTGCTGTCTCCATGTGGCGTGAATGTCGTTTCGCTAACCGGAAGCATGACCGCCCGGGAGCGGCGGGAAGCATTGGGCCAGATTCAAATGGGCTTGGCCGATGTCGTTGTCGGAACGCATGCCCTGATCCAAGATGCGGTCGTCTATCGCAACTTGGGCTTGGTGATCATGGATGAGCAACACCGCTTTGGCGTGAAGCAACGGGCCACCTTAAGGGAAAAGGGGGAAGTGCCTGACGTGCTGCATATGACAGCGACCCCGATTCCGCGCACGCTGGCGATTACGGTGTTTGGAGAGATGGACGTATCGACGATTGACGAGATGCCGGCCGGTCGGCAACCGATCGATACGTACTGGGTGAAAAAGGAACTGTGGCCCCGGATTGTCAACTTTATTGCCAAAGAGTGCGGTAGTGGCCGCCAAGCCTACGTGATTTGTCCGCTCATCGAAGAGTCGGAGAAATTGGACTTGGAGAACGCGCAAGAAGTGTTTGAACAGCTGGCCACCACATTGGCGCCCATCCGTGTCGGGCTGTTGCACGGTCGGATGACCCCCGCGGAAAAAGAAGAAGTGATGCGGTGTTTTGCGGATAATGAGGTGCAAGTGCTGGTATCGACCACCGTGGTGGAAGTGGGGGTCAACGTGCCCAATGCGACCGTGATGGTGATCTACGATGCCGATCGCTTTGGCCTTGCGCAATTGCACCAATTGCGCGGTCGGGTGGGGCGGGGCGGAGGCGCTTCCACGTGTGTGCTGGTGGCGGACCCCAAGTCGGAAATGGGAGTCGAACGGATGCGCATTATGACCGAAACGACGGATGGATTTGAAATCTCCCGCCGTGACTTGGAATTGCGGGGGCCGGGTGATTTTCTGGGAGTGAAACAGAGTGGCTTGCCCGAGTTTAAACTGGCCGATTTAACTGAAGATGTACGGGTGTTGGAAGTGGCGCGCTCCGATGCGGCACAACTGGTGAATCAGCCCGATTTCGCCACCCGCCCCGAGTGGAGGCCTCTATATGAATACTTGCAGGAAGAAAACTTGGAAACGCTTAGTTTCGACTAACGACCCCGTCCGATGGAGACGGGGTTTCTTTTTTCGGTTCGTTGGCAGGTGAATCGTTGCGATCCGCAAAAGGCGGAGTGTTCCTTTGGGTCCGCTTTAGAGCAACACAATCATGCCAGAGGGGAAATGCATAAGATGAAACGTGGAATCAACGGGAGGTGAGCAGCGTGAATAAAAGTGCGTTTTATCGTGAACTCGTGCAAGAGATCAACCAGACAGTGGGAAGGGAAGCGGTGACGGCCGACCAATTGAGGTCCTTGGTATACCAAGCGAAAATGATTCGCCAATCCCAAGGGCTCATGGGATTGTTGTCCTTTGCGAACCAGTTGCCATCCCGTTTTCTGACGCCGCAGGAAGTGCAAATGATTCAGCGGTCGCCGCGGTATAGGGAATTATCCAACAAAACGATCCAGATGTTGGTGTTAGAAGGAGTGATCAAACCGTTTGAGGCCAACATGGTGCTTCGCTGACCGGTGGGATTTAGGCGTAAGGGCTGGGTATTCGTCCAAACGGGGATTGCCTTGTTTTCATATGGTATATGGATTGATTTGACCTAAGGGAGAGGAAAGGAATGAAGAGTAAAAACCAAAAAAAGCGTATGCATAAATCATCGGTTGACAAGCAAGCCGACATGAAAAAGCAAACCCTGCGGGAACAAAGCATGAAACAGCCCGTATTTGGTTTTATCGATGAAATCGAGTGGGAGCAAGCCGAGGACTTTGCGGGGCAAGAGAAGCCGACAGCGGAAGCTTTCCCCGGTTTTGTTGGGGATAGTTGGGATGAAGACTGGATTTTTGGCGGATTGGAGCTGGATGAAGAACCCGCACCGGATGGCGTGGAGAAGACGAAAAGCGGCGGCGGCAAAAAGAAAAAGCCTTTCCATCATGAGGAGTCGGCGCGGGAGGAGGCGGAATTCTTTGGCTTTTCCGATAGGCCTGTCGAGTCGCAAACGGAAGTAGAAGAATATCCTCCTTCTTTTGACGAAGAATCCCAACTCCACTTGGCGAAACAAGGCAAAAAATCGAGAAGAAAGCACAAACCGAAAAACGGACATAAAAAAAAGGCTCGCGAATGACGCGAGCCTGATGGTATCTTCCACAACAATGTGTCAGATACTTAATGGGAGAGGAGAAACCGGAGGAAGAGCTTATGGGGAAACGTAAGTCTTCTCCGCGGTTTTGACAACATCATCGCGACGCTGTCATCTATTATGATTGCCCGTTTGTTCTTTTTTAAACTCCCTTTTCTAATTATTTTATTTTGCCGCTTCTTTATGGTAGGATTAAACGTGTTATTTTAAACGCAAAGAGAAGCAAGGTGACGATCCATGCGAATTATTGCTGGCACGCGCAAAGGGACGCGGTTGAAAATGGTGCCGGGTCAACATGTTCGCCCGACGGCCGATCGTGTGAAAGAATCGCTGTTTTCTGTGATCGGGCCGTTTTTTGACGGTGGATACGCACTCGATTTGTTTGCCGGAACGGGTTCGTTGGGCTTGGAAGCACTTAGCCGGGGAGTGGAACGCGCTTTTTTTGTGGATCAATCGCGGACAAGTTGTGAGACGGTTAAAGCCAACGCGGAAGTGGCGAGATTGGCAGACCAGGTGGAGATTATACGTCGTGATGCCCGCGCTGCGTTAAAGGCTTTGAACGAACGTGGCATTCGATTTGACATCATTTTTCTCGATCCGCCTTACCATAAACATTTGCTCATTCCCGCCTTGGAACAAATTGCCGAATTCGCCTTATTGACTGAAGATGGGGTGGTGGTGGCTGAGCACCCCAGCCAGATGGAAATGCCACAAACGGTTGGGCAACTAACTTCTTATCGCAGCTTAAGCTATGGTGACATCACAATAACCTTATACTCTTGGGAAGAGAAAGAAGGGGAACACGCATGAAGGTAGCCGTTTATCCTGGTAGTTTCGATCCGATTACATATGGCCATCTGGATATCATTGAGCGCGGAGCCAAAGTGTTCGACAAGATTATTGTGGCCGTTCTGGTCAATTCATCTAAAAATCCCCTGTTCAGTGTCGAGGAGCGCAAGGAGTTGATCCGTGAAGCGACCGGGCATTTGTCCATTGTGGAAGTGGACAGTTTTGATGGACTGCTCGTCGATTATCTGCACAAGCGGCAGGCCCAGGTCATCTTGCGCGGGCTCAGGGCCATTTCCGACTTTGAATATGAATTGCAGCTCGCCTCGATCAACCGGCAATTGAGCAATCAAGTGGAAACCTTTTTCTTGATGACGAGCAATGACCATTCGTTCATCAGCTCGGGGATGGTGAAGGAAGTGGCTAAATACGGTGCCGATGTGAAAGAGCTGGTGCCGCCGAATGTCGCGCAAGCGTTGGCGCAAAAGTTTAACCGCAAGTAGATTGGATTGACCCGTGAGTGCAAATCGAACCATACGTTGCAAGCAAAGGGCTCTCACGCTTCAAACGCATGAGAGCTCACCCATTTCCCTCAGGAAGCGGAACCTTGGCGTATGCGTTCGCGTAAGATAAAGATACCACTCAAAAACAGGATGGACATGGAAGTCCATTCCAGCCCTGTCCACAGCGGAGTTTGTACTGGTTGAAAAACGGACACGGCAGTGGGTAAATGGTGCAAGTGCTTTTGCAAAAGCGGAAACAAAAGAATCGTTAAGATGCTGGAAATCGCCGCATGTAAAATTCGCGCAATAAAGTAAGGGGCATACCGGATATCGGTTCGGCTGATCATGCTGGCCACTTGGGCGTGGATGGAAAGCCCATTAAACCCGATGACGAGGCTGACGATGGTTAATTTGAGCACCAGCGGAATGGCCGGTGAAGTGGCGCTGGCCAGCTGAGATCCCAATGTGATTTCAAATACCCCCGCCATGATCGCTTCCGCGAAACTGGACGGAAAAGAAAAAAATTCCAAGATCCAAGCGATTCCCTTGATGAAGAGTGTTGTTACGCCTACGTAATTGACCAGTTGGGTGAGCACCGAGAACATCATGATAAAACCGCCGATCAACAAGAGCGTTTGCACAGCTGAAGTCACGGCTTGGCCGATCAATTGTCCGAGTGTTCTGCCATCTTGCAGGCGGGCGCGATGCATGGCTCGCAACGCTCTCAACAGGATGAAACCGGCTTTTTTTCCAGGTGGTTTCGATGGAGGTGCTTTCGGTTCGTGAAAGCGCATGAGAAACCCCACGGCAATTGCGCCCAGATAATGGGCTAAAGCCAAAATGATGCCGACGGAGGTGCTCTCAAAGAAACCCACGGCAACGGCTCCAAAGATAAACAGCGGGCCAGCGGTGCTGGTAAAGGAAACGAGGCGTTCGCCTTCTTCCCGCGAGATCAGCCCTTGTTCACGCAAGCGCGAGGTGAGTTTGGCTCCCATGGGATTGCCGGAAATTAAGCCAACCGCCATGACGAAACCACCGGCACCGGGTACGCGAAACAGTGGTCGCATCAACGGTTCTAACAAGATACCCATAAAATGGACGACTCCGAAGCCCATCATCATCTCGGCGGTGATAAAAAAGGGAAGCAGCGCAGGGAATACTACATCCCACCAGATCGACAGTCCCCTGATGGAAGAGCGAAAGGCCTGTTCAGGATACATGAGCAGAACAACTGCGATAAAGAAGGCGATAAACGCGAACGTGACGGTTTTCAATTGACTTCGGAGAAGGGGTTGCATCATTTTTATTCTCTCCTCATGGACAACTCAGTCACTAACATGTCTACGTGGCACATGGATGATTTAGACCGTTAATCGTGGAAAGAATGGAGGGAGGTCTATGGCACACCCTAAAATCGGCTTGGCTTTAAGCTCAGGCGGTGCGCGCGGGATGGCGCATCTAGGTGTCATCAAAGTGTTGAAAGAAGCGGGGATTGAAATTGATTATGTGGCGGGAAGCAGCATGGGGAGCATTGTTTCGGTGATTTTGGCCAACCGGTTGGATTTGGACCTGTCCGAAAAATTGGTGGCCGCATTGCGGATGAAGCAATGGATTGATCTAACGGTTCCCAAGATGGGATTTGTCACCGGGGAAAAGGTGACAGAGTTGATTCGCCTCTTGGCGCACAATAAGCGGATTGAAGAGTTGGCGATTCCCACCGCCATCGTGGCAACCGATTTGGTCAAAGGGGAACCGGTGGTGTTCAAAGAAGGGCCGATCCATTTGGCAGTGCGCGCCAGCATTGCGATTCCAGGCATATTTGAACCGGTGCGGTTAGAGAATCAAATATTGGTGGACGGCGGTGTCATCGACCGGGTTCCCGTATCCGTCGTGCGGGAGATGGGCGCCGATTTTGTGATTGCCGTCGATGTGATTCCGAGGGTAAACAAGGCGAAGATCAAAAATATTTTCGATGTGATTGCACAAACTTTGGTTATCATGGAAAAAGAGATTACCAATCGTTGCTTGCCGATGGCGGATTTTTTGATCCATCCGGATGTGGCGGATATTTCCCCGACGGCATTCAACCGCATGGATGAATGCATTAAGCGAGGAGAATTGGAAGCGCGGAAAATGCTTCCCCAGTTGCTGGAGTTAATTGAGAATTGGCAAGGAGAGAACACAAGAGATGAGTTTGAATCGGTCTAATCAAAAAATCGTGGGGGTTATCGTCCTCTCGATCATTTGTCTCATTATGGGAGGCGCGTTCGTGATCCCGATTCCTTATTTTGCCATAGGGCCGGGCAAGGCGGTAGAAGTGCAACCCCTCGTAACGGTGGGAAAGGAAACGGATGTGGGGGAAGGGAGTTTTATGCTGACCACCATCTCGATGAAGCAGGGATCTCCCTTTGATTTTCTGCTTGCCAGATGGACAGGCACCATCGAATTGGTGCCGGAAGAACAAATCTTGGCGCAAGATGAGGATAAACAGGATTATCAGCGACGGCAAAAGGTAAATATGATGGAATCGCAAAATCAAGCCATTGTGGCGGCATATCATTATGCCAAACGACCGGTGACACAGAAGGTGCTGGGCATTGAAGTTGAGCGGGTTTTAAAGGAAGGGACCCCTCTCTTGCAAGAGGGGGATCTGATCATGCAGATGGACAGCCAGCCAGCCGCCTCGACGAAGAAGCTGATCGCTTACCTGAGCCGGAAGCGCCCGGGTGAACGCATTGCGCTGACCGTCCTGCGTGATGGCCAAAAGCGGAAGTTGCGGGTTCCTTTGGTTGCGCTGCCTGTGGATAAAGGGGAGAGACCGCGCGCTGGCTTGGGGATTGTTCCGGTGGAGAAAGTGAATGTGAAGACAACGCCTCCTGCCCGCATTGATGCCGGAGAGATTGGTGGGCCTTCCGCAGGACTCATGTTTACATTGGAGGTTTTAAACCGTCTTGTGCCGGAAGATTTAACCCGTGGATATCGCATCGCGGGCACAGGAACCATTACGGCGGATGGCGAAGTAGGCCAGATTGGCGGAATTCAGCACAAAGTCGTGGCGGCTGATGAAGCAGGTGCGGAGCTGTTCTTTTGTCCCAAAGATATAAATCCAGAAGATCAGAACGAGAAAACCGCCAAAGATACAGTGAAACGCTTAGGAATCAACATGAGAGTGATACCCGTAGCCAATTTGAATGAAGCGGTCCAAGCATTAAAAAAGTTACCGTTGCGGGAACGGGCATCTTTCAAGTCAAAAACATTGACAGGTGTTGCTTAAGTGTCTTATAATAACCCTGTTTTTACACAAGGAGTGGAATCATGCAGATTTCCCTGCACAAGTTGAACCAAGCAAAAGACGGGCAACTCGTGATGCACGAAACGGTTGATCTGGATACGATGCAAGGTGAAGTCCCAGGGCTGATCCGGCTAACGCCCGTTGAGGTCAAGGCCCGTGTGACTCGGCTCGATCCGCATCTGATCGAAGTGGATGCTGAAGAGAAAAGCAAGGCGGCCTTTACTTGTTCGCGTTGCTTGCAAGAATACGAAACGCCTGTTCATGTCAAGTGGACGGAGTTGTTCACGGATGAGGCGCATCGGGCCGTGGAGACAGAGGAGCAGGAGATTCATTATTTCGAAGGAAATGAGTTGGATCTCTCACCGTATATACGGGAAGCGATTTTGCTCCAACTACCTTACATTCCGGTGTGTCGGGAAGATTGCAAAGGACTATGTCCGAAATGTGGCGTCAATAAGAATGCCGATTCCTGCAATTGCCAAATCGAGAAGATTGATCCGCGTTTGGCGGCTTTGCAGGACTGGCTCGATCAGAACAAATAAAAGACGTGTGAAAACTTCCCGGTCTTATGTTACATTCTTATAGGGGGTGAAACAGCATGGCAGTACCATTTAGACGCACTTCTAAAACTCGTAAGCGCAAACGTCGCACCCACTTCAAACTCTCCGTACCAGGTATGGTCAATTGCCCACAATGCGGAGCGCCAAAGCTTTCCCATCGTGTGTGCAAAGAGTGTGGTTACTACAAAGGCTCCGAAGTTGAAGGCGTAGTGAACGAGTAATAGAGAGCCAACAAGAGAAGAGCCGACCCCATCGTCGGCTCTTTATTTTTCCATTGTCCCACAAGCATTTTTTTTATATACTAACTTAGTACCTGGTATTAGAATGTGGTATTAAAAGAGAGGTGGGCTCCGCTATGCGCATCCCAAAAAAAGAGAGACAACGGCAGATAGCTCAAGCCTTTCATGAGGATCCATTTTTGACGGATGAAGAGATGGCCAAACGGTGTAATGTAAGCATTCAAACGATTCGTCTGGATCGGGTCGAATTGGGGATTCCTGAATTGCGGGAACGGATCAAGCACATGGCGGAGAACCACTTTGATCCAGTCAAGTCGCTTTTGCGGGAAGAAGTGATCGGGGAGATTGTCGATCTGCAGTTGGATCATAGTGGTGTATCCATTTTGGAAATAAACAGCGAACACGTATTTGCCCGCAATCAAATCGCCCGTGGGCACATCTTATTCGCGCAAGCCAACTCGCTTGCGGTCGCCATTGTCAACGCCGAAGTGGCATTGACGGGGTCGGCTGGGATTCGCTTTGTGCGACCGGTCCGTTTAGGCGAGAAATGTATCGCACACGCTAAAGTTATCAGAAAACAAATGATGAACAGTTTGCAGGTAGATGTGAAGACCAAAGTCAATGGGGAAATCGTCTTCCAAGGGATCTTTGATGTGTATTGCTTGGAAGAAGAGCGTGTGTCCATGTAAGGAGGAGCAATGATGCGGATTGCGATTGATGCACATGGTGGAGACCATGCTCCATTCGCCGTCATCGAAGGAGTGAAAATGGCCGCACGGGAGTGGCCGGATACCACCATTGTCCTGGTGGGATGCAGTGATAGCATCTTGCCGGAATCGATCCCGGGAATTGAATTTAGACAAGTGACGGAAATCATTGAACCAGAGGATGAACCTGTGCGGTCAGTGCGCCGGAAAAAAGATTCCTCCATCGTCGTTGGATGCCAGATGGTGAAAGAGAAGAAAGTGGACGCTTTTATCAGCGGTGGCAATACGGGTGCGTTAATGGCGGCTGGATTGTTTTACACCGGACGCTTGCCCGGAGTGGACCGTCCGGCATTGGCGCCGGTTCTCCCCACGCTGTCCGGAAAGGGGATTTTGGTGCTGGATGTGGGGGCCAATCCGGAGGCGCGGGCGGAGCATCTGCACCAATACGCCAGATTGGGCAGCGTGTATGCGGAGAAAGTGTTGGGTTTTGACGCGCCGCGCATAGGTTTGCTCAACATCGGGACGGAAGAGGGCAAAGGAACGGAATTGACCAAATCGGCGTTCGCCCTGTTCCAGGCTGATGATGCGATCCGATTTATGGGAAATGTCGAGGCCCGCGACGTTTTATACGGGCCGTGTGAAGTACTCGTCTGTGACGGCTACAGCGGCAACATTTTGTTGAAGAATACGGAGGGGGTTGCCAAGGCGATATTTGATCGTTTGAAACAGGAACTCACCGCCAATCTTCTCAATAAGCTCGCTGCGGCCATCTTGAAACCGGGTTTGAAGCGCTTCGCCAAAGAGATGGATTACAAAGAGCATGGTGGAGCCCCTCTGTTGGGGTTAGCCGGGCCGATCATCAAAGCCCACGGGTCGTCTGATGCCACGGCGTTTTATAATGCGATTCGCCAAGCCCGCCGTTTTGTTGCGAACAATGTCATAGCTCAAATGGAAGAAGAATTTTCTCGTGGGAGAGGAGAGTGACGGCGTGGAAGCAGTCGGAATCTTAGGGACGGGAGCCTATGTTCCAGAAAAAGTACTAACCAATGCCGATTTGGAAAAAATGGTTGATACCAACGATGAGTGGATTGTGTCGAGAACGGGGATTCGTGAGCGACGCATTGCCGCACCCGATCAGGCCTCATCCGATTTGGCCGTCAAGGCGGCTGAACGAGCGCTCGTCCATGCGGGACTGACAGCGGATCAGCTTGACCTGATCATCGTGGCGACAGTCACCCCGGACATGGCCTTTCCGGCGACGGCATGCCTGGTTCAAGACCGGATCGGCGCGACCAAAGCGGCGACGTTTGACCTTTCGGCCGCCTGCACGGGATTCCTCTATGGGATATCGACAGCGGCCCAGTTCATCAAGACCGGTGTGTATAAATACGCATTGGTGGTTGGGGTGGATTGCTTGTCGCGCATTGTGGACTGGTCAGACCGCAACACCTGCGTCTTGTTTGGGGATGGCGCGGGAGCGGCTGTGCTTGGCCCGGTTGAAGAAGGATACGGCTTTCTCTCCTACGAACTGGGAGGTGACGGTTCGGGTGCGGAATTATTGAAACTCGAAGCGGGCGGCTCCCGCAAACCGGCGTCCGAACAAACGCTGCAGGAGCGTTTGCACTTCATTTTCATGAACGGGCGGGAAGTGTTTAAGTTTGCTGTCCGCGTGTTGGGCAATGCGACGGAAGAGGCGCTCAAAAAAGCGGGCTTGGGCAAAGAGGACATCGATTTCCTGGTTCCGCACCAAGCGAATATCCGCATCATCGAATCGGCGGTCAAGCGGGTTGGCCTGACTGAGGACAAGGTGATTGTCAACTTGGACCGCTATGGCAACATGTCTTCCGCGTCCGTGCCGGTGGCATTGGATGAAGCGGTGAAAACGGGCAGAATCAAAAAAGGGGATACGCTGGCTTTGTGCGGGTTTGGCGGCGGACTCACCTGGGGCGCGACGATCCTGAAATGGGCGCTAGACTAAGTGGGAGGGGAAAATGATGGGTAAAATCGCTTTTATCTTTCCGGGTCAAGGCTCGCAAAAAGTGGGAATGGGGCAAGATATTTACGAAAAAAGCGAGAAAGCCAAACAAATTTTCAATGAAGCGGATGAAGCGTTGGGATATGCTTTATCGGAATTATGCTTTCAGGGTCCAGAAGATACCTTGCGCTTGACAGCCAATACCCAGCCCGCGATTCTGACCACAAGCATCGCGCTGTTCCGCGCGCTTCAGGAGAAGCTCCCGCTCACACCCGATTTTGTTGCCGGGCATAGCTTGGGAGAATATTCCGCCTTGGTGGCGGCAGAAGCGCTCCGCTTCCGTGATGCGGTGACGACCGTACATAAACGCGGCACCTACATGGAAGAAGCGGTGCCAGCGGGCTTGGGGGCCATGTCGGCGATCATGAATCTGAAACGCGACACGCTGGACGAGGTTTGCCGGAGTGTGTCCAAAGAAGGGCATGTGGTGGAGCCCGCCAATTATAACTCACCGGGACAAATCGTCATCTCCGGGCATGCCGAAGCGGTGAAAGAAGCGGGTGAAAAAGCCGCCGAAGCGGGAGCGAGACGGGTGATTCCGCTTTCGGTCAGCGGTCCCTTCCACTCTTCTCTGATGAAACCAGCCGGTGAGCGGCTTCAAACGGCACTCGATGAAGTGACCATTCAAGATGCGAAGGTGCCCGTTGTGGCCAATGTGACGGCAGAAGCGGCCCGACAAGCGGGAGACATTAGAGAACTATTGGTAAAACAAGTGGCTTCGCCCGTATTGTGGGAGGATAGTGTACGGTTTATGCTGGATCAAGGAGTAACTACTTTCGTGGAGATCGGCGCCGGCAATGTCCTTTCCGGTCTGGTGAAAAAAGTGGACCGCAAGGTGAAGACGATCTCGATTCAAGATATGGAGACGTTGGAACAGGCGCTTACTCAACTTCAATCACTTGATTAAAAGGCAGTGGGGGGACCCGAATATGTTAAACGGTAAAACTGCGGTGGTAACAGGCGGTTCGCGCGGGATTGGACGTGCGATCGCAACAGCATTGGCGGAAGCGGGTGCGGATGTCGCCATCTTCTACGCCGGGAATCATGCGGCAGCGGAAGAAACGATGCAAGCAGTAAAAGCTACGGGACGCCAAGGGCTTGCCCTCAAAGTGGATGTGTCTGACAGTCAACAAGTGGATGCGGCCATGAAAGAAGTGCAGTCCACCTTTGGACGGATTGATATCTTGGTGAATAACGCAGGCATAACCCGGGATAATCTGCTGATGCGCATCAAGGAAGAAGATTGGGACCAAGTGATCAACACCAATCTCAAGGGTGTCTTCCTATGCACCAAAGCGGTGATCCGTCCCATGATGAAACAAAAAAGCGGACGCATCATCAATATCAGCTCCGTTGTGGGCTTGGCGGGGAATCCTGGACAAGCGAACTATGTGGCGGCGAAAGCGGGCGTGATCGGACTCACCAAAACGACCGCCAAAGAATTGGCGAGCCGTGGAATCACCGTGAATGCGATTGCGCCGGGCTTTATTACCACGGATATGACGGCGGTCCTCGATGAAGAATTGAAGAAGCAAATGCTCTCCGAGATTCCGCTCGGCTTCTTCGGCGAGCCAAGAGATATCGCGGAGGCGGTCAAATTCTTGGCTTCTGAGAGTGGACGCTATATCACCGGGCAAACTATCCAAGTGGATGGCGGCATGGTGATGAGCTGAGATCCACATTGCTTGTTAAAGAGTTGTGCCTTATAATACTGAAGGGAGGTGAAAGGCATGGCAGATACGTTGGAGCGTGTAAAGAAAATTATCGTTGAACGCTTGGATGTGGATGCAGCGGAAGTGACACTGGAAGCTTCCATCAAAGAAGACTTGGGAGCCGACTCCCTGGACGTTGTAGACCTCATCATGGAACTGGAAGATGAGTTTGATTTGGAGATCAGCGATGATGAAGCTGCTAAAATCTCCACCGTTGGAGATATTGTAGAATACATCAGCAAACATAACTAATCGCTTTCTTCATACTTACTAATATAAAGTCCCGCTCCCTGTTGCGGGACTTTATATACACAACGTACTTAAGCGTATCAGCTATGTCGAGGAAAGGCGGTGGACAGGTGAAAAAACGGGTTGTGATCACCGGTCTTGGAATTATTTCTCCCCTTGGTAACGATGTAAATACATTCTGGAATCGTCTGATCGCGGGTGAATCGGGAGTGGGCAACATCACTCATTTTGACGCGACAGACTATGCGGTTCGGATTGCCGCAGAGGTCAAGGACTTTGACCCTCTGAATTATATAGATAAGAAAGAAGCGCGCCGTATGGACCGGTTCGTGCAATTTGCGGTGGGAGCCGCCAAACAGGCGTTGCAACATGCGGAATTGGACATGGAAAAAGTGGACGCAACCCGCGTTGGGGTCTATGTCGGCTCGGGCATTGGAGGATTGGCGACTCTGGAGGATCAACACCGCGTGTTGATGGAGCGTGGCCCACGCCGGGTGAGCCCATTCTTCGTGCCAATGATGATTGCCAACATGGCTTCGGGGATGGTTTCCATCCATACGGGTGCCAAAGGGCCCAACAGTGCGGCGATATCGGCTTGCGCAACGGGAACGCACTGCGTTGGGGATGCCTTTAAAATGTTGCAGCGCGGCGATGCGGATGTGATGCTGGCGGGCGGAACGGAAGCGACGATTCTGCCAATGGCCATCGCTGGGTTTACCGCGATGGGTGCGCTATCGTCCCGCAATGATGATCCGCAAAAGGCGAGTCGTCCGTTTGACCGTGACCGTGACGGCTTCGTCATGGGCGAAGGTTCAACCGTATTGGTTCTGGAAACGTTGGAACATGCGCAAAAACGCGGTGCCAATATCATCGCCGAAGTAGTGGGATATGGCATGACGGCCGATGCTTATCACATCACCAGCCCAGACCCGGAGGGGGATGGGGCGAAGCGCAGCATGTTGATGGCAGTGGCCGATGCCGGCCTGAACCCAAACGAAATTGATTACATCAACGCACACGGTACCTCGACCGATTACAATGATAAGTTTGAGACCATGGCGATTAAAGCGGCGTTTGGTGAACATGCGAACAAACTGGCAATCAGTTCAACTAAATCGATGATGGGTCACTTGTTGGGTGCGGCAGGGGCGATTGAAGCGGCTGTGCTTGCGCTCACACTGAAAGAACAAATCATTCCGCCAACGATTAACTTGGAAAACCAAGACCCTGACTGTGATTTGGATTATGTGCCAAATGAAGCGCGCAAAGCGCGCGTCCGTGCGGCGATATCCAACTCGCTCGGCTTTGGTGGACATAATGCCACGATTTGCATCAAAGAGTTTGCGGAAGCGTAAGGGGATGAACACATGATGGATTTATCCGGGTTGGAACAGTCCATCGGATTGGCCTTTAAAAACAAAAAGTTGTTCCAACAAGCATTCACCCACACTTCATTTGCTCATGAACGGAAGAACAATGGGAAGTTTCCCGATAATGAGCGTTTGGAGTTCTTAGGAGATGCGGTGCTTGAACTCGCGGTATCGGAGTATTTATTTCATCGTTATCCGCACATGAGCGAAGGCGAATTGACACGCACACGGGCACGTGTCGTGTGTGAAGCATCCCTTGCTTCTTTTGCCAGAGAGCTTGATTTTGGGCGCTTTGTGCGATTGGGAAAAGGAGAGGAGATGACGGGAGGCCGAACCCGTCCTTCCCTCTTGGCCGATGTGTTTGAAGCTTTTATTGGAGCCCTGTTTTTAGATCAAGGATTGGATGAAGTGCGGCGTTTTTTGAACAACTTGGTCTTTCCGAAAATCAATGAGGAATGGCTGGCCAACATATTGGATGCCAAAAGCCAGTTGCAAGAGTTGGTGCAACAGGAAAGGCTGGGCGCCTTGGAGTATCGGATCGTGGACATGCAAGGCCCCGCGCATGATCGCCACTTTGTCGCCGAAGTTTATTTGGAGGACAAATGCTTGGGCCAAGGGTCGGGCCGTTCCAAAAAAGAAGCGGAACAACAAGCCGCGCTTGTCGCCCTCAAAAGTTGGAAAGCAAAATAATGTGCAAACCACCGCATGTAAGGATTCGGTGGTTTTTTTATTTTCCGGCCGGATCTTGTGAAAACGAAATGAAGGCGAAACGAAGAGGCAAGTGATGGGACCATTGGCGACACAACGCTTAGCGATGGTGTCTTTGGTAACGCATACCCATCTACCCTGAGAAAAAGAGAGGATGGCGAGCGGCATGTCGGTAAAAGTTGAATGGGGAACCATGCTGTTTCAGCTGGTCGCTTTTTTATTGTTCACGGGTTTCTTTTTGGTGCCGGGTGTCTTGATCATAAACAGCTGGAAGCGCCTGAAACGGATAGAACGGCAGAATCAAGCATTGCTTCGGCTGTTGCAGGAAAATCAAGCGAAAGAAAAACGCGGGGAGATTGAATAACCGGCTTGTCGCTTCGCGGCATCAAAACTTTACGATAAAAAATGATGATACACCCTTAAATTATTAAAATATACAATGAATTCAATAAACAATTGGTAATTGGCACGCTAACCTTTTATATTCGCTGATAATTTTTTTCAAAACCCAGTGGATAAGTATTAATAAATCCGATATAATGAGAATAAATATCATTATCGAATGGCGAATCGGCGAAAGGAGAGGGCAGGCATGATAACATTAGAGCGGTTGGAGAAACAGGAGCAGGTCATATTGGAACAGCAGTTTCGGATTGGTCCCATGTCCAATCATGCCTCTTCCTTGTCCTGCTCCGCGTTGGATCTTTTGGACGAACAACAGTGCCGCCTGCTTCTTGAACGGCTCGCTGAGCGCGCGGGTGGGGCATCGTTGGTGGCGGTGGCGTCACAGTTCGCTAAATTATATTCATTCATGGTGATTGTGCCGGCCCTCTTTACGATGAGTGCCTTGAACAAAGGGTTTGACCTTTCATTGAGCAATATCGGCATCGACTTGGAACAACCGGAAGAAAAGTCTCTGTTCGCAGCGCAGATCAAACAATGGAAGGTCACCAAGCCGGGGGTTGACCGTGAAGCTTGGCGCGAACGGTTGGTCATCCAGCTCGTGCAGCGGCATGTGACGCCATTGTGGCACCAACTCCATCGGGTGACAAGTGTGCCGCTCTCCATTTTGTGGGAAAATACGGCTGTTTACGTCTACTGGTTATATGAGACGAAACTGGCGGATTTGACGGGGGAAGAGAAAAAACGGGCCGAAGCCGATTTTCAATATCTCCTGCAAGAAGCACCCGCTTCCTTATTTCGTGAAAAAGTACAACCGTTGGGGCGCTATTACACGCCAAAATGCTGGCCGGCACACGCTCCTGAACCGATCCGGGTTCGCAGGACGTGTTGCCTATATTATCAAGTGGGTGACACCACCTGCAAGACATGCCCGCGCAACTGTTTCACCATAACAGAACCATGCCGTGACACCCCGCTTGAAAGCTGACTTCTCCCTGGAGATTGTCAGCTTTTTTCATTTGCGGGAGTCGGTCGAAGCAGGATGAGATGGGGATTGGCGCGAAGTTATTTATGGACAGAAAAAGGAGTGGGAGTTTACGATGAAAGGCATTACTTATGACGATTTTCAGAAAGTGGAGTTGCGCGTCGGTCAAATCACCCGGGCGGAAGTGTTTGAGAAGGCGCGAAAGCCGGCGTACAAGCTGTGGATCGATTTTGGCGAGGAGTTGGGGATCAAGCGAAGCAGCGCGCAGATTACACAACTTTATCACATAGACGAATTGCTCGGCAAACGGGTAGTGGCGGTTACGAATTTTCCGCCGAAGCAGATCGCCGATTTCATGTCCGAAGTGTTGGTGCTGGGGGTTGATTCCAGCGCCGGTGGCGTATCTCTGTTGGGAATTGATCATGAAGCGCCTTTGGGAACGCGGGTATACTGATGAAGGACATTCCCTGAATCTCACCAGGGAATGTTTTTTTATGCTAAAATATATCAGTTCATTCTATTTATAGATCAAGGTGAAAGATGAAGAGAGGAGGGGGCTCATGTATCTTAAACGATTGGAGATGATCGGTTTCAAATCGTTTGCCGATCGAACGGAGCTGGAGTTTGTTCCCGGCGTGACCGCGGTGGTAGGACCCAACGGCAGCGGCAAGAGCAATGTCACCGATGGCATTCGATGGGTGCTGGGGGAGCAAAGCGCGAAATCGCTTCGCGGAAATAAAATGGAAGATGTAATCTTCGCCGGGAGCGATACGCGCAAACCAGTCGGCTATTGCGAAGTCTCCATGACATTTGACAACACGGAGCGTCGTTTGCCTGTCGATTATGCGGAAGTCACGGTGACACGGCGCGTCTACCGCTCTGGGGAAAGTGAATATTTCCTCAACAAGCAATCTTGTCGTCTCAAAGATATTCATGAGCTCTTCATGGATACAGGGATTGGAAAAGATGCGTATTCCATGATTGGGCAAGGCAAAATCGACGAAATCCTCAGTTCCAAATCGGAAGATCGGCGTGCCATCTTCGAAGAGGCGGCCGGGATCGTGAAATACAAAGCGCGTAAAAAAGAGGCGGAGAAGAAGCTGGAAGCGACGGAGCAAAACCTTTCACGCATCCATGATCTGATCCACGAACTCAAAGGGCAAGTGGAGCCGCTCTCCGAACAGGCGGAGAAAGCGAGCCGATATAAAGAGCTGAAGGCAGAATTGCAAGAAGTGGAGATCGGCCTTTATGTACATAAAATCGAAGCGTTGCATGAAGAATGGCAGGAAGCGACGCAAGAAGTGAAAAACCTGTCACAGGAGCAAGTCTCCCTGGCATCGGCGGTGAGCAGCCGTGAAGCAAAGTTGGAAGAGTTAAAAGCGAAGTTGCATGAGCAAGAACAAAAATGGGAGCAAGTGCAGACGGCCTTGCTCTCGGTGAGTGAAGAGTTGGAAAAAGCGGAGGGGCAGCGGGAGGTCCGCTTGGAACGGGTGAAGAATCGGACGGAGACGCAACAACAGCTGTTGGAGCGCATCCGCGAGTTGGAAGCGGAGTGCGCGCGGTTAAAGGCAGAAGAAGAGCGGGTCGGTTCACTCCTTTCCCAAAAGCGCGAAGAATTGGCTGAGTTGGAACGGGATCTGGGGAAATTGGAGTTGCAACTCTCCCTCTCATCCAACAATGACGCTGAACAGTTGCGTGAGTTGACCGAAAAAGTGCAACAACACGGCAACCGGTTGGTGGCGTTGCGCAGTGAAAAACAGTACGTGACCGAACAGATGAACGAATTGTCGGAGCGAATCACCACCTTTGCTGATCAACGGCAGTCGCTCCAGCAAGCGAAAGAGGCGCAGGGGGAGCGGTCCGAACAGATTGCCCGTGAATTGCAGCGTGTCGAGGAAGAACTGCGGGAAGCGGCTGAACAAGTTCGTGTGCTGGCAAGGCAGCGGAGCGAAATCGAGCAGGAAGAAAAAGCGCTCACGGAACGAAGCCGTAAAGTGGAACAGCAGCTCAACCGCCTCCGTTCGCAACATGAGTGGATCAAGGAGATGGAAGCGGAACACCAAGGTTTCATGCAAGGGGTAAAAGAGGTGCTCAAAGCGCGCGACCGCGGTGTTTCATCGCTCGCTGGCGTCCATGGCGCGGTGGCCCAATTGATCCAAGTGCCGCAACAGGTGGAAGCGGCGATTGAGACGGCGCTCGGCGGGGCGCTCCAGCATGTGGTTGTTGAAGATGAGCAAACGGGTCGGCATGGCATTCAATATTTGAAGGAGAAGCGATTGGGACGAGCCACCTTTTTGCCGCTCGATGTGTTGAAGAGCCGTACCCTGCCGCAACATGAAGTGGCCAAATGCGAGTCCCACCCAGGCTTTGTGGGGGTGGCCGCGGATTTGGTCAAGACGGAGCCGCGTTATCGCCACTTGGTTGAAAATTTGCTCGGTTTGGTTGTGGTCACAGAGAAAATGGAACAAGCCAACCGATTGGCCCGGAGTCTAGGATATCGTTATCGGGTGGTGACGTTGGACGGTGACGTGGTCAACCCGGGCGGTTCGATGACAGGGGGTAGCCGCCAGCAAACCAAGAGCAACCTGCTGGGACGTTCGCGCCAGTTGGAAGAATGCGAAGCAGAGCTGAACCGAGTGGAAGAGGCGTGGCGTCAGGTGGAGCGGGAGTTCCATTCGCTAAACCAGCGCAAGCAATCGTTGGAGCAGGAATGGGAAGATGTGCGGGTTCGCGGGGAAGAGCGGCGTTTGAAAGAACAGGAGTTGCGCGGAAAAGAGCGGGAACTCCAGGTGGAAGAACGGACGCTTGACGAGCAGTTGCGCACGCTCAGCCAAGAACAGGAAAAGTCGGCGCAACGAAAGCAAGAGCTTCAAGAACAATTGTCGCGGGTGGAGAATAGCATCAGCGAATTGGAACGGGAGACGGAACTTTTGAGTGCGCTCATCAGCGAATCGCAAGAGCGGGTCAAACAGCAAGCCAATGTGAAAGAAGAGGTTGGCGCGCAGATGACCGATTACAAGGTGCGAGTCGCCCGCCTGCATCAGGAAGTGACCAACCTGGAAGAGAACTTGACCCGGATCCGCCAAGAATGGACGCGCCTGGACAAGCAGAAACAGTTGGCGCAGGATGAGTTGCGCAACTTGGATGAAGCGCGTGAATCAAATACGCAGGAAATGCAATCGCTGGAAGAGCGCATCGCCCAGTTGCGCACGAAAAAGGAAGAGGTGCAGCAACTCCTCAATGAAACGAGAAGCTTGCGGGAACAGCTTGTCCTTGAACGGGAAGCGCAGGAGAAGGAAGTGCGCTCCACCCAACAAAAATTGCGCAAACAAGGGAACAAACTGCATGAGCAAGAAGTGCGCGCCAATCGTCTGGATGTGGAGCTGAACCACTTGTTGCAGAAGCTGGCGGAAGAATACGAAATGAGTTATGAACGGGCCAAGCAAGTTTATCCCGTTCCCGAAGAGCCGGCTCAGGCGGAACGGCGGGTCCGCTCATTGAAAGGGCAAATAAGCGCGTTGGGTGATGTCAATCTGGGGGCAATTGAGGAACATGCCCGCTTAACGGAGCGTTTGCAGTTCCTGGAGGAACAGGAAGCCGATTTGCTCGAAGCGAAGCAAAAGCTCTATGAGATCATCGGCCAATTGGTCGATGAGATGGGGCGGCGTTTCGGAGAAGCGTTTGACATGATTCGGGCGGAGTTCCAACATGTGTTTGTCCAGATGTTTGGCGGCGGGCGCGCCGACCTGAAGCTGAGTGAACCGGACAACCTATTGGAGACGGGAATTGAAATCGTGGCGCAACCTCCGGGCAAAAAACTGCAAAACCTCAATCTGCTCTCGGGAGGGGAACGCGCGTTGGCGGCCCTTGCCCTTCTCTATTCCGTGCTTCGCATCAAGCCGGTGCCGTTCTGTGTGCTGGATGAAGTGGATGCGGCGTTGGACGAAGCCAACTTAACCCGTTATACGCGGTACATGCGGGAATTCGCCAACCGGACGCAGTTCATCATCATCACCCACCGCAAGCACACCATGGAAGCGTGCGATGTACTGTATGGAATTACCATGCAAGAATCGGGGGTGTCCAAGCTGGTATCCGTGAAGCTGGAAGAGTATGATGGTCTTAGCGAGGTTGCCGCAAGCAAGAGTTAGGAGGAGTAGCATGAGTTTTTTCAAACGGCTGCGTGAAAGCGTAGCGCAAAAGACCGAAGCGGTTACGCAGAAGTTCATGACTGGACTCAGCAAAACCAGCAACAATCTCGTCGGCGCGATCAACGATTTGTTTGCCGGCCGCGCGAAAATTGATGAGGATTTTTACGAGGAGCTGGAAGAGATTCTCATCACGGCGGATGTCGGCGTGCAAACCACGATGGAATTGGTCGAACGCTTGCGCGATGAGGTGAAAAGGCAAAAGATCAAAGATCCCCAAGAACTTCGGCCCATCTTGTCTGAACTCATCGGCGAGATGATGGATGTCGCGGGAGAGGATCACGATTTGCGCCTGAAAGAAAACGAATTGACCGTCATCCTGTTTGTCGGGGTGAATGGTGTTGGGAAAACCACCACCATCGGGAAGCTGGCCCACCGCTTTAAAAGCGAGGGCAAAAAAGTGGTGTTGGCGGCGGGCGACACCTTTCGGGCTGGCGCGATTGACCAGTTAGAAACGTGGGGACAGCGCGTCGGGGTGGATGTGATCAAACATCAAGCGGGTGCGGACCCGGCCGCCGTCATTTACGATGGGATCCAAGCGGCGAAGTCCCGCAAAGCGGACATCCTCTTATGTGATACGGCCGGTCGCCTGCAAAACAAAGTGAACCTGATGGAAGAGCTGAAGAAAGTGTTCCGCGTGATCCGGCGTGAGGTGCCCGACGGCCCGCACGAAGTGTTGCTGGTGTTGGACGCGACAACCGGGCAAAACGCCTTAATCCAAGCAAAGCAGTTTGGCGAAGCGGTTGACGTGTCCGGCATCGTGTTGACCAAGCTGGATGGCACGGCCAAAGGCGGCATTGTGATCGCGATCAGCCATGAGATGAAAATACCGGTTAAGCTGGTCGGCTTGGGCGAAAAGGCGGATGACTTGCAAGACTTTGACAAAGAGCAATTCTTGCATGCGCTGTTTAAAGAGATGATTGACGCAAACGAGACGGATTGATCTGAAGGACGAGCGATCGACCTTTCGCGCGGTTACGCAAATATTGCGTCTATGATCTCTATCAAGGAAAAAGCCTTGACAAGAGATGGCCGCTCCGCTATAGTATACTCCTGTAAAGGTTAGCACCTTGACGGTGCGAATGAGGTGACTCCGGTGTTGGAGCAAACCACAGAGATGAACCTGTTGTACGATTTTTACGGTTCGCTACTGAGAGAGAAACAGCGCGCCTTGTTGGAAATGTATTACCATGAAGACTGGTCGCTCGGTGAAATCGCGGAACACCAAGGAGTATCACGCCAAGCGGTGTTTGAGGCGATCAAGCGGGCTCAGGCGACGCTGACTCAACTTGAGGAGAAACTAGGCCTTGTGAAAAAACACCTGGAGCGGCAACGGATCGCCGAAGAGGTGTTGGCTCGATTAGAAGAGGTGCCAGAAGCGCGTCTGAAGGTCGAATCGCTCGTCAAACAGATGGTTGACCTCGATTAATAGCGATTGAAGGAGGGGGCACCATGGCGTTTGAAGGCTTGTCAGAACGATTGCAGTCCATCATGAAGAAGTTGCGCGGCAAAGGGAAAGTGACCGAAGCCGATGTGAAAGAGGCGATGCGGGAAGTGCGTCTGGCCTTGCTGGAAGCAGACGTGAACTTCAAGGTGGTCAAAAGCTTTATTGACCGGGTCAAAGAGCGCGCGGTCGGGCAAGAGGTATTGCAGAGTTTGACTCCCGGACAGCAAGTGATCAAAGTGGTAAACGAAGAGTTGACCCGACTGATGGGAGGAGAGCAGAGCAAGCTCGCTCAAGCCGATAAGCCGCCAACCAAGATCATGATGGTCGGTTTGCAAGGTGCCGGTAAAACCACCACTTCTGGCAAATTGGCTCGTTTTTTGCAAAAGCAAAATCGACGCACCCTCCTTGTGGCGGCGGACGTTTATCGTCCTGCGGCGATCAAGCAACTGGAAGTATTGGGTGCGGATTTGAATACACCCGTGTTCTCGCTCGGTGATCAGGTAAGTCCGGTGACCATCGCGGAACAAGGGGTAGCCAAAGCCTCGGCAGAAGGTTTTGACTACGTGATCATCGATACGGCGGGTCGTCTGCATATCGATGAACAGATGATGGATGAATTAAAACAGATCCGCGAACGGATCGAGCCCGATGAGATTCTGCTCGTCGTCGATGCGATGACAGGTCAAGATGCGGTGAACGTGGCGGATCACTTTAATAAACAACTGGGCCTCACCGGCGTGGTTCTCACCAAGCTGGACGGGGATACCCGTGGGGGGGCCGCGCTCTCGGTCAAATCGGTGACCGACTGTCCGATTAAGTTTGTCGGGATGGGCGAGAAGACCGAAGCCTTGGAGCCGTTTCATCCAGATCGGATGGCTTCCCGCATCTTGGGCATGGGCGATGTGCTCAGTCTGATCGAAAAAGCCCAGTCGGCCGTCGATCAAGAGAAAGCCAAGGACCTGGAGCGCAAAATGCGGACGCTCAGCTTTACGTTTGATGATTTCTTGGATCAGTTGCAACAAGTGCGCAAGATGGGGCCGCTTGAAGATATGCTGTCGATGCTCCCCGGCGCGGGCCAGGTCAAAGGATTGAAAAACATCCAAGTCGATGAAAAACAACTGGCGCGTGTCGAGGCGATTATCAAGTCGATGACGCCACAGGAAAAGGCGCATCCGGAAATCATCAACGCCAGCCGCCGCAAACGCATTGCGACCGGCAGCGGGACGACCGTGCAAGATGTGAACCGGCTGCTGAAGCAGTTTGAAGATATGAAGAAGATGATGAAGCAGTTTTCCAATATGGCCAAAGGCATGAAAAAGAAAAAACGCGGTGGCTTTCGCTTCCCATTCATGTCATAATGGTGTCTTGATACCCTGACTAGGAGGTGAATTGGCAATGGCAGTGAAAATCCGTTTAAGACGCATGGGTGCGAAGAAAGCTCCATTCTACCGTGTGGTAGTAGCTGACTCCCGCGCACCACGCGATGGTCGTTCCATCGATGAGATCGGATACTACAATCCGTTGACTCAACCAGCCACGGTGAAAATCGATGCAGAGAAAGCTCTGAAATGGCTGGCCAATGGCGCTCAACCATCTGATACCGTCCGCAACCTGTTCCGCCGTGAAGGTATCCTGAAAAGCGATAAAGAGTAATTTCAGAACCATTTCTTGTGCGGAAGACCGGAGGGTCATCACATATGAAAGAACTGATTGAATGGATTGCGTGTTCCTTGGTGGATCACCCCGATCAAGTGAAGGTGACTGAGCGGGTGGCTGAGGATCGGGTCATCTACGAATTGTCAGTTGCCAAAGAGGATCTGGGAAAAGTGATTGGCCGACAAGGGCGGATCGCCAAAGCGATTCGTACGGTGGTCAGCCGAGCACATGGGAAGGAGAAGAAACGCGTATGGGTCGAAATCAAATGAGTGGGGAGGATGCGGCATGAATACAGCGGAATACCTCAATGTTGGCCGATTTGTGGGCACACATGGCGTTCGCGGTGAAGTGCGCATTCTCTCGGTTACGGATTTCCCCGATGTGCGGTTTGCGCCTGGCAGCACCCTTCTCCTTGCCCATCCCAGCATGAAGGAGCCACTCTCTTTGACGGTGGAAAAGAGTCGTCCCCATAAATCGGTATGGTTGGTCAAGTTTAAGGAATGGGACAACATCAACGAAGCGGAGCCTTACAAAGGCGGTAAGTTCGTGGTGTCGAAAGAGGATCTCGCGCCTGTGAACGAAGAGGAAGGGGAATTTTACTTCCACCAGATCATCGGCTGTACCGTTGTGACGACAGAGGGAAAAGAACTGGGCACGGTAAGGGACATTTTGGCTTTGCCGGCCAACGACGTATGGGTGGTAAGGCCGGATGGCAAAGGCAAGGAGCTTTTGCTTCCCTATATTGCGGATGTGGTGAAACAGGTTGACATTAAGGAGCGGCGGATTACGATCGAGTGGATGGAGGGGCTTGACTGAAGTGCCACAGATTCGATTTGATGTGTTAACCCTTTTTCCGGAGATGTTTTCGGGATTTTTGCATTCCAGTATTATTAAAAAAGCTCATGAAAAAGGGTTGATTGAAACACAGCTCATCAATTTCCGTGATTATGCCACGGATAAGCACCGTACAGTGGATGATATGCCCTATGGCGGTGGCGGTGGCATGGTGCTCAAGCCAGAGCCGATCTTCACGGCGATCGATGAACTCTTGACCCATACGGATGAGCGTCCGCCCATTCTGCTCATGTCACCGCAAGGAAAACCATTTACGCAAAAGAAAGCAGAAGAACTTGCCGAGCATTCCCATCTCATCTTCCTTTGTGGCCATTATGAAGGTTATGATGAACGCATTCGCCAGCATCTGGTTACGGAGGAGATCTCCATCGGCGATTATGTCCTCACTGGGGGCGAATTGCCGGCCATGGTGATCATGGACAGTGTGAGTCGGCTCGTGCCAGGTGTGTTGGGCAATGAGTCCTCCGCCGTGACGGATTCCTTTTCCACCGGGCTCCTCGAGTACCCGCAGTATACGCGTCCAGCGGAGTACCGCGGACTCAAGGTACCGGATGTCTTGCTGTCGGGACATCATGCGCGGATCGAACAATGGCGGCGCCAAGAGTCGCTCCGGCGCACTTGGGAGCGCCGGCCCGATTTGTTGGAGAGTGCTCCGCTCACCGCTGAAGATCGCCAATTCTTGCGGGAATTGGAAAAGAGTGTGCGCCAAGGCGAGTAATTGTTTTCAATCAGGTCGTATGATACAATATTCTCCGTTCATAGGAAAACGGAGCCAATGCTTGGATTTGTTATTGAAAGGAGGTTGGCTGGCATGCGTCCAATCATTCGTGAAATCACTGAAGGGCAACTTCGTAAAGATATTCCTCAATTCCGTGCGGGTGACACCTTGCGTGTACACGTAAAGGTTAAAGAGGGTCAACGCGAACGTATTCAGGTTTTCGAAGGCGTTGTAATCCAACGTCGCGGCGGTGGCGTTTCCGAAACTTTCACCGTTCGTAAAATCTCTTACGGCGTAGGGGTTGAGCGTACCTTCCCATTACACTCCCCACGCATCGAGAAAATCGAAGTAACTCGTCGCGGTAAAGTGCGTCGTGCGAAACTGTACTACCTGCGCAACCTGCGCGGTAAAGCGGCTCGCATTAAAGAACTGCACCGCTAAGCGTCGTGTATTGAAGAAAGGGCTTGGATGTTCAAGCCCTTTTTCTCACATTTATTTCCTTTTCCAAGCAAGGCAGGTAAATGGGGGAACTTATCATGAAACTGCCGATGTCTCGCTCGGAGCGGCTGCGTAGACGAAGAAGGATCAGAGCGAGAGAATGGACGGTTGCGGTGTTGCTGGCAGTGTCACTGGCAGTCATGATCCGCATCTTTGTGTTTGAACCTTTTAATGTCGTTGGACCCTCGATGCAAACGACATTGGAAACAGGGAATTTGATACTGGTGAACAAGCTGGTTTACCGCTTTGGTGAACCCCGCCGCGGCGAAGTGGTGGTGTTTCACGCGCCGCATCACAAAGATTATGTGAAACGTGTGATCGCCCTTCCCGGAGAAACGGTGGAGGCAAAAAATAATAAAATCCTCATCAACGGCAAGATTATGGAAGAGCCTTATCTTGTGGCTGAGATGCGCACACGGGATTTTGATCTGGTGAAGGTGCCGCCGGGCAAAGTGTTTGTGTTGGGAGATAATCGTTTGGATAGCACGGATAGCCGAGTCATTGGCCCGATTGGCATGTCCGCGATTGTTGGCCGTGCGGAAATCGTTTATTGGCCGTTCAATCATTGGAAATTACTATAAAGGAAGATAACCAAAGGGCTTGAGCATGATCAAGCTCTTTTCCCATCTCTGTACATAGCAAGATTTGATAAAATTAGGTCAGGAAAGGGATTCACAGAATGATGAACACAATTCAATGGTTTCCGGGGCATATGGCCAAAGCCCGGCGCCAAGTAACGGAGAAGCTGAACTTGGTCGACATCGTGATTGAGCTGCTCGATGCCCGTTTGCCGATGTCGAGCCGCAATCCGATGATGAATGAGATCGTGAAGGATAAGCCCCGGTTGATTTTGTTGACGAAAAGTGATCTGGCGGATGAACAGGTCACCAAAGAGTGGAAAGCTTATTTCAGTGAGCAAGGGATCCATGTATTGCCGATTGATGCCCAGTCAGGCAAAGGGGTGAATCAGATCGTGCCCCAGTGTGAACGGGTTTTGGCTCCATTGTTTGCGGCAAGGGAGAAAAAAGGGATCCAATCGAGAAAGTTTCGCGTCATGGTGGTGGGGATTCCCAACGTGGGAAAGTCGACCATCATTAACCGCTTAGCCAAAAGGAATGCGACTGTGACGGGAGATCGCCCGGGTGTCACCAAAGCGCAGCAGTGGATTCGGGTGGGACAATCGATGGAAATCCTGGATACCCCGGGAATCCTATGGCCCAAATTCGACGATCCCACAGTGGGGATGAGGTTGGCCGTCAGCGGTGCGATCAAAGGGGAAATCCTCCCGATCGATGAAGTGGCCCTTTATGCGTTGGAGTTTCTCGCCGAACGATATCCGACTTACCTGATGGAACGCTATAAGTTAAAAGACTTGGCGGCGTTTGAACGGGTTGGGTTGATGGAGGAAATCGGCAAAAAACGCGGCTGCCTCATTCGCGGTGGGGAAGTGGATTATGAAAAAACGGCGGAAATCATTTTAACGGATTTGCGTGCGGGGAGAATCGGACGCATTACGTTGGAGAAACCAGAGGATTGGTTAAAGGAAGAGGAGAATCTGGATGAAACGGACGATTCCCGAGATTAAAGAATGGTTGCGGACAACGGAGAACGTCGCTCCTGAAGAATTGGAGCGGTTATTAAACGATGGCAGGGCTGGCGTGCGCAAGTTGGTGGAGAGCTACCAAAAAGAACAAGTCCGCAAACAGAAGGAACGCGACCGCATCGAGAAGATGTGGGAAGTTGAGCGTCGGTATTGGGCGCAAGGGGTTCAGCATGTGGCGGGAGTGGATGAAGCGGGGCGTGGCCCGTTGGCGGGTCCCGTGGTTGCCGCCGCAGTCATTTTGCCTTCCCACTTCGATGCGACGGGAATGAACGATTCCAAGCAATTGTCAGAGGAGATGCGGTTGACCCTGAAACAACGGATTGAACAAGAGGCACTGGCGATCGGCGTGGGGATCGTCGATGCGGCGTACATTGACAAACACAATATCTTGCAAGCCACTTATCAGGCGATGCGCATCGCGTTATCCCAATTAACTCCCGCACCCCAGATGATTTTGGCCGACGCCGTGAAGATTCCCGGAGTGGCCATCCCGCAACAGGGAATCATTAAAGGGGACAGCTTAAGCCATTCCATCGCCGCAGCCTCCATCATCGCCAAAACCACCCGGGACTTGTTGATGAAACAAGCGGCGCAAGAGTATCCCGCGTACGGATTTGATCAGCATGTGGGTTATGGAACGCCCGAGCATCTCGCCGCTTTGCGCCAATATGGGCCCACGCCGCTTCATCGCCGGAGTTTTGCGCCGGTGCGGGAAATCATCGAAGAGCAAGGAACGCTATTTGCCGAATGGAGCCCCCGCCCATGAAAACAGACCGTCGGAAAGAGATTGGGCGGGCGGGTGAAGAAGCGGCCGCAAACCTACTGTTACATAAAGGTTATCGTATATTGGACCGCAATTGGACGAGCAAATTGGGAGAAATCGATATCGCGGCCCGTCAAGGGCAGACGCTGGTCATCGTGGAAGTGCGGACGACGACCAGCAACCGCTTTGGCGTTGGCATGGAATCGGTCGATTATCGCAAACAACAAAAAGTGCGAAGATTGGCAATGCAATATGCGCAAGTGAACCGATTGCACGGGCTACCACAAAGGATTGATGTGATGTCCGTCTTATTGGCCCGCGATTTGACACCGATCTGCATCGATCATATTGAAGGGGCGTTTTAAGGCTTTTCCCATGGGAAGAGTCTTTTTTTGTTTCTAAAAACCCGGATGATCGGAAAATGAAAAAGCTGTTGGCGGTAAACCAACAGCTTGGTCAGATCGGACTTACAGTTTTTCAACGTTTGCGGCTTGCACTCCGCGGCGGTCGTTTTCAACGATGTCAAAGCTTACGCGTTGACCTTCTTCAAGGGTTTTGAATCCTTCGCCCGTAATGGCGGAAAAATGCACAAACACATCGTCATTGTTGGGAACTTCGATGAATCCATATCCTTTTTCCGCATTAAACCATTTAACTGTGCCAGTCGTTTTGCTCATTGTGAGACCTCCAAATAAAATGAATGATTTACTCGATTTTTACCAAAAAAAATTCACATGTTATTACGAGATACACGTTAAAAGTATCCCCTAATAACATGTGAATTCAATCCAGATCAATCTCGTATTTCAATATTATAAGTCCTTATGATAAAAAATTCAACCCTTTTTTCATTTTGGTCTTATTGAAAATCGAATACTCAGGGCAAAAGGAGGCGCCTTCACTTCCAGCTTTATGACAGGAGGCGTTTGACCCCGGATATAGCGGAGGTCGTAGCCGGAACGCGGAAAAGGGCATTCGCGTTCCGGCTTTTTTTGTGCACGAAATTTGAATAGATCGGGCAAGAGACAGGAAATTTGTCGAGTGATCTAGAAAAATTAGGAATAATGTTCATTCCATTTATTTCCGGGGGAATAGATGTGTACGCCAAACTAAACAGTGCCAGTGTCCTGGGCATAGATGGACTGCTGGTGGAGGTAGAAGTGGATATCAGCAATGGGTTGCCCATGTTTGACATCGTCGGTCTGCCCGATTCGGCGGTCAGGGAAGCCAAAGATCGCGTCCGGGCGGCCATCAAAAACAGTGAAGCCAATTTTCCGCTTCAGCGGATCACAACCAACTTGGCCCCCGCCGATGTGAAAAAAGAAGGTTCCGGCTTTGACTTGGCCATCGCCATGGGGGTGTTGATCGCCAGCCAACAATTGTCGGTGGAACAGATGAAGCACATCCTCTTCATAGGAGAGCTGGCCTTGGATGGAAGCCTGCGCCCCTTAAGCGGGGTGTTGGCCATGGTGATGGCGGCGCGGGAAGCGGGATTGGAGGAAGTGGTGCTGCCGGCGGCCAATGCGGCTGAAGGGGCGTTGGTTGAGGGGGTGCGGATGGTTCCGGTCGCTTCATTAAAGCAAGCGATGGATTATTTCCGGGGAGATTGGACACCTGATCTGAAATCAATGGAACAAGAACGCGGCGAGTCTGCGTTTTCGATAGATTTCTCTGATGTGCAAGGGCAAAACCATGTGAAACGGGCCATGGAAGTGGCAGCGGCCGGAGGGCATAATCTACTTTTAATCGGCCCTCCCGGTTCGGGCAAAACGATGTTGGCAAGGAGGATCCCCACCATCCTGCCCAAGATGGACCTGCAAGAGTCGTTGGAAGTGACGAAAATATGCAGCATCGCCGGTTTGATCAAGGAGCGCGGGCGCCTGATCACGGAACGGCCTTTTCGCTCGCCCCACCACACGATATCCACCGCGGGCTTGGTCGGAGGCGGAACCGTGCTCAAGCCGGGGGAAGTGAGCCTGGCCCATCGCGGCGTGTTGTTCTTGGATGAGTTGCCGGAGTTCTCCAAGACGGTGTTGGAAGTCTTGCGCCAACCCTTGGAAGACCGGGAAGTCACCTTGGGCCGGGCGCGCGCCGTGCTGACTTTTCCCGCCGAGCTGATGCTGGTGGCCTCGATGAATCCTTGCCCCTGCGGCTTTTTCGGCTACGAGGAAGACCGCAGTTGCACCTGCACCCCGCACCAGGTGCAACG
>NZ_JBHTBW010000048.1:0-1425 GCF_042665195.1 Laceyella putida
GTCAAAGCGAAGAAGATCAAGACCCGGACCAAGAAACGGGTGAGGGTGGCCAAAGGCAAGGTCAAGCGAACGTACAAGAAGGCCAAGGCCAGCGCAAAACGAGCGGCTTCCAGGGCCAAGCAGAAGCTCAGGGGCGGGGCTAAGTCGAAGCCGAGTCCGAAGCGGAAATTCGCCTGCGCGCGTTGCTTCACCGCAGGAACCAAGATCGTCACGGACAAAGGCAAAAAGGATATCCAGACGATCCGTCTCGGGGACAAAGTCCTGGCCAAAGATCCGAACACTGGCAAACAAGCCTTTAAGACCGTGCAAATCCTGTACAAACGCACGGTGAAGGAACTCTACGAGATCAAGATCGGCAAGGAGAAGCTGCAAACCACCTCCGAGCATCCATTCTGGGTGAAGAATAAAGGCTGGGTTGTGGCGAAGAATCTGAAACCGGGCGACTTCTTCCAAACTGCGGCGAGAACGTATATTTCAATCGACCAGATCCAGCGGGTCAAGAAGAACGCGGTTGTCTACAACTTCACCGTTGAGGATTTCCACACGTATTATGTGAGTGATTTGCAGATCTTTACGCATAATACGAATGAATGTGGACCAGGTAGATTAAATCCTAAAGAAATTCATTTTATGCAGAGTAGTGCAAAAAACTCAACAGGTAGCCATACTGTTTTAGGTAATGCAGAAGCATTAAAGGATGGTACACTAAAACCAGAGGATTTACCTGCTATAAGAGTATGGAAAGACTCTGACGGGAAAATATGGACATTAGATCATAGAAGACTTATCGCTTATAGATTAGCAAACCTTGATGATGTTCCTGTTGAGTGGGCATCGAAAGAATTAGTAAAAAGCCAAATGTGGAAAATGTCAACAGGAAGTCGTAAAGGAAAATCTATTAGATTGAAATTAGGAGACGGAAAATCTAGGGAAGTATATTAGGAGGCTAACAAAATTGGAACTAGCCGACGTCGTTGAAAAGGTTAGTACAAAAGAAGACTTTTTAGAGTTTGTAGGTCTTCTAATTAAAGATTATCATAAGGGAATGGATGGCTGGGAAAACCGAAATGTAGACCATTATTTGGATGCTCTGAGATCATGGATCGAGGACATGGAAGGTTATTACGAATACAAAAATCTTCCTGTGCCAAAAGATATTGATTGGAATTTTTTCGCAAACGCTTTGATGGCTGCTAAAATTTACGAATAAAGTATGAAAAGGATGAAAAGAGTGGCATTAATATTGCCACTCTGAGAATGTTGACAAACCCTGCGAATCAACTTTGTTGATCGCAGGGTTTTTGTATATAAAAGGGATATAAACAATTAATGGATGAATATCAACCCATATAAACTTAAAACCTCCCTTACCTGCTCTCGAAAGCAGCATAGCCAACTTTTTTATGTTTTGAGCCACAGCAGTTA
>NZ_JBHTBW010000049.1:0-5402 GCF_042665195.1 Laceyella putida
CGTCACGCTTGAGCACCACCTGACGGGTGTCGCAGCCACCTCCTTGGTCAATCCAGTGCGGGAACTTGTCGCGCGAGTAGCCGGTCATGGAGCCCTCGGGCTGCACGGTCAGCGAGTTTAGCTCGGCTTGGGCAGTGGACTTGGACGGTGTTCCGGGCGGAAGCGCCCAAGCCGTAGGCTTGTCATATAGAAAAACACCAGACAATGACAGAACCAACAAAAAAGCAATCGACCACAACATCGATTTCTTCAGCATAGAAATGCCTCCTATGTGTTGTTATTTGAATCATCTCTATTTTATAAAATTAATGTTTGTTAGTCGCCAGTTGATAGTTTTACAAAAAAGACGCTCCTGGCAATCCGGGAGCGTCTCAAAATCTATTGTCTATTGTTGTTTCTGGCAAACGGTGGTAGAATTAGACGCAGAAAAAGCGAAATGCGGCCCTCCCCGCCAAGAGATTGCCGCACCCACTTTACCGCTCAAGGTTTATTAAACTATTCAACCCCATTTTAACCGCCAATCTGCCTTTTGGCAACTATGTTTTTTTATCAAAACAATGGGGAATTGCGCGAATTGTGCAGTTAATTGAGCGAAAAAAGAACGGGTGCAGTGTATCCTCTCCTGGCGTGGCATGGCCGCGATCCTGGGAGGGGATTTTTTATGGAAATGAATGAAAAGCAAATGAAAGCAATCATCGGGGGAATATTTGGTACCGGCACATATACTGAATGGACCGAAGACGGCGAAGCTGTTGTTAAGAAAGAAAAATTCAATATCCGCCTATATAAAGATCTTTGGGAAAGCGGTGCAATCAAGCGGCTCAAGGGAAACAAGCTTCATGTATTCTTGACCATCGCTATCCATGCAAATAACCAGGGAGAGGGCTGGCCAACACAACGACGGATCGCATCAATGCTTGGTATTAACAAAGACACGGTAACTAAAGCCTTAGAATCATTGGAGAAAGACGGGTTCATTGAACGTGACATGGGCCGCCATGACGAAAAAGGAAGATTCGATAGCACCGTTTATAAAATACGGTTTGCCCCAGACCCATCACAATGGAAGAAATCACAAGAAAACACCAGTCCGAAAAATCCGGACAGGGAAAGTCAGGAACCCAGTCCCAAAAAATCGGACAGGGAAGAATCCAATAAAATCAACCAGTCCGAAAAAATCGGACAGGCTAACCAGTCCGAAAAAACCAGTACTGGTAAAACCGGTACCGGAAAAACCGGTGACGGTAATTTCGGACATAAGGAAGAACCATATGCTAAGGATGATCCATTATCTAAGGTAGAACCATTACATAAGGATGACCCATCTTCTTTTGTGGTGGGGGTGGTGGTGAAAGAATTGAATATATATAAAGCTACCGCCACGGCATTTTTTGGTAATCGAGTAGAAGAGATTGACGAAGATGATTGGAATATGCTTATTCAATTGGCTAATCAGAAAGGGAAAGATCTTGAAGAATGCATGCTGAATGTGCGTACATATTTTAAGAAGAAAAAGAAGCCGATTGATGATCTAGTTGGAGCTCTTGTCCATGAGATCCGAAAAGGATGGAAACTAGGTGTATCAGTTCAAGTGGATGAAGACAATGAAGTAGAAGCACCAAAGGAATTTACTCCAGCTGCCGCCGGCTACTACAACCTATAAATGGGAGGGGATCAGGATGAGGGATATTAAAAGTGCGCATTGATTTAAATCAGTTATTAAATGAGACCATGGATCACCCGTTGATCATGGAATTCTCTGGACATCACCCTGATGTGCCATTTGAAGAATATAAAAAATCACTCTCCCATCTCCGACAATATATAAGGGACCAAGAAGCCTGCTTGCGCTGCCCTGGTTTAGATAACTGTCCTAATCAACAAAAAGGTTATGAATCAATTTTGGTGCGAACCGAAACAGGAATAGAACGGAAGGTCCGGCCATGTGGTAAGTTGGAGGCTCAATGGAGAGAAGAGAGGCGTAAGCGGCTTATCAAAAGTTTCTATATACCACGTGAAATCATTGAAGCTACCTTTGATTCGATTGACCCAAACAATGACAGATACAATGTGATTTGTGAAGCGATTGATTTTTGTACTTCGGTTGGAGTAAATATTCATGAGACCAAGGGACTGTACCTTTGGGGTGACTTTGGAGTAGGGAAGTCTCGCATTGCTGGCGCTATCTGTAACAAATTAACCGAGTTTGATATAGACTCATTAATGGTCCATGTTCCAGAGTTAATTAATGAGTTAAAAGGCGGCATAAGGGATGGATCGGTAAATGAAAAATTAGACGTATACAAAAAGTGTAGCGTTTTAATTCTTGACGATATTGGTTCAGAAACTATGACGTCTTGGGTGAGAGATGATATCTTCAGTTCGATTTTGCAATACAGAATGGCCGAACGTTTGCCAACTGTCTATACATCAAACAAAGATTTAAACCAATTGCATGAACACTTTGCTAATGCTAAGGGCGATTACGATGAACTTAAAGCGGCACGGATCATGGAGCGAATTGGCCATCACGTGATGCCGTTTCATGTTAAAGGACGGAATTGGCGGGTTGGGAGATAAAAAACGTCGATTTTAATCGGATTATGGGGTAGTGGATACATAAGACTACCCCTTGCTATTTTCCGTGGCTCTGAGCGCCTTCTAGCCCTGTTAAACGATGTGATAGAGATGATAGGAGAAAGGGGAATTTGGATGAAAGAAGACAATCAGTCGAAAGATATAAAGCTAATGATTTTTTCCGTTATCATTACGACTGTATTCCTGTATGTCTTATTGCCAGTATGGTTAGCAAGAACATTTAGTACTAGGGCGTGTCTGGCAAATCAAGTTGACCATTGGGAGAAGGCGGAAAAACCTTTTCCGATGAGCGCCGAAGGACAAGTGAAGATATATTTATCAGACACGCCCTAGCTTTAGCTTTATGTCTTTTGAGGTAAGTTTTCTGATTACGTTATTTTGTTATATTGTTTTGGAATTGTTTTTTTACATAAAGATAAAACACGAGAATCCTTTTCAGGAAACAAATATTTTGCCCTCTCGCTGGATTAAATTGGTAGATGTAAAAGCGAGTTTTAAGGATTTACTTAGATTCTTTAGGATTCTCATGGGCTTGTCTGGAATCATATTCATTTGTATAAACATACCTATCTTATTTCGTTGGCTTGATTCGATTTACCCTCATCACAAATTCGCTCCCGATGTTGATGCAGCCATTATCGCAACAATCGGCTCCACCTTCACATTAGGACTTACCCTTATTGTGACCTTTTATTTCAACCGCCAAACCCAATTGGCTATGATCGAGCAGTCTCGTGCCAATCTAAAAGAACGGGTGATTGAAAAACGAATGACAATCTATCCCGAAGTGGAACAAGCCGTTAAGAAGATCGGGGCCCTGTTTCCTGATGAATATCGTACAGAAGGCTGGAACATGTCGGTATCTGATCTAGACCGACTGTTTCAAGAAAATAAATACTATTTATCGAAGAATCTTCGGGAACATGTAACCAACATCTTGATCTTTGTTAAAGCGGATCATGAAGAAGAGTTAACCCCTAAACAAGTAGAAGAAGCCGACAAGAAACTGGATGAACTCATCGCCCTCTGCCAAGCCGAGATTGACAAATCCCTCGACATCGCGGCACTGGTCGATCTGGATTAAAGCTGTCCAAGCGGACTTGGCCCAATACTAGCGCAGTAGAGTTATGGATCATTGGAGGACACGTTTAAGACATCTCCATTGAGCCATTTTCATTATCCTTTGGGGATTGACAGAAAGGAAAAGACATCATGAGCACCCAGATAAGCACAGCTAAGAAGAAGCGCATTTATGAACGATATGGTGGCATTTGTGTGATTTGTGGTATTTCTCTCCACTTGGATATAGAACGATGTTTCGACGATGATTATATGCAAGTAGACAAATTGTTCCGCGTTATTTAGGAGGAAGTCACAAAGAGGAAAATTTACGGCCATTATGTAGATCATGCAATTCAAGGAGAAAAGGTACTTCAGGCGACGAATTAGTATCAATCTATGAAAGAGAACTCAAAGAGTTTATGAGTAGAAGAACAGAAAGATTAACTTATTATCTGGATAGCGCACGGTTTGGAGCCATTACAACAGAGCACTTGAGTATGATTGAGTTTATAATCTCAGAGCGGCGCCAGCTCGAAGATATACTAATAGAAAATATAAAACAAGCTATACAAAAGCCTAAAGGACGCCGCCTACGCAGATCGAGGGAGTGATCAACCATCCGAAAGCGAAGAAAACGGCCAAAGTGGCTCAGGAAGCTGAAACAACGTTGGAAGCTTTGGTTTCATCGTGTCTCATTGCCATTTCGCGTGATCGGCTTGGCCCTGGAACAGATCCGCATGGGGCGCTTCCCTTGGGTAGATGTTCAGTTGTTGAAGTGTGAGAGTCCTATCGAAAGAAGACTATATAACCGCCTTTGGGTTGAAGGATTTAGAATGCGCACCCAGGAGCCGTGTGGGCGCTACCGCATTGACATTGCTATCCCGAAATACATGATCGCGATCGAATGTGACGGAGAGGAGTGGCACAGTTCCCCAGATCAAAAGGAAAAAGACCGGCGAAAGGACCGCTTTCTGCGCCAAAATGGGTGGACTGTGGTGCGCTTTAAAGGGAAGCGAATAGTCAATCGGCTAGAATCATGTGTTGAGAGGGTACATAAGGAGATAGCGAAGAAAAAACAGTGGTAGCTGGCGAAGTGGAAATTGATGGAGGATGACAAGGATCATAGCCTGTCTGATAGAATATATTCACTAGCGAATTAAACGGAGGCTTACAAAATGAGCGAAGAGGTATTGAAGCTTTTCAACCGGCTGATGGATCGGTTGGATCAGATAGAGGGAAAAGTTGATACCGTCAATAGTAAGGTCGACAAACTTGAAACAAAGGTAGACGGCTTAGAAACGAAGGTTGATCAATTAGAATCCAGAGTGGATAAGCTAGAAATGACAATGAATAAGGGGTTTGCTGAAGTAAATCAACGCCTGGACAAGCTTTAAACGAAACTGAACAACGAATCTCAAACGGTTAATTTGTTGGTCGAGGGAATGAGGCAGAAAAAGGCGTAAAATTTTCGCCTGTAAAGCCGAAAATGGCCGGGGGATATATAAATGTATC
Organism: Laceyella putida; assembly: GCF_042665195.1. NCBI lineage: Bacteria > Bacillati > Bacillota > Bacilli > Caryophanales > Thermoactinomycetaceae > Laceyella > Laceyella putida. The sequence goes on from NZ_JBHTBW010000049.1 coordinate 5,173, forward strand.
CCCCCTTATGATTTCGTCCCGTATACGGGCGCTGAGTGCCGTTTAACGACGTCCTGAGAGCAACCCATTAGTATATCCGAAGTCGATTTGATTTATACCCAATAGCTGGCCAGTGGCTGGCTATTTTGTGTGGACAAAATAAAAAAACAGCGGCATAACCGCTGTGAGAATGTTGACAAACCCTGCGAATCAACTTTGTTGATCGCAGGGTTTTTGTATATAAAAGGGAT
>NZ_JBHTBW010000050.1:0-38086 GCF_042665195.1 Laceyella putida
TTTCAAGGAACACTTCATTTTATTCAGCTCACCGCTCGATTGCGGCGACAAATATGATCTTAACACCTTATCATTTCCCAGTCAACACTTTTTTATAAAAAATTTATCATTCCATCCAAAATGCCAAAACACCCATTTTGATCAGAATAGGTTTCCGCCTTTAAACGATAAGACCTTTCTTGAATATCATGATAAAAACACAGGAGGTGCGAACATGCCCATACAGGTACGTGACTTTCAAGCGGTGATGCAAAACACCAAAAGCGGGGATGTCGTACTGCGCACCGTTACTTCAGATGCCGAAGTGGAAGTGGCCCGCATTGAATTTGCTGAATTAAAACGCGGAGAAACGGTTGAATTAAAAGGGGAATTTCTCCTATATAACGAGGTGCCCCATCCGTTTGAGCTGGAGACAAGAATTTACAGAACAAGCCGGACATCGCAAGTCAACAAAGAGCTGTATCGGTTACGCGAAACGCTGGGCTGCGGATCCATTGCCTCAACCTCATCCGCATTCCTCTACTTTATCGATCAAATCTCAGAGAATCATGCGCAGGTCACCTATACCGTAACGGCAACCATCCATTCTGATGCCATTGAACAAGTTGATTTGAAATTGCCGCTCTCTTTTGCGGGTACCGTATACAGCCCACATGTTCCCAAGGCGGCCACTTCTCCCAATCCCCATAAATATCGGACGCGCACCCGTATGCCCCGACACCGGAGATAAGGAAACAAGGGACCGGAATCAGGCCTCAAGCGGCTTTTTTTTATTGGCCCGTTCATTGCGGTCAAAAATCAAATCATGATAAAATCATTTTGATTGAACAAACTATGGCTTCACGGAGGAGACCTATTATGCTCCTGTCAGGAAAATTAAATAAAATCCGTACATTTGCTCTGCTCCTGATCTTTGTCGGGATCGGGGTCATGTATATCGGCTTTTTGTTTAAAAGTTTGATGGCCTTATTCTTCATCTTAGGCATCTTGTTCGTATTAACGAGCGTGGGAATCTACTTTTGGATCGGCATCTTATCGACCCAAGCGCCCCAGGTGACCTGCCCCGTTTGTGGCCGCTACACCAAAGTATTGGGGAAACGTGATCAATGCATGCATTGCAAAGCCGTGTTATCCATTGATCCCAAAGATGCACCTGCGCCACCAAACACAGATGCGAAGTCTTCCGAGTGAGGAAGGCTTCTTCCTTTTGCCCGCATCCCCAATAAGCAATCGACCGATTCGCACTCTTCTGTTTTATCCGTCAAACGACTATAATATAGGTAAATATTTACAGAACTGAAAGGAGGGCGCTCCAAGTTGAAACCACACAATTTAGTAGAAATGTTGGCCCTTACAGTAAAAAGACACCCTGAGAAAGTAGCGATTCGCTATAAGGAACAAGCGTTCACCTATCAAAGGGTATGGAACATGATCCGTGATATTGCATTTGGTTTGGAACGGCTTGGCGTCAGACAAGGCACCAAAGTAGCCATCATTGCCGAAAACCACCCTCACTGGATCATTTGCGACTTTGCCATCATGAGTCTGGGCGGCGTTACGGTACCTCTCTCTCCGGAAGCGACCGAACAAAAATGGAGTCAGTGGATAAGGCATGCAGAAGCGGAGATTGTGATCATCGGCCCATCTCCCCATTCGCACATGTCGCAACCCCCAAGCCACGTTCGGCATGTGATTCAATTGGGAGGGCTTCCTTCCTCTTCGTACAAAGCCTTGCAATTTGATACGGTTATTCAACTTGGACAAACCATTGCCTTAGAGGAGTTGGATTGGGCTTATCCCGCCGTCCAGCCGTCTGATTTGGCCACGATTCAATTTACGCGCGGAACGACAGGGGAACACAAAGCGGTCATGCTGTCCCATGCGCAACTTCTGCACAGTTTGGATGGCATTTCCTATCTTCATCCCTATCATCAGGAAGACGACATCCTGACCATCGCTCCCGTATCCCATCTCTATGCCCGGTTAACCGGATTTTTGTTGCCGCTTGGCTCAGGCGCCTCCATCACGATTGCGGAGGGAACGGACCCGCCCATGCAGCAAGTGCATATGCACAAACCCACGCTTCTCATCACTGCGCCATCCATCATTCAGCACATCCAACAACAGTTGTTGCAACATGTCAGACGAGCTCCTTGGCGCAAGTTGGCTTATAACCACGCGGTTCATCTGGCAACCAAGTACCATCGCTATCGACTCAAAGGACAAAATACGCCCATACCCGTTCGCTGGCGTTTCGGTTACGCTTGGGCCCATCTTCTCTCTTTTTCAACGCTCCATCGACGATTAGGCGGTCGACTACGCTTGATCTTGAGCAGTGGAGACCCTGTCGACCAATCACTCCATACCTTTTTCGGCCATATGGGATTGCCCCTAGTGTCCCTTTACGGCACAACGGAAGCCGGTTACACCATCGCTCGCCAATACAGTTATCATACCGATCCCACCACTTTCCAATTGCTTCCCCAAGTGGAAGCGCGGTTGCTCCCGGATGGCGAACTGCTGGTCAAATCCCCCAGCACGGCCGTCGGCTATTACAACAATGAGAGCTTAACCGAAAAAAGAATTCGCTATGGCTGGATCCATACTGGCGATCTCGCCACTTATACCCGCGACGGCCAACTTCAGTTACAGGGACGCAAACTCGCCCATACGGAGCAGGAAACGGACACCACCCAACCGCTGAATCTGACCAAATAAAAAACCCTGCTCGCAGATAGCAGGGTTCCCTTTATTGTGTCTGACGGGATTGACAATCCGGACATATCCCGTAAAATTCCATGCGATGCGATTCCACTTGATATCCAGTTGATTGAGCTGCTTTTTGTTCCACCAAGAATAATGGCGGATGATCAAAGTCGGTGATTTTCCCGCAGTCCCGACAGATCACATGATAATGGTCCATCATATTGGCATCAAAACGGCTGGAGGCGTCACCATAGGTTAATTCCCGTACAAGACCCGCCTCTTTGAATACACGTAAATTATTATATACCGTCGCTACGCTCATATTGGGAAAATCGCCTTCAAGGGCTTTGTAAATCTCGTCCGCTGTGGGATGACCCATCGACGAATAAAGATAATTTAAAATGGCATGACGTTGCGGTGTCATCCGAACGCCAATCCCCTTCAACATCTCCACAGCTTGTGACAGGCGGTTGTTGATCATTGTATACACCTCACTAATGCCGCCGTTTCAGATAACGATTATCAATTAATAATATATATAAATAGTCTACGGTGAGCCGAACCAATTTGTCAATCCAAGCGATGCCTCTCCGTTGCCTCTGCTTAGAATCTCTTCTTTATAATCAACATAATCTCCTTCCCCCATCCCCTGCCCACAATGGAAATTTTTCTCCCCCTTACCTAGTGATCTTGTCTACTTTTGGGACATATACATGTACCATGTTACGAAAAAGGAGGAGTATGCTAAATGAAATGTTGGATGCAGGCGATCGGCGGAGTGCTGGTCGCCATAGGAGCAGGAGGTTTTTTTGTCCCTGAAACGGTTGCCTTGCATGATTGGCTCCATCTGACTCTCCCACATAACTTGATTCATCTGATCAGCGGAGGCGCTTTCCTCGCTGTAAGCCATCATGAGCGAGCCAGCCGCTGGACGGCCCGAGGCTTTGGTGGAATCTATTTGCTGGCCGCGATCCTGGGGTTATTCACAGATGATCTGTTTGGCTTGGTGGAATCCACCCCGGTAGTGAACACCATCCATTTCTTGGCGGGCATCGTTTCACTTTATGTGGGAGTAAAAGTTGGAACCGCCCCCAAAGCCCCTGCGGTGGAAGAACCGCAAGAACAAGTGCAGTCGCGGGACGAAAACCCATAAAAACGAAGCAGCTCGGAAAATGGACCGGGCTGCTTCTTAATTGGTTGGTCTATTTGGCTAGTTGCTTAATCATTTCAATCACTTGATTCATCGTCTCGTCGGAATTGCTTTTTGACATCTCCGCAATATAGCGGTCACGGTTATTAAAGACATCGGCCACTTTTTGCAAGAAGGTCTTCGTTGAAATCTCCTCCTCCTGCAACACTTCACAGTAACCCATCTTGCGGAACGACTCCGCATTCAAAATCTGGTCACCGCGACTGGCGGCACGGGAAAGAGGAATGAGCAACATCGGCTTTTTCAAATACAAAAATTCAAAAATGGAATTGGACCCGGCACGGGAAATCACCATGTCCGCCATGGCCATCACATCGGCCAATTCTTCATTTATGTACTCAAACTGCTTATAACCGGGTTGATCCAAGGTTTCGTCCACTTGCCCTTTGCCGCACAGATGCACGATTTGGAAATACCGCATTAAACTATCCAGGTTTTGTCGCACAACTTGGTTGATTTTCTGCGATCCCAAGCTTCCCCCCATGATCAACAGAACCGGTTTATCCGCTTGAAACCCACAGAAAGCCAATCCCCGTTCACGATTTCCCCGTTTCAGCTCATCGCGAATGATGGCGCCAACATACACCGCCTTCTTCTTATCCAGCCCCTTTGTCGTCTCGGGAAACGTCGTGCAAATCCGGGTCGCAAAGGGCATCGCAATCTTATTGGCCAACCCGGGAGTAATATCCGATTCATGAATGATGACGGGCACCCGATTCAACCAGGCCGCGAGCACCACCGGAACGGAGACGAATCCCCCTTTGGAAAAAAGGATGTTTGGCTTTTCCCGTTTGATCAGGCTATATGCTTGAAAAATCCCTTTAATCACACGAAACGGGTCTTTAAAGTTATTCCAGTCAAAGTAGCGCCGCAGCTTCCCCGTGGCGATACCGGCATAGGGAACATGATCCAACCGCGCCACCAGTTGCTTTTCAATCCCATTTTCGGATCCGATATATTTAATCTCCCAGCCATCTTGGGCAAACTTGGGAATCAAAGCCAAATTGACTGTTACGTGACCTGCCGTCCCCCCGCCCGTAAAGATTATCTTTTTCTTCATCCCACTCCACCTCTTCAATCCAACATTTCAATATCAACATTCATTTTATCAGTTTTAAAAGAATCTTTATCGAAAAGTATATGACAAGATGAAGAGCATTTTTCATCCGTCTTTCCAGCGAAGAAAGATATTTGATCAACAGAGGGGGTATGATGAAGAAATCGTGAAGAATCTGGCATTCTCTTTCTAAATGGACTGACGTTCACTTCGACTGACTTGCGTTTGGCTCCCCGCAAACTCTAAAAACCGCGCCCGCACTTCAGGAGTCGGGATCATGCAGCTTTCCGCTTTGCCAAAAAACCGATAGCGGTTGGCCGCAAACCAGCGATACCCCAAATCCCAGATCGGCCGTGGGATGTAAAGGAACAGGGAAAGCCATTTCCACTTACCTGGCAAGCGTTTGCAAATACGCAACACCGCCGTCGACCGGCTGTACCATGCACCATCTTCATACAACACCATCGTATCAAGGGAAACGGGTCCCAACGGCGACTGCCGAAAGGCCTCTTCAGCAAAAGGCGACTGCAACGAGGCAAATCGAAAAATCCCCTCTTTGTCCTTCTCTAAAATCCAGTTAATCCGCCCATTGCAAAAATTGCACTCGCCATCAAAAAAAATGATGGGATGTGCACCGAGATCAGTCTGAGTCATGCGAACGCCTCCCCACGTTTTTCGCCCAACTTCGTTGCACCTTTATTTTCTTACAAAAACAGGGGCAGAAAGCTTAACTTTTCCTTAATTCCATCATACAACAAAGCCCTTCCCGGATGACCTCCGAAAAGGGCGAACCATTCATATTTAAGCAAGACCAAATCCACTGCCACCTGGAGAAGATGACCTCGGCCACGTGTGTGATTCACGTCTCCAAGAGGCCAACGGTTTCCCATGATCAAAAGCAATCTCATTTTACAGCCCAACGGGTAAAGGGATAGTGATATTCCTGTTCGTTGAGCGCCCGCAAAATCCCCTTGATCGGGCAAATAATCGCCATCAAGCCAAAAATGATCAAGAATGGGATGCCGATGATCACAAATGACAGGATGCTGGAAATCCAGATGAACGCCCCAATGATCACATGGAATAACAACGCTTGTAAGGAAATCCGTTTCACATCACGATCTGAGGCGATGAGATAAACAATGATCGGACACAAAACCGGTGCAAACCATGTGCTCGCATGGACCAACACCTTCAACCATTTACCGTGCAATGTTGATTCCTCCCAAATCATAATGAACCGCTACACCTATGATATACCCAACCCACCAAAAACGAAACATTGTTACGCTATTTTTGTTTGAGATCAAATAAAACAGCCTAAAATGACGGGATATTTTTCAGTTATTAATCCTTCGATAAAACATTGTTTTGTTCTTATAATAGATAATCCCCGCTGAAAAACCGCGGGCATTGAGCTCAACGACGGTGTTGAGCGAAGGCATTGATAGTCTATGCCGACTGCTTAGGTTTTATTTTTACAGAGCCAACCCAAGGACTCTCCGAAACCCAAACGCGTAAAACATATGGTTTGCCCTGCGACTTGGCAAGCGATGATGAAGGATGATCTTCAGCGTTTACATAAACGATCCAGCATGGTTACAATTCAATTATCCATTTGAATCATCAACCAAATACATCATTGCGAGGTACAACGATGAATATGTTTTTTGCTGGTTTCGCCTTGTCTCTCTCCTTATGCTTGGATCTGGGAACCGTCAATATCGCCATCATGCGCACTGGCATGCAACACGGAATGTGGTTGGCGCTCTGGATCGGGTTCGGTTCCGGTGTGGGGGATCTGGTGTATGCGCTCCTCTCCACCGCCGGCATGGCCGCGCTCCTTCAATACAAATGGGTGCGGTTGCTGGTATGGCTGGGTGGATCGACGATCTTATTGGTCTTGTGTGTGCGCATGATCCGGGAGGCTTTTGTAGCGAAACATCCGGTTTCGGACGAGCCCCCTTCTGTCGCTTCGCCTTCTTCCCGCTCCGCCTTCATGCAAGGAGTGGTCCTCGCCTTATCCTCCCCCTCCTCAATTTTGTGGTTTGCGGCCGTCGGTGGCAGTGTGATCGCGGCCACCAACAAGGATCAGACTGAAATGGCCCTGTTCCTCTTTTTTGCCGGTTTTTTTCTGGCCGGACAGCTCTGGTCGTTATTCTTGGCCATCCTGACCAGTTGGGGCGGGAGCGTGGCTGGACCAAAGCTCGTTCGCACGTTTTCACTCGGCTCTGCCCTGTTATTCCTCTATTTTGCGGTCAAAGTGTTTATGGATGGCGCTCAGCAATTTTTGTAACCCCGCGAAGCGGGGCTCAACAAAAAAGGCTGACAAGGTTTCACTTGCCAGCCTTTTTTCCATCTCCGGCTATTCATTTACCCCTTCTTCACCGGCTCCGCTTGTTTCCCATACCAGCAGTGGGGATGCAGATCGCACATGTGGCACTTGGGGTTGCGCGCGCTGCAGATGCGGCGGCCATGCCAGATAATGCGGTGATGGGTGTCGGTCCACTCGGCGCGGGGGACGCGTTTCATCAGTTGGCGTTCAGTTTCGAGCACATTCTCGCTGTCGGCAAGGGCCAAGCGGTTGGCGACGCGTTGGACGTGGGTGTCGACCGCCAGGGCCGGGATGCCGAAAGCGTTGCTTAACACGACATTGGCCGTTTTGCGTCCGACGCCGGGCAACGCCTCCAGTTGGGCCCGGTCTTGCGGCACTTCTCCACCATACTTCTCCACCAAGATCTCGCATGTTTTCAAGATGTTTTTGCTTTTATTGCGAAACAGGCCCAAGCCTCGGATATGCTCGGCCAGTTCCTCTTCGCTCAAGGTGAGGAACGAGGCGGGGGTGGGGAATTTGGCGAAGAGCCCCGCGGTCACTTTGTTCACTTGACGATCCGTCGATTGCGCGGACAGGATGGTGGCGATCAATAATTCAAAAGGATTGCGGTAATCCAGCTCGCAGTGCGCATCCGGATACATCTCCGCCAAGATGTCCAAAATCTTTCTGGTGGGGACTCGTTTCGGTTTTGGCTTCATGGTTCTCCCTCCTCCCTCATCTTAGTTAACATCTATTATCAACTTCCTGCCATGGCAGGGCTCCGCTTGTGGACGACTTCTAAAAACATCTGAGCTTGCACCAAAGTGGCCCCGGAGTCGATTTTTGAGTCCGCGTTCCATGGTCATTATCGGAAAGTAGCTCCCAGTAACGAAGCTTTCGCCCACAGGGTACAGGCAAAAATCTTCCTCTGCCGGATTTGTCACTATCCTAAAACATCTTTTATTATACCATGAGGTCAATAGCCTTTCCGCAGATCAATCTCATTCTTATACGAGCCGGTCCCTTTTAAGAATACATATAAATTATGACGAAAAATCTCCAAGGCCCGGGTCATATAGTGCGGCGATCTGCCGGAAAGATGCGGGGTAAGGATGACATTGTCCATCTCCCAGAAGGGATGCCCGGTTGGCAAAGGCTCTTGCTCGAAGACGTCCAACACGGCCCGGGCGATGGTTCTTTCTTGAAGCGCGTGGATTAATGCTTCCTCGTCCACCACGGCCCCGCGGGCGATATTGATCAAGGTGGCGGTCGGTTTCATCGCTGTCAGCTCTTCACGGCCGATCAGCTTCACCGTGACCTTTGTTAGCGGAACCGCCACGACGATAAAATCGGCTTCTCCCAACACGGTGCGCATCTCACGCAGGTTTGCCATCCGGTCAAAGTGCGGTGTCTCCCGGCCATCGGTATTGACTCCGACCGTGGTCATGGCAAACGCTTGGGCTTTCTGAGCAATCGCTTGTCCAATCGCTCCCGCGCCGATCACGAGCAAGGTCTGTCCGGCCAGTTCTCCGACGCGGATGCTGCGATCCCACCGTTTCTCCCGTTGCAGGGTCCGCAGTTGATCTGTCCGGCGGGTCACTTGCAGCATCACGGCCATCACGTATTCCGACATCGGCGTCGCATGGATGCCCTTGGCATTGGTCACCCGAATGCCCCGCCCGGCGATCGCCTCCATGGGCAGCAGCTCCAATCCGGCGCTAATCACATGAATCCAGCGCAGACGGGAACACTGAGCGATGATGCTAGGATCAAGGTCTTCCCCATAGGTGATTAACACTTCGGCTTCAGGCAAGGTGGAAGCCGCTTGGGAAATGTTTTCGAAAAAAGAGAAGCGGGCTTGTGGATAAGTTGTTGTTAACGCTTGTTTATGCTTCGCACTCATCTTGGCTGTGGATACAATGTGTACCATAGGAGCCCTCCCCATCCTGGACGATTTTCATTCATTTTTGCCTTTTGACACCGATTCAACCGTTACTCACATGCCGCTTCACCGCTTCGATAATCAATTCTTCGCTGAATTCGTCAAACGGGCTGCGGTGAAAAGTCCCGTAGCGGTTCACCACCCGAAAGCCGCACAGTGTCAACAGATGATTGCACTCCGTCGGAAAGAGATAGCGCAGTTGAAACTGGGTGCGAATGCGCTCCAGTTGGCGCCCATCCTTATCGTAGCGCTCCATGTAACGAATGATGTGGGCCGTCTGGCGGAAATGATCATATTCTGTATAATCGTTCACTTCAATCAATTCCTGTGTCCCCGGCACAGGAAACGCCCCGCAATAAGCCATTTTGCTGTCCTTCTCGATCAAATCCCACAGCCTTGGCACAAAAACATTAAAAGCAAACAAGCCCTCATCGGTCAGATAACGTCGCACCCGTTTGAGCGTCTCCACTTGCTCGCTTACGGTCAAAAGGTGCAGAAACGAACGGTAGGGAATGATAATGAGCGGGAATTGCCGCTTCAGTTCCAAGCGGGACATGTCTTCTTCAATCCATTCCACCTGCTTGGACAGGCCGATCATCTCCGCTTTCTGTTTGGCCCGCTCCAGCATGGCCGCCGAATTGTCCACACCGACGACCGGAATTCCCGCGCGGGCAATCGCCAAGCTGACTCTTCCCGTCCCGCAGCCCAGTTCCAATACCGGTCCGCCACACGCTTTCGCCAACTCGACATAATACGTCGTATCCCGTTCCAATCCCGTCGACGTCCAATCGTAGTAATCGGGCAAATCATATGTATAATGCTCCATCACTCTCACCTTTCAGTCCTTCCCTGAAGTCTGAAGCGGCTTTCCTGGTCGCCAGCCTCTCTTGCGCCACCAAGAAAACCGCTTCTCTCGGTCCACCTTACTGTAGTTGTTCGCGGACAAAGGCTAACACTTCTTCCACGTGGCCCGCCACTTTCACCTTGTAATCAACTTTGGCCAGCTTGCCGTCACGGTCGATGACAAACGTGGATCTCACAATGCCGATCGCTTTTTTGCCAAACATGTTTTTCTCCTGCAACACATCATATTTCGTGCAAACTTCCCCATCGGGATCGCTCAACAGCAAGAAGGGCAGGTCATGTTTTTTGATAAACTTCTCATGCGAAGCGATCGAATCGCGGCTGATGCCCAATACGACCGTGTCCAGCTCCACAAATTCAGCATGTTTATCACGGAACCCGCAAGCCTCCATCGTACAGCCCGGGGTATTGTCTTTGGGATAAAAGAAAAGCACGACGTTTTTGCCGCGGAAATCAGATAAAGAAACTTTTTTCCCGTTGGTTGCGTCCAAGGTAAAATCGATCGCTTGATCGCCGACTTGCAACATGATGACACCTCCACCATTCCATTGTGATTGATCTCATTCTACCATTATCCGTGCCAGAAAACCAAAAACCCTTCTCCCTTTTCCCTTTGAAACCCCAGGGAGATGAGGGAAATCAATCATTTCCGCAATGATCCGGTAACAAATCTATACTTTAATGTAGAATAAGAATTATATAATGAATGACAGAACCCCGATAGGGTGGTTGTCTGTTGTGGCGGTGAAGGTGATGGAACAACGTAAAAAACAACTATTGGCGACATTGCTCTCCTTGGAGTCGTTTACTACGACACAGCAATTGGCTGAACGGTTGGGCGTATCGGAAAAAACGATACGCAATGACCTGAAACAACTGGACAATTGGCTCAAACAGACGACTTCCGCCATCTTGCTGCGCCAGCCCGGGATAGGCGTGAAGCTGGAAGCGACGGAACGCGAGCGCGACATGCTCCATTTTTATATCCGGCAAATTGAAAGCGTTTCAACTTCAGAATCCATCCTTGATCCGGCTAAGCGCAAACGGTGGATCACGCAAGCGCTGTTGAAGCAATCCCGTCCGATCACGATTCAACAGTTGTCCGAACAGTTGTATGTAAGCAAAGCCACGATTCGTCACGATTTGAGCGAAGTGGAGCAAGAATTGGCCGCCTATGGCCTCCAACTGGACAAACAACCCCACAAAGGGCTGACCGTCAGGGGTTCGGAACGGAACAAGCGGGCCTTGCTCGTGAAACTCATCGGACAGACAACGCAACTTGACTCGACCCATCCTTATGAATATGCGTTGGTACGGCATGCGGTTCGCACTTGGGAGCGGCGACTTCATGTTCAGTTCACGGATGAATCTTTCCTTCGTTTATGCACTCATCTGGTTCTTGCCCTCATCCGGATTCAACAAGGACACGAAGTCCACATGCCCGCCGCGGAATTGCAACAACTCCGGCAGAAAACGGAATATCCCTTGGTGGAAGAAGTCGCCCGCAAGTTTGGGAAAAAGCTGGCCCTCGCCATACCGGAAACGGAAATCGCTTACATGACCTTGCATCTTCTGGGAGCAAAAGTGCATTATACGCCACCGCAAGACGCTCCCTTGGATGCGACGCTGAGCCAATTGGACCCGGAAGCGATTCGCATGGCAGAGTCACTCATCGAGCGAGTCGCCCAGATGGCGCAATTGCCCCTGTCCCAAGACAAGGAACTGTTTCTGGGGCTGGCGATCCATTTGCCCTCGGCCATTCATCGGCTGCGGCATCAACTGCGCTTAACCAATCCGATCCTGGACGAAATCAAACAGACTTACCGCTATACGTTTGAAATGGTCTGCGCCGCCACGATCACACTGGAACCCGTGGTGGGCGGACAAGTGTCCGAGGATGAAATCGGGTATCTGACACTCCATATCCAAGCGGCATTGGAACGATGCCAACCGGTGGATCGGGCACAGGTACGGATCCTGATCGTCTGTACCACAGGAGTGGGCACTTCCCAATTGCTCGCAACCAAAATCCGGCGGGCTTTTCCAGACCTGCTGTTACTCGGTTCAGTGCCGATGTCCCAGTTGCAACGCGCGCTGGCGCAACATCAACCCGACTTGTTGATCAGTACGATTCCCCTGAATGAACTTGCCGTTCCCCATATCACCGTGTCGCCTTTCTTCCCGGAGGCGGACCAACGGAAAGTGGCGGACAGACTACGGGCGATCAAGGAGCCCCCCTTGGCGGAAACGGCTTTTCCCACGTTGCATTCGTTCATCGCGCCGCACTTGGTTCTGCTTGATCTTGCGGCGGAACATCCCGACGAACTCATCCAAGCGATGGGGCAACATCTGGTGGAGCAGGGGGTTGTGGATAAAGCGTACCCGGCCAGTGCCATCGCGCGGGAACGGTTATCCAGCACCTATATCGGAGGCGGCATCGCGATCCCGCATGGGACAATCGATCACATTCACCATTCCGCCGTGTGCGTGGCCCGACTGAACCAACCGATTGTTTGGGGGGATGAGACGGTTCGTCTCGTGTTCATGCCGGCCGTCAAGTTATCGGAAAAGGAGAGGGCTGAACGCTTGTTTGCCGAAATCGTGGCCTTGGTGGAAAGCCCTGCCACCATCGAGCGGCTCATGCGCGCACCCGACCCGCAAACATGGCTATCCACTTTAGTATAAAAGACGATCGGTATTTATCCATTTTTTATAAAAATGAAAGGCGGTTTCTGTGGGTGAAAGCTTCGTTACTGGGAGCTGTTAATCAAGCTTCGTTAAGAACGGAGGAAGAAATCGTCACAATCCGCCTTTATCGACAACCAACCAAATCCTATCTCAGAGGAGGGACTGACGGTGAATATTCTTGCAGTGACTGCCTGTCCGGCAGGGATCGCCCACACTTATATCGCCGCCGAGAAATTAAAGAAAACGGCGGCGGCATTAAACATTGAAATCAAAGTAGAAACCCAAGGCTCCATCGGGATTGAAAATGCGCTGACACCGGAAGAAATCCGGGAGGCGGACGGCATTCTCATCGCCGCCGACAAAGACGTCGACAAAGAGCGTTTCCAGGGAAAACCCGTATTGGAATGCGGGGTGGCCGATGCGATTCACAAAACGGAAGCCTTGCTGGAACGTTTCCGAGCAGGGGAAGTTCCTGTCTATCAAGGGAAAGCCAACACAGTTCCAACCGAAGCGACAGCGGACGGGCAGGCTTCCGCCAAACAAACGGCCAAGCAAAAGCCGCTCTACCGCGATCTGATGAATGGCGTCTCCTATATGATTCCTTTTGTGGTGATCGGGGGACTGTTGATCGCCTTGGCGCTCGGCCTCGGCGGCACACCGACGGCCAAAGGGTTCGTCGTTCCTGAAGGCACCTTCTGGCACCATATCCTTAAAATCGGGGAGACGGGCTTCACCTTTATGGTGCCGGTCTTGGCGGGATATATCGCAATGAGCATCGCTGACCGTCCAGGGCTCGCACCCGGCATGATTGGCGGTTACATTGCCGCCAACGGAAGCTTTTACGGCAGTGAAGCGGGGGCAGGGTTTATCGGCGGCATCATCGCTGGTTTCTTGGCCGGTTATCTCGCCAAAGCGATCAAACGCCTCCCTGTGCCCAAAGCGATTCAACCGATTATGCCCATTCTCATCATCCCGTTGGTCACTTCGCTGATCGTCGGGCTCATCTTCATCTATGTGATCGGTTCTCCGATTTCCGCAATCATGGAAGGATTAACCGCTTGGCTCAACAGCATGCAAGGGGCGAGTAAAATCGTGCTCGCGCTGATTTTGGGCGCGATGATCGCGTTTGATATGGGTGGTCCGGTTAACAAAGTGGCTTTCCTTTTCGGCGCGGCCATGATTGGCGAAGGACAGACGTTTATCATGGGTGCGTTGGCAACGGCCATCTGCGTTCCTCCATTGGGAATGGGATTGGCCACCTTGTTCAACAAAAACAAATACCTCCCGGAAGAACTGGAAGCGGGTAAAGCCGCACTGGCCATGGGACTAGTCGGCATTACGGAAGGGGCGATTCCGTTTGCCTCCCGCGATCCGCTCCGCGTGATTCCAAGCATCATGATCGGCTCGATGGTAGCTTCCGTCATCGCCATGTTGAGCGGAGTGACGGACAATGTGCCGCATGGTGGCCCGATTGTCGTCCTGTTCAACGCGGTCGGCCATATCCCCATGTTCTTCGTTGCGGTGATCATCGGTGTCATCGTGACCGCATTCTTAGTCAATTTGCTGAAAAAGCCGGTTTCCAAGCAATAGTGTCAATTAGACATTAAAAGGAAGGCGGTTTTGTCTGTACCCTGTGGTTGAAAGCTTCGCTACTGGGAGCATTTAATCAAGCTTCGTTAAGAACGAGCGACAGCGACAACAAATGTGCCCTCAAGCTCACGAGAACAGACCCGCGCCGCAGTTCGGAAACGGAGAACCTTCCCTTTGATGCGACCAAGGAACGAAGACTCACAATCCGCCTTCATTGTTCCAACCCATAATCAGAGGAGCGAAAAACCTATGCAATTGGTACAACTGATTGATGAAGAATTGATTCAACTCCAACTGGGCGGGGAGCGTAAAGCAGAAGTGATCAGCGAAATGATCGATCTGCTGCATCAAGCAGGTGCCTTGGCGGATCGCAACGCCTTTGCCCAAGCGATTGAAGCCCGCGAAGCCCAAGGACATACGGGCATCGGGTTCGGAATCGCGATACCCCATGGCAAGTCCGATGCAGTTCGCACCCCACGCGTCGCCGTGGGCATCAAACCAAGCGGCCTCAAGTGGGACGGGCAAGACGAAGAAGATGTGAAGATCGTCTTTATGATCGCCGTGCCGGAAAGCCAAGCGGGCAACGAACATCTGAAAATTCTGCAACTGCTGGCCGTCAAACTGATTGACGAAACCTTCCGCGCCCAGTTGCTGGCGGCGACAAATAAAGAGGAAGTGCTGCAACTGCTTGCCGATGTATAACCGGGAGGAACTCGTTTCCTCTCTCCCCTTTTAAAAGGAGTGATTCACATGGAAACCACCCCCATTTTCCTCAAGCCCGTATTCAAGGAACGCATATGGGGCGGCACATTGCTGCAAACCCGTTTCAATTACGAGATCCCGTCCGACCGCACCGGCGAATGTTGGGGCATCTCGGCCCATCCCCACGGTCAAAGCACCGTCCTTAACGGGCCATACGCGAATCTCAGCCTGGGTGAACTGTGGGAACGGCATCGCGAGTTGTTTGGCCATCATCCGGCGGACACCTTCCCATTGCTGACGAAAATCTTGCATGCCGAAGCCGATCTCTCGGTGCAGGTCCATCCGGATGACCGCTATGCCCATGCAAACGAAAACGGGGAACGCGGCAAATCGGAATGCTGGTACCTGATCGACTGCGAAGAGGGCGCGGAAATCATTTTTGGCCATACGGCCCAAACCAAACCCGAACTGGTCGGGCTGATCGAACGGGGAGAGTGGGATCAATTGTTGACCCGCGTGCCCGTAAAGCCAGGCGACTTCTTCTACGTTCCGAGCGGTACCATCCACGCCTTGGGGGCGGGAACATTGGTCTTGGAAACACAACAAAGTTCAGATACCACTTACCGCGTCTATGATTACGACCGGACCGATGACCAAGGCAACAAACGGAAGTTGCATATCGACAAAGCGATTGACGTAACCACCATCCCGCATCAACCCGCCCCGTTTGCCCCCCTTGTCGATGAACAGGCTGGCGGCACAGTCACCACCTATGTGCGAACGGAATATTTCACCGTATACAAATGGGACGTGCGTGAATCACTGGAGCTGATCCAATCCCATCCCTTTCTGCTGATCAGTGTCATCGACGGCGAAGGATCGTTGAAAACCGGGTCGGATACCCATGCCCTCAAGCGAGGGGATCATCTCATTCTGCCCCATGGATTTGGTTCGTTCACCTTGGAAGGTTCCATCACCGCCATCGCTTCCCATCCATGAGCGGTCACGATCAAGCTGAAATGGACGAAGCAAAAACCCGTCTCACTTGGAGACGGGTTAGCTTTTATCTTTAAAAAAAATACTTCAATAACCCCTGCAAACTCTGGATCGAGCAGATCGCTTTAATCCCCCATACCGGCACAACCAACATCACGATTAGGATTTCGGCAAAGATTTTCATCTCGCTCAACCCTTTCATTTCTGTTAATAATGATGTATTTCCATATTAAAAGAGTTGAGTGAGATGATTATAAGAATAAGATTAAAAATAGATTAGAAACACAGAGCCAAATTTAGATGATTCTACCAAATCACCGCTCACCTGCCCCCTTGTGCGGGCAAACGTACAATCACTTTCGTTCCCAAGCCCAGTTTGCTTTTCACTTCCAGCTTCCCTTGCGCTTTCTCCACGATTTTCTGCGCGATCGAAAGACCCAGCCCACTCCCTGTTTGCGCAATTTGTTTCTTCGCCCGATAAAACCGTTCAAACACATGCGGCAATTCTTCGGGGGGAATCCCCTGCCCCGTATCCCGCACACTGATTTCAATCCACTCTTTGTCTCGGGCGCAAGCGACTTTGATCAACCCTCCGGCTTCTGTGTATTTTCCGGCATTATCCAGCAAAATGTCCAAAAGCTCCTCAATGTCCGCCTTTAATCCGGTAAAGGCGATCTCATGACCGGGCTCATCGTATTGGAGCGTCAAGGTGCGATGAACGTGCCGCCACCGTTTGACCCGCTCCCACACGACAGTGGTAAGCTCAAATGTTTCCAATTCACCCGCATGCTCATCCAATTCAAATCGAGCCAGCCGGAGCAACCGCTCAGTCAATTTCTCCACTCGGCCCAATTCCTGATCCATCGTCGCCAACGCTTCTTCCGCGACTTCCGGCTTGCTGAGCCCCCATCGCCGCAACAAGTCCAGGTAGCCCCGCACCACCGCAATCGGAGTGCGCAATTCATGGGACACATCGCTGACAAACTGGTTTTGCTTCTGCATGCTGGCATAAATGCGATCCAGCAATGAATTGAAAACGCGGGACAACAGCGCAATCTCGTCCCCCGTCGCCGGAATCTCCAAACGATGCGTCGGTTGCGCCGGATCAAACTTTTGAACGGCATAGGTAATCCGTGTCACCGGACGGAAGGCGATGGTGCTCATCAGATAACCGCCCATCATCACAAACAACAATAACGCGATGGAGGCGATGATCAGGACGCCAAGAACCATTTTCACGTATTTGGTGGTTGAAGAAAAGTCCGTGTACAATTCGATTCGCCCCGTCCCCTTTTCGATGGGCATCGTCAGGATGAGGACGCTTTTCTTGCCCATTTGCGTCAGAACCCGCTTGGGAACCGCTTGTCCTTCACGCAAAAACACATGCGATGAAATCCCTTTGTTCACCAACCCGCGGGTCTTGCCCCCAATCAAGATCCGCACCGCTTGTCCTTTCTCAATCAGCGATGGCAACCAAACGGAATGGGGCAGTTCCGACAATTCCTTTTGTTCATGGACTCGCTTGATGGATACCAACTTGCTTTGGAGCACAGCTTCTTCTGTATGAATCAACCAATTTTTCAGCGCGACATATACGAACATGTGAAACAAGACGAGGATGCCAATCAATCCAACTGTTGACAACAGGGACAAGCGCCAACGAATGGGCATTTTAATGTTCCCGAACCACATAGCCTACCCCTCTGACGGTCTCGATAAAATCATGGCATCCCACTTGTTCCAACTTCACGCGCAAATAACGGATATAAACATCGACCACGTTGGTGTCTCCCGTGTATGAATACCCCCATACTTTGTTCAGGATCATTTCGCGGGTTAACACATGATTTTTGTTTTGCATCAAATAAGCGAGCAAATCAAACTCGCGCGTCGTCAGCTTCAATTCATGCCCCGCGACCGTCGCTGTCCGTTCTTCCAAACAAACGGTAAGCGGCGGAATCGTAAGCTTCGTCGTCTCTTGCGCCCATTGCGTTTGGCGCCGTTCAATCGCCCTCATGCGCGCCAAGAGCTCCTCAATCGCGAACGGCTTTGTGAGATAATCATCCGCTCCCGCATCCAATCCGCCCACCCGGTCCGGAACCGTATCACGCGCCGTCAACATCACAATAGGCACTTTGCTTTGAGCGCGGATGCGGCGGCAGATTTCCATCCCGCTCAAATCGGGCAACATCACATCCAAAATGATCAAGTCCCATTGCCCTTCTTCCCATGCTTTAAGAGCCGCTCTCCCCGTCGTCGCAACTGTCACCCGATAGCCTTCGTACTCCAGCTCCAACTGGAGAAAACGGGCGATATTCCCTTCGTCTTCGATCAGCAACACCTTTTTGTCCATCCTGCCCTCCCACCCTCTTCCGTGCTCTATTCTGTTTATTCCCTTCATTATACCCTGTCTATGCCGATGGTGGGGGGAGATCGGAAGAAGTCGGTTTGGAAGGGGAATGGGCCTGTGGCGAAGCCTCACTTGAGTCTGATAGGCTGGTCCCCGGTTGCGGTGTGGCGGGTGGACCGACGGTCCCAGGCTCGGGCCTAACGGGACCAGGCTCGGGCCTAACGGGACGTGGTACTTCCGGACGACGCGGTTCACCCGGACGTGGTTCAGGCAACCGCTCGGATTCCTCCACATCGCGCCCAGTCGTGACCAAATTGAATGTCGTGCCGACATTGAGCGAAGACGCTTCGGATAAGCTGTTGATTTTAATCGCTTTGATGCAGATGTTAAGCACCCCTAGCACTTCCATCAAAGAAATCAGGATCCAGATAAACATTGCGTTCCACGTCGATGTTGCGCGGAAAATCACCAATTGGCGCCGATCCCCCGAGAGATTTGGTCAATGCCTCGGCGCCGATATTGATGGTGCTGCCGAAGTTCACGGAAGACGCACTTGAAACGCTGTTGACCTTTACGTTGAATATGTTGTTGATGGTTCCCAAGTTAAGTCTCCTCCTCGCGTTTTTTATGTCCCTGCTCCTTTATGCGCAACTTGGTGCTCCCTTTTTTGCTGGCAAGTTTGTTGAAGCGAATTTCCAGGACGCCCCGGCGGTAGCGCGCACTCGTATAATTCTTCGAAACAGGGGCGCCCAGGGGGATCATTTTTTGAAATTCCCCCTGGCTCCGTTCGGCATGCGCCAACCGATATCCGTTATAAGGAGACGGAAAACGCCCGGTCAGCCATAAGGTGTTATCCTCCACTTTCATCTCCAGCGACTGGATATTCTCCATTCCCGGCAGATCCACTACCACAATGACTTCGTTCTTCCCGTGGTACACATCCGCCACCGGCCCTTTATGTTCCTCCGCCGCCGCCAGGATGTCTTCGAAAAAGTCATCTCCCAGGAACTGGCGCGCCAGTTGGTTCCACCCTTTATTGGCAAGTTGGCTTTTCAAGAGACAGCCCCTCCTTTACATCCGCCTCGCTTCACTCCGCAGTTGCCCATATTCTATGCACTCCGCTCCCTTCTTGTCACAAAAGGTTGCATGATTCGTTGTACAGCCCCCATATACTTTATCAAGAGCCAAGAGGAGGGACCTCTTTTGTACGGATATAATCCTGACCACATCCTGCGGTTGCTTTGGGAACGGATTAACAAATTGGAAAACAAGGTGCAAGAGCTGGCGACGGAGAACGAAACGCTTCAACATCAGGTGAAACAGCTAACACCCATTCATATAGATAAAATTGAATACAAAATCCATGAATTGCATGTGGATACCTTAAGCGGAACGTTAAACATCGGGTTGACCGCAACCGGCGAGGAATTGGGCGTCGGAGAAATCATTGAAAAGGCGGTCAAGCAACAGGACGCTTCCCAAATTGTCATAGAAGATGAAGAAGATGGGCAGGATCCCTCTTCCGGGCATTGATTCTTCTCTTGCCTTTCCTCTATGATTATGGCATGGATCAAGAAGGAGGAACATCAGATGCAATCCATCATCGCGGTAGCTGTTGGCGGTTTCATCGGCACCCTGTTGCGATATGCCGTTTCCTGTTGGTACCCCGCCTATCTTTTCCCATGGGACACCTTGATGGTGAACCTCATCGGTTCATTCGGCCTCGGGCTCTTGACCCATGCAAGCGGGTTGTCCCTCCATCCCCAAGTCCGGCTTGGACTGGGTACAGGACTCATCGGATCGTTTACCACTTTTTCCACCTTTAGTGCGGAATGGTTGAGCCTTCCCTTCCCTTGGGCGATCGGTTATGGGAGTCTCTCCATGCTTGGCGGCCTGGGGTGCGCCTGGTTGGGAGCCCTGGCCGGAAAGGGGCGAAGCGCGTGCTGACGGCTCTGACCATCGGGCTTGGCGGCAGCTTGGGGGCCGTCTTCCGATATTGGGTCAGCGAATGGATCAAAGCCCGTTGTTCACCGCGCCTCTTCCCATGGGCCACATTCACCGTCAATGTGACCGGGAGTTTCGTGATGGGCATCTTGCTTGGCTCTTTCCAGGCCGGTTCCATCTCCTCAGCTTTGGCCCACAGCCATCCGCTCACCACCGGATTCCTTGGAGGCTATACGACCTTTTCCACCTTTGCCGTTGAATGGCTGACACTATGGCAGACAAAAAACCGATTGACCGCCATGCTTTATCTCTCGCTTAGCGGTGCAATCGGTCTCTTGGCCTGCTGGACAGGCTATGCGCTGATGCGTTAATTACCGGCTCCACGGTAGTGCTTAATGCCGCGGTTCCAGCAAAAGACCCCTATTCCCAAGTAAATCAACCCAACCACCGGGGTCAATAAAGCATACACCTTCCACTCGCCATGATCCAACAGATAACTGGCCGGATAGAATCCGACAAACGCAAACGGCAACACCCAGGTCAACGCGAACTGAATCACCCGGTGGTAAATATTGGTCGGGTAACGGCCATAGTTCCCGATATTATAGATGATCGGCTGGATATCCGATTTGGAATCGGTATAAAGGCTGATGCTGGTCAACGTAATATAAATCCCCGCATAGATGAGCACGCTTCCCGCCGTGAAGAGAAGGAGCAACACAAGATCGAACCAAGTCCAGGTCAGATCGAGATGCCATCCGGCAAACCCCATCACGATGACTCCCGTCAACACGCCTATCAGCGATTCGGGGGTCATCGTCTCCATGATCACTTGCACCAGACTATGCACCGGGCGCGTTAAGACGCGATCCAACTCCCCCTTGATAATATAACGATCATTAAAATCCCACAGATTTAGAAAGGAAGAGAAGATCGCCCACGGAATCAAGAAGTACCCATAGATGAAGATCACTTCATATTGCCCCCAGCCGCTTAAGCTCCGGGTATGTTGAAACACGACGAGGATAAAAATCAAATTCAACGCTTGGTAAAAGAAATTGCTGATGAATTGCACGAGAAAGTCGCCGCGGTAAGCCATTCTCGTCTTCATATATTGTTTGAAATACTCTATTAGCAATTGGAGATGAAACATGTTAGCCCCCCTGTACAATCAAGGTTTTGCGCGCTTTCAGCCAGATGAATTGCACGGGAATCGCCAAAAGGAAACACCAAACCACTTGCACCAAGAGCGCATGCCAAAACGCATCCCCTGAGAGCCCTTTAACGAGCACCATGCTTGGCAGATAACTAATCGCTTGGAATGGCAGATAGCTGAGAACCGCCTGCGCCCATCCCGGAAAAAAGGAAATCGGGATCGTCAAACCGGACAACAAGTCGACAATCATGCGTTTCGCCCAGATCATCCCTTGGTTATTCAAGATAAAAAAGGCCAACACGCCCGTCAACAAGTTTACTTCCACATTGACGATAAAGCCGAGCAACAAGCTGAGGGCAAATTTCATCCAATCCCACGACCATCCGGGAAGTTCCAAGGGAAAAATAAGCGAAACCACCACCATGCCCGGCACGCTGAACAACAACAGGCGGAAAACCCCTTCTCCCAACCCCTGGAACGCCTTGACGATGAGATAATGATAGGGGCGAATCAATTGGATCGCCACCGTGCCATCCCGGATTTCCTGCGCGATCTCCCGATCCAAGTTATTGAAATAAAAAGCGCGGGCCATCCAGGAAACCGCGATATACGTGGCCATCTGCACCGCAGTCATTCCCTGAAGGGACGGCTTGTTCCCGTAGATCGACATCCACAGAAAATAATAGACGCCAATATTGATGCTGTAAATCACGATCCCGCTGTAATAATTCACGCGGTAAGCCAACATCATCAAAAAGCGGATGCGGATGACCTCGAGATACATCTTAAGCAAGCGTCATCCCCTCCTGATAGATCTTGCGCACAATCTCTTCCGTAGACACTTCTTCTATCTGCATTTCCTGTATCTGCACATGTTGGACGATTTGCGCCAACACATCGGATACCGCCAGTTCCCCTTGCTCCAGGTGAAGGACGAATTGCCGGTTTCCTTTTTGCTCCCAGCGAAGCGGCAAGCCAACCGTCTTCGCTTCCAACTCGTTCAAGGAAACATCGTGCGCCAGCTCGAAATGCACTTTTTTCCCTTTGGCCCAGTTGCGGCGCAACTCTTGCAACCCACCATCATAAATTACCTTGCCTTTGTCCAGCATAACCACACGGGAACAAAGCGCTTCAATATCCGAGATGTCATGGGTCGTCAACAAAATCGTCGTCCCGAACTCACGGTTGATCTCACGCAAAAACTGGCGAATATTCTCCTTCACCAGGACATCCAAGCCAATGGTCGGTTCATCCAGGAACAATAAACTTGGCTGGTGAATCAGGGCGGCGACCAATTCACACCGCATCCGCTGCCCCAAGCTCAACTTGCGCACCGGTTGATCCAACAACTCGCCGATATCCAAGACTTCGATCATGCGCTTCAGCCGTTGTTGGTACTCCGCATCAGGAACCTGATACACTTGCTTTAACAGCCGAAAGGACTCCTGCACGGCAATATCCCACCACAATTGGCTCCGTTGCCCGAACACCACTCCGATCGTCTTCACAAACTTCTCCCGTTCACGGTGCGGGTCATAGCCATTCACTTTGAGTTCACCCGCCGTCGGCTGCAAAATCCCGGTCAACATCTTGATCGTCGTCGATTTTCCAGCCCCGTTTTCACCGATGTAGGCCACCATCTCACCTTGCTCAATCGTCAAATCGATGGCATCCACAGCGCGAATCGTACGGTACTGCCTGTTCAACAGATCGCGAAACGCCCCCTTCAGCCCTGGTCTGCTTTGGTAAACTTTAAATTCCTTCGTCAGGCCGCGCGCTTCAATCGAACGCATCTCTCCCACTCCTCTCGCAATCTTGCGCCATTGGGAAAAACATTCATGCTTGCCTTTCCTTTTGGCTTTTAAATGAAAAAAGGGATTCCGCCCACATGGAATACCCCACTTTTTTCTATTTAATGAAGGTTTCTCTTGTTGTACAAAAACAGCATACCAAAAAAAGGGCTCCTTGCGAATAGTTTATAACCAACTTACTTTATTAAAGTTTTGTGTTTGATTCTTTTCGTTCCGTCAGTTTCCTGTTATATATAGTGAAACATGATCACCTTCAACTCCATCTTGTCTTTGTGTTTCCAAAAAACCAAAAGAAAAAATCTTTTGCGGTGAATGAAAAGTCGATAAACCAAAGTATAGAACCATAGATGAAGCCGACATCGAGAGGAGGAACCCATTTGCAACCGGAACCCCAATGGGTGCGACAGGTTTTGCAAGGCGATAAAGAAGCGTTTGCCTTGATTATCGATCAATACAAACAACCCATTTACGCCAAGATTTACCGCATGTGCCGCAATGCCCACGATGCGCAGGACTGGACGCAGGAAGTCTTCTTGCGCGTCTATCGGTACTTGCACACCTATCGTTCGGAAGAAAGCTTCGCGGCTTGGATCTACCGGATCGCCGTCAACGTCTGCCTCACCGAAATGAAGAAGCGCAAGCCACAACCAACGGAAGAAACGGATACATTGGCCACTGCCGCGGAGGAAAGCCCGGAAGCGCAAGTGGTGAGCCAAGAGGAGCAACAAGCGTTTCACCGCGCATTGCGTTGTCTCCCTGAAGCGTATCGCATCGTGATGATCCTGCGCTATATCGAAGAGTTAAGCTACAAAGAGATGGCCCACATCCTGCAGGTCCCCGTAACCACCATCCAAAATCGTCTGCATCGGGCGCGGAAACAATTGCACGCCCTACTGGAACACACGAACAACCGGAAAGGAGGAACGCCGTATGAAGTGCTCAAAACAAGCCCTTCTTGAACAATGGTGGGACGGCTTTCTGCCCCGTGACCAAGAAGAAGAACTCACCCAACACCTGGTTCAGTGCCAATCCTGCCAAAAGAGTTTGGCATTATTGCAGGTTGAGGAACAAGTGATGAAAGACTTGTCAGACATTCCCCCATTGCCGGAGGCATTCACAGCGCAAGTGATGGGCAAATTGGATGAGATGCCGGCGCAAGAGACAAAAACGGACGAACTCCCGGCGACCGGCAAGAAATCCCTCCGCGGATGGCAAAAAGTGACCATTCTCTTCGGCACAATGGCCGCCGTCTTGTCCTTGTCCATCGGGCTGGGGATACTCATCTCACCCACTTTCGCCGAGCTGTTGAACAGTCTGTTTTTGCAAAAAGAAAAAGAAGTCATTATGATTGACGGCGGCATCAAACACGCCGCCCAACAGGGGTTCAGCATTCCCGTGGATGAAGAGACCACCGACGCCGGATACACCATCGCGGTAAAGGAAGTGATCGCTGATCCCATCCGGGTCAAAGTGGCTTATCAGATTTTGGACAAACATGGCAAACCGGTTCCATATCACGTACAATCCTCTTCCGACTTTTATCAGAACAAAAACCCGTTTTATTTGACGGATGAAGACGGCAAAAAACTGACCCGGATGGGAGGGGAAGATACCCACGACGGGTTTAATTCCATCGATCTGGTTCCCGTCGGCCATCTGCCCGAAAAAGTCACTCTGCACATGAATGTGCGCAAATTAATTGAAATGAAGTTTGACAAAGGGATCAAAGAGATTGTTCACGCCAAGGGTGAATGGGCGATCGACACCCCACTCAACCTGAAACAAGCCCTGGCGGCCACCCAATACGCACGGATCAACCAAACCCGCTCTTTTGGGGACGTTCGTCTCACGCTGGATGGCTTGGTTTATTCCCCTACCTCCATGTCGTTCCAGTATGGTTTCCAGACAGGACCACAGAGAAAAAAGGAAATCCTGCAAAAAGCGAATATTTTCACTAACAAACAATGGAGAGAAGCGCAATTAAGCGGTTTTTACCATTATGAACTGGCCTATGAAATCAAAAACGATCGGGGTCAAACCATCGCTTACAATTTCGTAGATGGTGAAAATCGCCAATCCAACCTGATCGGGGGCAGAAAAGAGGTGGCCACCCCGCACGCTCTGGTTGATCGTCCCACCTATACCGATCTGTACAATCCTCATCCTTTGCGTCCAGGGTACACCCTTCACATCAAAGGATTGATGCGGATGATCCCCATGGAAGCCAAACTCACCTTTGATCCATCCACGGTGGAAAAACAACCCGCCACCATGGAGTACAAAGGCAATCTCATCACCGTGGACTATGCGGGCAACGAAGCGGAAAAGCACTCAATCCAGCGGTATATCACCCTGCGCGTCCAAGTGAAAACGGCAGACCGGTATGATGGTCCATTTCTCTGGCGCGTGCTTGATGAAACCGGCAAACAATACGATACCTATGGTGGCGGCGGCATGAAAAAAGGGGTTTATCAAGACATCGTCGTGATTCACGGCCTTGAAAAAATGCCGAAACAATTGACTCTCATCATGGATGGCATCCACTATTACACCCCGATCGATTGGCAAGTGCCGTTTAAGTTCACTCCGTATAAAACAAAATAACCACACAAAAACCAACTCCCTAAAGCCAGGAGTTGGTTTTTCCTTACATATGCTGTTCGATTTGTTGCTTGATTTTCGCCTGCAGCTGGGTGGTGGTGTGCTCCACTTCCTTTTGCGAGACGGTGAAACGAATGATGCGCTCATCCAAGTTCAACGCCTCTTCCATCGAGCTCATCAAGTCAACGGCCTTGCGATCCAACGACAAAATCACATCCACTTCACTCATGTGCGGATAGAAGACCATGATGATTTCATCCAACTCTTCTTGGTAACGGCCCAAGGGCGCAAGGCGATACTCCTGGACAAACGGATGGCGGGAATAAAACTTGTCAAAGGCAAAGTCCACACTGCTTAAACGGAAGCCCACCTCTTCCACGGCATGCAGGATGGTATCGACCAACGGATGGGGCAAGATTTCGATCCCGTCTGTATCGCTCGGATCGACGGCCATCTTGATGTCAAGGCCCGTTTTGACGTAGATGGGGGACCCACCCGTCGATACAGGGGCATCAAACGGCAATTGAAATTGGAAGGGCAAAACGCGGGTCTCGCGCACACCGATCTCAAAGGCGTCGGTCAGGCGAAACTCGTCAATGACGTATTCATTCTCAGACCCGTCGTGTTGGTACTGCATCATTAAGTATAAGTAGATATCATCGATCACCTGCGGGGCTTGTCCACCCTGCACGAACACTTCCCCGCGAATGATATCCCCCTGCCGATAGGTGGCCTTTTCCAAACGCGTATCCACTTTTGCTGAACCCACTCCGATACTCGCTAGCGCTTTTCCGAAGATCGTCATATTCTCAAGCTCCCTCTTTCTATTCTCTATGAACGATTTCACTTATAAGATCACACTAAATCATGGTGTTGCCTGGCTTGCGATTCAACATCTCTTGAATCTTCAGCATCGGGTCATCGACCACTTGCTGGTTGTTGATAAACAAGGTGCCGTTGGGATCATGGTACTCCCAAGCAAATGAGCTGTTGAGCACCCGTCCCGAGCGAATCATCTCGATATCCATATGAATGCTTACTTCGGACATAAAAAAGATAATATTCAATTCATCAACATAGCCATGATAACGTCCCGTCGGTTTGAATTGGAACATCTGAAAGAATGGAAGTGGCTTGGCAGTTGGGTCATGCTCATTGTGAATCCGATACAGGATAAAGCCGGAGTCTTCCACTTGCTTCAGCAATTTCTGCACGAGCGGGGTAGGAAACACTTCGATTTTATCTAAATCCGTTGGGTCGATGGCCATTTTTATATCCAGACCCGTTTTAAAATAGACAGGAAAGCTACCTGTCGACATGGGCACGGACATCGGAAGTTTGATCTGGAACGGAATCAGCTTCGTTTCTTCCGCTTGAATGATAAAAGGTTGGGACAATTGGTATTTCTGAATGACCACTTGGCTCTTCTTGCCGCCTTTGGAGACATCCGCAACCAAATAAAGATAAATGGTGGTAATCTCTTGCGGCGCCTGCCCCCCTTTGACCAACACCTCCCCTTTGACGGTATCACCCGGATGGAATTGCTTCGTTTCAAGACGCGTATCGACCGTGGCCGAGCCGACTCCCACACTTGCCAATGATTTAAAGATTGGCATCATACACTGTCACTCCTTCACATTTTTAAAAGGGAGAGACCGGGCGCTGCGCCACTTAAGACTCGTCGCCCAACATCTGTTTCATATATTCTTCAAATTGCTTTGCCAATTGGTCATGTTCTTGATTTTCATGCTCCAACTTCTCTTGTTGTAAGCGCTCTTTGGCTTCCCCGGTCTGTTTCTCTCTCTCTTGTTTTTCTTCTTTTGCGGGCTGTTCTTGTGTTGCCTGTTCTCCTTTCACTTCCTCGGCTGTTGCCGGCGGCTCCGGTTCACTCTTTGGTTTATAGTCATTGGGTGGCAGGTCGAACAGGCTCGCGCGCGGTTTAGTGTGTTGCGGCGTAATCAGATAACGTTTGGAAGTTTGTTCCAACTCTTGCCGTTGTTTTTCGAGGCGCTCTTTGGTCTTGCTCTCCAAGAGTTCCCGTTGCGCTTTCAGCATCTCTTCCTGGCGGCGCTCAAATTCTTCTTCTTGTTTCGCCAACAGCTTCTGCGCCAACTCCTCAAACTCTTTTTGCAGGCGCTCTCTCATTTCCTCTTCCTTGCGTTCCAATTCTTGCCGCTTTTTCTCCCATTCGAGCCGCTCTTGTTTGAGGCGTTCCAGCTCCGCTTGCACTCGTTCCTCTTGCTCTTTCTCAATCCGTTCGCGCTCACGTTCCGCCCAGGCGCGCCGCTCAGCTTCCAAGCGGGCCTGTTCCTCTTCTTCACGCTTGCGCTTTTCTTCCGCCAACCGCTCCTGCTCTTTTTGCTCCTGTTCCAGCCGCTCTTTTTCTTCCTGCTCGCGTTCCCAGCTTTCCTGCTCATCCGGTTCTTCGATGCGTTGTTTAAATTCTTCCCTTTGCCGGGCCAGAAGCTCTTGCTCTTTTTGTTCAAACTCCAGGCGTTGCTTTTCCAAAAGCTCCTGCTGTTTTCGCTCCAACTCTTCTCTTTGTTTCTTCAACAATTCCTCTTGGCGCCGTTCAAATTCCAGGCGCAACCGCTCCAGGCGCTCTTCTTCTATCTTTTGATAAAGCTGTTCGGGCGCCTCTTCATTCGGGGTTGTTTTCTCAGGAGTTTCGGGAGAAGGGAAGGGAGGGTCATCCTCCGGCCGCGCGGGGGCAGGGTCATCGGAAACTTTCGGCTCAACCGCCTTGTCCGTTTGCGTTTGCGTCTCAACATCCGTCTTTTCCGATTTGAATAGGAAACCAAGCAATCCTTTGCCCTGTTTCCGTTTCTCATACGCATCCATCTGGGAAAGCACCGACTCGACCGACTCATTTTTCAAGCTGCGTTGAATCAGCCGGGCCATCGGCTTGGAACAAGGGAAATCAGATGGGAACTTCTCCAACGGCGCATCCAGATACTGGCCGGACAACAAGCTGAATAGAAACGATCCCCAATCCAAAGTGCGCGGTTGTGCCGTGATTTGTTCCAATCCACAAAAAAGCACGCGCAATTCACCTTGGTCGTTCAGTCCAATATTGCGCGGGTCCAGCAACAAGTACATGGGCATGGGCTTCGACTTCAACTCCGCTTCCAACTTCAGCAATTGACGTCCCCACTCGACTACTTGATCCTCATCAACCTCCCGCGTCGAAATCACTTCGCGTAGCGGGTGAATCGGTTCATAAGGTCGAATGAATACGATGGAGCGCTCCTCTGTATACACTTCCTCAAAAGTCAGCACAAGCGGATGAGTCAAGGTGCGATATTGCTGAATCGCCCGTGAAGGGGCTTGTTTCTGCAACAAGGCAGACTGCAAATAATATCGCTTTTCATCTTTGCGCGCGACAGCGAGTTCCCCGTCAAAAAATCTCACAACATGTTCTACTCGATAACCATTTCGATATACTTCACCCACTCCAAAAAACGACAACGTTCTTCGCCTCCAAACATTTCCTTCCCAATTCCAACAACGAAGTTATTTTCTTACAATCCGTAAAAACCGTATATATTCCCAATCTGAGAATATCACAGGTTGAAACGTTGAGACAATAACGATCTGTTGTCTGAGACCCTATGCAGTGCAAGCAAACAACGATACAATTGGTAAAGATGGAATAAAGGAGGAAGTGCTTTGAAAATAGACCGATCCACTCAATTATATAACGAAGCGTGCGATGTGATCGTAGGTGGTGTGAACAGTCCTTCTCGCTCTTTCCGAGCCGTGGGAAACGGCACACCCATTTTTATGAAGAAAGCGCAAGGCTCAACCTTCTGGGATGAAGACGGCAATCGGTATATCGATTATCTGGCCGCATTTGGGCCCATCATTTTGGGTCATGCCCATCCTGTCGTCACCGCCGCCATCATCGAAGCGGCTTCCGGTGGGGTTTTGTATGGAACGCCCACCGAAAAAGAAGTGCGGTTTGCCAAAATGCTCCGCGACGCGATTCCGACCATGGAACAGATTCGGTTTGTCAACAGCGGCACCGAAGCCGTGATGACAACCATTCGCCTGGCGCGGGCTTACACCGGTCGCAACAAAATCCTGAAATTCGCCGGCTGTTACCATGGACACTCCGATTTGGTCTTGGTCGCCGCCGGCTCTGGACCATCCACACTCGGCACCCCGGACAGCGCGGGGGTTCCGGCCAGCATCGCGCAAGAAGTGATCACCGTTCCATATAATCAAGTCGAAGCCCTGCAAGAAGCGCTCCACCATTGGGGTGACGAAATCGCAGCCGTCTTGGTGGAGCCCTTGGTCGGCAACTTTGGCATCGTCCCACCCAACCCAGGCTTCCTGCAAGCCATAAACAACTTGGCTCATGAAGCGGGGGCACTCGTGATTTACGACGAAGTGATCACGGCGTTCCGCTTCCGCTACGGCGGTGTGCAAACGATGTATGGAGTGGAGCCAGACTTGACCGCTCTCGGCAAGATCATTGGTGGTGGTCTGCCCATTGGAGCCTATGGCGGCAAACGCGAAATCATGGAAAAGGTCTCACCGATGGGCCCCATGTACCAAGCGGGCACCATGGCCGGCAATCCCCTCTCCATCGCCGCCGGCATCGCTTGCATTCAAACCCTTTCCCATCCGGGCACGTATGAACGGTTGGAACAGATGGGCAAAACATTAACTGGTGAAATCAAGCGTCTAGCGAAGAAGCACGGCATCACCATTAGCATAAACCGGGTGGGTGGCGCTTTTACCGTCTACTTTACCGATGAGCAAGTGACGGATTACGAAGGCGCCCAACGAGCCGATGGCGAGTTGTTTGGACAATTTTTCCGACTGATGTTGGAAGAAGGCGTCTATCTGGCCCCGTCCAAATACGAAGCCTGGTTCCTCACCACCGCTCACAGCGACGAAGACATTCAATTTACCATTCGTGCCGTGGAACGGGCCTTTAAGAAAATGAAACCCCGCAGCTGAGACAAGCGAAGGAGGTACATAATGGAACATACTAAAACGCCCTATGAAGAGATTGGCGGTGCCGATGCCGTGCGTGCCTTAGTGGAAGCTTTTTATCCGCGTGTGCAGGCCCACCCGTTGTTGAAACCCATTTTCCCCGAAAACATTGAACCCGTGATGGAGAAACAGACGCTCTTCCTCACCCAGTTTTTGGGCGGTCCTGCTCTTTACACGGACAGGTACGGCCATCCGATGTTGCGAGCGCGCCACCTGCCTTTCCCTATCACCCCGGCCCGCGCGGAAGCATGGCTGGCCTGCATGCACGAAGCCTTGGATGAGGTGGGCATTACAGGGCCGGTGCGTGAAGCGCTCTGGGCTCGGCTGGTCATGGCCGCGCACCATATGGTCAATACGGATCAATGAAACGAGGGCAAGAAGAACATGCCTAGTCTAAGTGACAGCATGTTCTTTTTTGTTCATTTTTCCAAATCGCTTCATGACCGTACATCTAAAAAACAGCGTTCCATTATCTGACGACGGAGGGGCAACACAACCATATACTGGATAATCATGCGTTGGAAAGTTCCTCTAAGTTGCTAGCTTTTCTCGATTTAGAGAACCAATTGTCCTTACTCCCACAAAGGTTCATTTAATTTTGAATGATTTATTTTTCGTTCCTATAGCTCTGCTTCTTTAGGTGAATATATTATATATATGCAAGTGAGGAGGGACATTTATGCCGGAACTTGGAAAAAAGTTTGACATATTGATCAGACACGCCCTAGCCCCCTAAGAGTCAGCCGTTTTTTTTGACAGAAAAAAATGAGCGACATTTGATCGCTCGTTTCATGCTAAAAAGGTATGAATCAGATCTAAACAGTCCGCAACGATTTCTTCAGGAGCCTTACCCTTAATGTCAAATCGTCGAGCCTGCCAATCTAAACTCTTAACCTGGTCTGTTAAAATGACCCCTTCGATCGGCAAGTCATTGGGCAATTTCACTTCAAAGGGATAGCCTTTCTCTCTGCTTGTGATAGGACATACAACAGCAAATTTGGTGACTGCGTTAAACGCTTTTGGCGATAGAACAATGGCAGGCCGTCTCCCTGCTTGTTCATGTCCTGCTTGTGGATCAAAGCTGACATAAACAAGATCGCCGCGGTCCGGTACGTGCATTAAATACGTTCATTCCCTTCTACTCCAAAATCAATTTCGCAATGGCGGTTCTCTGGCGTCACCTTAGCCAGAAGTTCCTCTAGTGTCGGTTTCTTCTTCTTTGGAACTAACTTGATTTCTTGGTTCTCTACTCTCATTTCTATTTCAGAGCCTTGTTCGATGGAAAACATCTCTGCAATATGACTAGGGATACGAATAGCAAGGCTATTGCCCCACTTACGAACCAGCGTCGTCATACAAATTCCCCCTTGATTTTCCCTTGATTTCATTATATCACCTCCACAACCCCTTGTATATCCATTGTATCTACATCGTTTCAAAATTATGCACAGACAACTGCGGAATTTTCACAACGGGATGCCCGCTGCCATGTGCAGGAGAGAGAGATTGACCTGACCTGGTGTGAAACGTTTTTTCCAGAAGACATCATCGATGTTGTGTTCGAGGGTTCCGAAGAGGAGTTTTACGAATATGACAAGGCGGTTCATTTCTTCATCCGTGAGCAACCTGTTGAGCTTGATTGTTTGTTCTACGATGAAGAGAAGGGAGAAGTCCGTTTCCGTCTATTCAAACGTGCCGGCCGGACGGTGCCCTGCAAGTGAAAAGAGATCCGTTTCAGTTTTTTATGATAAACGGTTGAGTATTCATGGCATTTGGCTTATAAATAAGGAGTTCATGAACACATCAACTGGAGGAATAGATGTGGCAGAATTTAAACCAATCAAAGTTGTAAAACAAATGTTTCGAGAGGATCAGAACCAAAAGAGTTACGCTTGGCCTCCAGAGGAGATCCATTTTGAAGGAAAGCTGATTGTTGAATCATTATCTGGATTTGAACCGGCTGGCCACAATATCCATTTTGCTCTTTACCTAACAAAAGACAATCGTTATACTCTCGTTGATGTTTACAGACAGTGGATCGATTACAGAGTGGATTGTCGTTTCTTTGATTCTCTTGAAGACATTACACCCAATTATGACTTTTCCTGCTTTATCACGCCAGGGCTTAGGAACTATGCAGAAACCCATTATGAGTGGGGTTATTATCGGTTTATAGAAGAAGCAAACAGCAAAGGAATTCCTCTTCCACATTGGAATAGGAGATATTATCGAACATAAAAACAGGCTAGGATTTATCCCGCCTGTTTTTCTTGTTTCGGCGTAGCCATTTCATCCTGGCTCCCCGCGTATTCTGCTCGTGCTTTGTCTACGATGGAAAGAGAAGCAAGCAACAAATCAACATCAATCATTTATAGAAAGTTTGGGTTATCTTTCTGATTTTAAACTCACACTCTCCCCTGATCTCATTGCCGGCGGTGTCATGTACCTGGACATCGATCATAAGGGGAGCGGATTTAAACTGTTGAATACCACCGTGGAAATGGGAAACGAACCCAAAATGATGCCAAACCATCATTATATCGAAGGTTATATCCCCAGGGTCAGCTACGCTCCGGCCCACCCCATCCGGATCCTCCCCGACAGCGGAGCATCTGCGCAATTTCTCTTTATACGAGGCAATAAGAAACCCAGACTTAAGATATGTAATAAAAATAACGAAAACAATAATTTATGAGATTATTAATAATAGAGGACAAGTCAATCTCACTAAGGATAAATCTAAAATCAATGCTAATTCAAATGATTTTATGGAGTGAAAACTGATTTATGAACAAGAAATTAAATGCGCGTCTATTTATCGTAATAATAAATATCCTCGGATTTGGATTATTTCTGTTTTGGTGTTACATCTTTTATATAAATGATATTATTTTTGCTGAGAACGAAGAAAAACAATGGCTTTATTTGGGTATTACAATTTGTTTATATTCCTTATTGTATTACATACTAGCCTTTTATTTTAATCTATCTTCAAAACGATATGTATCAGGCCGTCTCTTTTTAATTAGCTTAACATTGTTATTAGGCTATATTATTAGTCCGCTATTCCATATAGCATTAATATTCCCCTCCTTTGGTCTACTGATCTTTATTTGGTGTTTTATTTTTCATCCTGAAGCATTAACACAAGATGAACAACTGGTTCCAAAATTAGAATTAAAGAAAATAAAAAAATATATTTATCGAATAAAAGAAAATAAAGGCCAATTTAACATCGCTGAAGACGAGTCGACTATTAACGCAAAATATAACAAACAGTTAAATAAATGATTCATTTTAATTATAAGGAGGAACTAACCTCCTTAATTTTTTTCATATACCTCAACAGAAATTCTCTTAAAGACTAAAATCGCCAAGATATAGCTCGGCGATTTTTATAGAAGAACGGATCAGTATACACTTCATGATATGCTTGAGGCATACCATCTGCAAGTGCGTAAAACATTATGCATAAGTGGGATAACTACATCCCCAGGATAATTATATAAGTACCATTTCATGGTTTGGAGCTTTGTTGATTAATTTTAAAGTAACCTGCTCCGTTTTCTTGCACGCTCGTATAGTAATGGGAATCGTCCTCAATCGGTATAGACCCTCACTAACAAGCCAGAAGTTCACCAACTATACGATTGAATCACTGGATGACATGGACAGCGAGGGGTTATACCGGTTCCTTGACCTCGGTAGACGGGGTGGATGGCGTTATCCAAAAGAGTGACAAAGAAACCCTGTTATCTGATAGAATAGATTATATGAGAGGAAGTGAGCGGATATGGCAGACATCGATGTGAAAGAGTTAGCAGCCCAATTAGCCGAAGCGGTTCGAGTAAGTTTGAAAGAGGATTTGGACGAAATCAAAGGAGAGATCAAGGGTGTCAAGTCAAGGCTGGACAAGGTGGAATCTCGTTTAGATGGGGTGGAGTCCCGATTAGACAACATCGAATCTCGGTTGGATACGGTTGAGTCCGAAGTGAAATCCACTCGGTCTGCGGTGATCGACCTGGGTAACGATCTTCGTAAGCAAGAACGAGTCACCAACAACCTCATTCTGGACGTATACCGTTTGAAAAGTGAGCAGGAGAAGCAGTGAAGCATCCATCCACCAAAACAGATCGCTAACAAGCAAAAAAGGCTTGGGTCTCCCGATTGGGAAACCAAGCCTTCTTACTTATCCGTTTGCTTTTTCTAAGTTTTTTGCTTAGATATGTATTGTTTCTGACTCTTGTTGCTCCATCTCGGTCCTATCTTTCCTATTTTTCCTATAATTAGATATATCTTTTAATTGTCCGATAATACCAATGCCAGCGGCTAGACAGGTTGCAATTGCGATGATGATTGTATTTCTATCTGTTGATTTTGCCTGAAGACGAGCAGAACGTTCGGCCCCAATAGCTTGGATAAGTGCTGCTTTTTCTTCATTACTCATGGACTTAGGGATGTCTGAAGTGATATCAAGATAAGTTTTCACATCTGGTGAGATGGTTTGATTAGGAGGAGCTGCCGGATGTTTTGGGGTTGGATAAGTAGATGAGGCTTGGTCAAAGATAATATCTGCTATTAAAACAATGCAACCCACAAAAATAAAAAGTAAAATGAATATGTTATGCTTTTGCATCAGTCTCCCAACGGGCGGTTTTTTTGTTATCCCTCGTTTAAAATGACTGATTTAACATACATGGGACTCAAATCGAGATGCATTTTATGCTATTATTTTTTGCAACAAACGATGGAAATGTGTACGACAAAGGGACTCGTTGTTTGCGAGTCCCTTTGTTTTTTATCTTGGTCCGTGTACCAAACCGCTTTATGCATTTGTATATCGCAAAGAATCAAATCCGCGTCACCCAAAAACCAGTACCCGCATAATAACCGAAACTCCCCCGACTGTGGCAAATCTTGAAATATCGTTTTCGTCGCATGGGTGGAGGATTTTTTGTATTAGTCGCTCTCAGTCAAAATGGTTATAATGTTCATAAAATAGTCAAAAATATAAAACAATGCATGAGGAGGAATATTCTTGTATCGAACTACATTCCTTTGATCTTATCTAGGCGAGAACTCTTCTCCTATCTTCTTAGATAAGGGACCTGCCCGTTTAAATAACCAGATGGGTTAGGTTCGCTCTATTCGCCGGTGGTGTTGATGTCCAAGATGAGGGAGGACTTAGCCCTCATTCCAAACCACATTGCCTTTTGGCTCAATCCTTCCAGCATCTTTGGCTTGTTTTATCTGACGACGTTTAACAAGCGTTCACATGTGTTAACC
The DNA here is from genome assembly GCF_042665195.1 of Laceyella putida. Taxonomy (NCBI): domain Bacteria; kingdom Bacillati; phylum Bacillota; class Bacilli; order Caryophanales; family Thermoactinomycetaceae; genus Laceyella; species Laceyella putida. The sequence goes on from NZ_JBHTBW010000050.1 coordinate 36,222, forward strand.
ATACCATCTATCCTAGCCCCTATCCGCCCGATGCTGGCAGAGCCATTGTCTCCTTACAGTTTCAATGGTAGCTTACGCTACGGGTACATTGTCGGCATGCTTTAGCCCTAGATCGGCTTGAAGTACTGCGAAGGATAATCGCAGTGTTCCTGGAGAGCCGTATGCATCGAAAGATGCACGTACGGTTCGGGAGGGGGGAGTTGGTGTCGTCTCCGACGCCCGGCTCCCTACTTCACGACTTACCCGAATGAGGGATGGAGGGAGCATCAACCGATTTTGCCGCCATTTGCCCAAGAACGTGCTATGATCAGTATGTACTTTTGAACAAACAATAGGGAGTTGGAAAGGCGGACACACTCTATGCGCAATGTATATCCAATAAAATATTACAGTAAGGAAGGTTTCGTAGAACGAAAACTGGAGATTAATGAAGAAGATCTTGAGGAAATTATAGAGGATTACTTGCGAAGAAATATGGATTTTGATTTTGATGAAGTGGAGATAGTAAATAATCGCCCAATGAACATCTGGCTCTATGCTAAGTGCAGAACATATGTTGATCCAGATAATCCAGAAGAAGATGATGCATTTCATGATGCGGAAGTAGAGATTACTGGAGACTACGACGGAAACTCTTGATATACAAAGCGGCCACCGGCTGCCGCGGCTGACAGCGGATGAGCTGGCGGCGTGCAGGCCGGTGCCCGCAGTGATATTAAGTGCACTAGCTCTTTGAAGCTGGGCAACCAAGGATCATTTTCTCAACTCTCCGCGTTTACCAAAGAAAACGGCTCGTGCTAAAGCGTTCATTGCTTTTTGACTATATCTTTAAACAATCCATAAAGCCCACTAATGACCTCCCCCGCTTGCTGCCACAAACTTTTTCTTGGCCCACCCGTTACTTCATGAACCTTTCCCACGCACCAATTCAACCGGTTCTTAATTTGATCACTATTAAATCGTTTCACCTTAAGTTTGTAATGTTTCTTCAATACATATTCCTTTTTACGATCCCGCTCTTTTTGTGCCGGTGTGCTGTGATATGCCTTCCCATCCGCTTCAATCACCAGTTTGTATTTTGGAATATACAAATCCACTTCCAAGTCCCCAAAGAGGATATGGGTTTTTACACGGTAGCCGGCACTTGTCAGGGCCAAATATAATCTCTTCTCAAGATAAAAGTCACGATCACTGACCTTCACTAGCTGCCAATCAGGTAATCGCTTTTCCTTCAATACAATCCGAACAAATCGAATACACGCCTTAACGAAATTTCTTGCCCGAATATATCTTATCTTCAATGGCGGCATGCTTATCCCCCTCTTATCGTATCCTTCTCTTTTTATTTTATCTGAATTTATGCAATATATAAGACAAAAAAAACCTTGTCCATAGAACAAGGCTACTTGGACAAGGCTTGGATATCTTTATCGATTGCGGTCAAATCCAACTCGCGTTCAATCAATTTTGTGAGTTCCCGACTGTGCTGTGAAAAAAGTTCATGGTCTGCGTCCAAAATGGGGTCTTCCTTTTCATACGAGCAAAGGTCAAAATGAGTTGCAACTGGTCACGGATCGGCTTGGATATGTATACGCGGTGGGATAGGCTCAATTTTACCAGAATGCAATAATTAACCCAAAAGCCAAATAAGCTACAACACCAAGTATTGTAAGAGAAACAGCGACAATTGCAATGCCGATAATTGTTTTTGTAATAACCTGTTTCATACCATACCCCTTTATATTTTATTTATATAAGTATAGATTATATTCATTTAATTTAATATAATAAAAAAGTGCATTAGGGCGTGTCTGGTGAATCCATCATGATTTCCTGTTAGAATGTTCATAACAACAAAAGCAAGG
>NZ_JBHTBW010000051.1:0-7615 GCF_042665195.1 Laceyella putida
TTTCAAGGAACACTTCATTTTATTCAGCTCACCGCTCGATTGCGGCGACAAATATGATCTTAACATTTTTATATGCACCATGTCAATGCTTTTCTGTCTTAATTAAATAAAAATAATCCCCTACAAAAAAGCGCCAACCGAGCTTGTACTATGCCCATGACAAAAAGTATTGTATATTTATTATTATGAAAAATAACGTCGTTCAATTGTTTTTAAGAGGGGAAGTATGATGACGAGCAAGAGAAAAAGGAACGGGTGTGACATTCCCCAAAACCACCCTGCGCTTGGCTCCTGTCGCTCCCAGAACGTTGCCGGGCATCCCATGAAGCGTTTCATTCGCCAAGACCGCAAAGGCGATGGCTTCTTTGGTTATGGAAGAAAACCCCAATCCCTCTTGGGTCAAGATCCGGCATTCCGGTAAGCACTCCCGTAAAAAGCGAAGCAATGTGACATTATAGCTGCCACCACCGCCTACAATGATTTCATCCACCTTTTGTCCGGAAAGAAGATGGCGCTCAATGTGAAAGGCGATCGACCGGGCGGTAAACATCGTCACGGACGCCAACAAATCTTCGACATGCAAATGCCCCCATCGATGCAACAGAGACGTGATTTATCCGGTCCCAAACATCTCCCGTCCCGTCGACTTGGGCGGATCCGCCTGAATGAAGGGATGTTGCAGGCATTCTTGCAACATTTCCGCCACGATGCGGCAGCGCGCCGCCCTTTCGCCATTTTGGTCAAACGGCGCTCCCACCAGACGCTGACAAGTTCCCGACATTAAACCAACCGCTAAAGCCATATTCTCTCACCCTTGTTCGGTTATCTTCACGCCAGCTCACACCGTATCCACCTGGGTGTTCACGCCCATCACAGATTGCGTTCGGCTTGATTCTCTTTCTCCACAAAAGCGAATTTGTCCCATGGTTTCAAATAGTCAAGCAAAAACACCTCATCAGGCACTATTCGCCCCACCACATTCGTCTTGCCCGAATTTTTCATCGGTTTTAAGGCGATTTGCAATTCGCCTTTGTATTGCCCGTACAACTCATTGTCAATGAGGAGATCGCCCCGTTGGATCTGCACCGTGCGATGGGCCGGAAAGGGCATCTCTTTGTACTTGTTGCGGGTATGGGTGGACCGCACCATATAATCCGACACATCCCCCCGGTACAGATGGACCTCTTCCAACACGACCTTCCGTTCCAACGCACTCGTCCCCTCTGCCAACTCCACCGTAAAAGACAACAACTCAGGATTGATTTGGCTTAACGCGCGCAACTCTTCTTCCGAGGCATAAGCATTGCCGATGATCACATCATCGATCAACCCTGTCGCAAAGAGGTGCTTTGCTTGGACGGTTATTGGCAGTTGGCGGTGCATCTCCAATGTGCATAACCCTTCCATTACCGGCCATGGGCCGAACGTTGCGCTATGAGAGGTGACGAAAGCGGCGGTGCGAATCCCTTTTTCCTTGAACATTTGACTGCATTCAATAAAGTGGGCATAGGACAATCCCGTATAACGGTGTGGGTAAAAGTTATGACAACCCCAAATCTGACTGCTGTTGGGCTGATAGCTCATAATATTCTCCAAGTACTTGGTCGCGTTGCTCATGTTCAATTCGATCTTCAAGCCGTATGGATTAAAGGTCATCACCGATTCTTCCAACCCGCTAAACCCGATATCCAAACGCACCCCATCGGCCCCGATCTCGTGAAAGAAAGACAAATCCTCGTACGAGATCCCAAGCGCTTGAAAAACGCGCGGGGCGACATCGACGACCACTTCCATTCCCAACTGTTTGGCGTACCTATTCAGTTCCGCAAACCGCGCTTTGAGTTGACCAGGGTCCCCATGCACCGAGAGCAAGCAGGTGAACACCCGTTTAAACCCATGCCTCCCCGCCAAACGCAAATAAGCTTTATCCCGTTCCAGGAAGGAATGCTCTGGATAGATCGATATCCCCAATCGTTTCATTTGAACGCTCCCTTTCATTCGGTAGGCTAAGATTCTTTCAACTTCTTGACCAGACGAATCATGCGCTCGATCAACTTTTGTTCACTCATTGCCGTCATCAGGTGATCTTGCGCATGGATCATGAGCAAGGATTTCTCCCCCGCTTGCCCATTGAGCTCAGCCTGAATCAACCTGGTTTGGGTTTTGTGCGCTTCAGCCAACGCTTTATCCGCCTGTTTGATCAGCTCTTCCGCTTTGGCAAAATCAAACGCTTCCGCCGCATCCAACGCTTCAAATGCAAAAGCGCGGGCATTTCCCGCATGCAGAATGATTTCGTACATCTCCTGTTCGTGATTCATTCACTCCACCCCTGTCTTTTTACCCATATTGCTTGATCAGCTCCAGCACTTTCGGCGCACCAATCGGCGTATAACCGAGTGGCGGAATCAAAACCACCGGTTTCCCCGACCGCTTGCCGATCTCCTCAAAATGTCCCAACCTGTGCTTGACTTGTGGCGCGACTAAGCCAAGGTCATAATGAACCAATTCATCTTCAAACTCATGCGTCCCGACGGCTTTGATCTCCAACGGATAGCCTTGTTTATCCGCCAGGTCCTTGATCGCCTTAACCACAATCGCACTGGACATGCCACCAGAACAAACCATTAGCACTTTCATGTTATCCCCTCCATGGCGTTGACGTACCCATCCACAAGGCAACCATTGTCATGTCTTGTCATTTTCATCGCACCTATATTTATCTTTAGATAACAATATACTTTTTGAATCGATACCAATATTATAACAATATCTGGTATAGACAACCAACTCATCCATACGATATATTGCAGATGTAAGCGTTTTCTTTCTGAATAATCAAAATGATAAAAGGAGGCACTCATGCAAAAATTTTTGTTTTGGATCGAGACCCGGTTGATGCCGCCCATGGCCCGCATCTCCGAGATTCGGCATTTACGAGCGGTTCGTGACGGAATCATCGCCGTCCTGCCGTTGATTATTGTGGGATGCTTTTTTCTCATCATCGCCAATCCCCCCATCGACTCCTTGGCCAAATGGGTGGAACCCCATAAAGAACAGATTGTTGTGCCTTATCGCCTCACGTTGGGCTTGATGGCCCTATATGCGTCCTTCGGCATGGGATACAGTTTAGCCAGATCGTACAAACTGGATGGGATTGCCGGGGGCATGCTGACCATGGCCACCTTTATTATGGCGACAATTCCCGTGAATGTGGACGAAAAACTCCCCGAGAATGAAGCATTGGGATGGCTCCTGCCGTTACAGCATATGGGAGGGGCGGGTCTGTTTATGTCAATCATCGCCATGCTCATTGCGGTGGAAACATTGCGCTTTCTCAAACAAAGAAAGCTTGTCATCAAGATGCCGGAATCGGTTCCCACTTCCGTTTCCCGATCCTTTGAAGCATTGATTCCAGCAACCATCATCATCCTCTTCATGTGGGTGGTGAGAGTGTTGCTCGATGTCGACCTTCACGCCATCCTGCAAAGCATATTTAAGCCATTGGGGGTTTTCGCCGGAAATACCTTCTTGGGCGCATTGGTTCCCGTTTTGTTTATCATGCTGCTCTGGACGACGGGGATTCATGGCGATGCCGTGGTGGGCTCGGTTTTCCATCCCATCTGGTTTGCGTTGCTGGATCAAAACGCAGCAGCGGCGGCATCCGGGGAAACGCTTCCTAACTTGATTGTTGAACCTTTCTTCCAATGGTTTGTCTGGATTGGCGGCTCAGGTACCACGTTGGCCCTGTGTATATTCATGATGTTCTCCAAATCATCCTACCTAAAACAAGTGGGGCGCTTTTCCATTGTGCCGGGCATTTTCAACATTAACGAACCGGTTGTCTTCGGTGTCCCCATGGTGATGAATCCCTTGATGTTTATCCCTTTCATCCTCGCCCCCGTCGCCTGCACCGTCGTGACATATATCGCTTTCGCCACTGGGTTTATCGGGAAAATCTCCATCCTGGCGCCGTGGACCTTGCCTGGGCCGATTGGCGCTTACCTCGCCACGGGCGGCAGTTGGAACGCCGTTTTTCTTAATATTTTTAATATCTTGTTGGCCGGTGTCATTTATTGGCCATTCTTCAAGGCTTATGAAAAGAGAATGCTGGCTGAAGAGCAAACCCTCAATGGGGAATCCGCGCAAATCATGTAGCGCCCAATCAATTCGCTTGAGCCTGACCTTGTTCCGCCCGCTCTCGCCGCAACCGCCCTTAACGCAACATCAACTCCAGCTCACTCATCTTACCCTAACAAATAAAAAACCCTAGGCCATGGATTCGGCCTAGGGTCATGAACAGATTTATTTTTTTGTCCATGCTTTCACTTGTTCCGGATGTTCTTTGACCCACTTCGCCGCCGCTTCGTCAGGCGACATGCCTTTGCGGATATCCAGCATCACGGACTCCATATCTTCTTTGGTCCATTGGAAACGGTCCAAGATACCGTACACTTCCGGCATATCTTCCTTCAATCCTTTGCGGGCGATGGTGTGAATCTGTTCTTCCGCACCATAAACCTTTTTGGGGTCCTTGAGGATCTTCAAGTCATACTTGGCAAAGATCCAGTGCGGTTGCCAACCAACGACCACAATCGGCTTCTTTTGCCCGATCGCTTTGGCAAGCGCAGCCGTCATCGTCGCGTCTGATCCGCTGACCAATTGATAATTTAAGCCATATTGCTTTATCCCTTTTTCTGTGTTTTGCATAATGCCGGCGCCCGGGTCGATTCCGATGATTTTCCCGTCAAATTCGGCTTTGTGCGCATTCAGTTCTTCAATGGACTCGATCGGTACATAATCGGGAACAACCAAACCCAAGCGGGCCCCTTTTAAGTTTACACCCAAATCGTCATATTGGCCCTTGTATTTTTGCACAAAGACTTTTCCGGTAACGGGTAACCATGCCGCCACGTGCGCATCCGCATCACCTGATACGACGCCGGACCACATCGGACCCGCTTCTGTTTCCTTCAAATCCACTTCATATCCTTGGTTTTCCAGCACTTTTTTCACCACGTGCGTACTGGCGATTTCCGTGTCCCAGCTTACATAGGTCAAGGTTACTTTTTCTTTGGCGGCACCGGCTTTGGTGTACGAAGCCACCACCAGCCCCAATAAACCGATGATCGCCACAATCGATAACAATCTGCGCGCAGTGCCCCATGTGGACGCTGGATTCGCCTGCGTTCGAGGATTTCCCAAGTTCTGTGTCATCCGGTCAAGAATGATTGCGATGATCACAATCGCCAATCCCGCTTCAAACCCTTTGCCGACTTGCAATCGGGAAATGGACTGCAACACAATTTCACCAAGGCCCCCTGCGCCAATCATTGAACTGATGACAACCATGGATAAAGACAACATAATCGTCTGGTTGATCCCGGCTAAAATCGTCGATTTGGCGAGCGGCAATTCCACTTTCACCAGTTTTTGCCACGGAGTGGAACCAAACGCGTCCGCCGCTTCCTTCAATTCATTTGATACTTGTCGGAGTCCCAATCCCGTCATCCGAATCGTCGGCGGCATCGCAAAGATCACCGACGCAATCACAGCGGGGACCGACCCCAGCGCGAAGAAAAACACAGCGGGAATCAAATAGATGAATGCCGGCATCGTCTGCATAAAGTCCAATAATGGCGAAATGATATTTTTTGCCCGCTCACTGCGTCCAATCCATAATCCGAGGGGAATCCCGACCACAATGGACAACAGGGTGGACGTCAGCACCAAAGCGATCGTTTCCACACTGGATTCCCACAAACCGAGATAATGAATGAACCATAGCCCAATCAAGGCAAACAACGCAATCCGCCAGCGACTCAGCAACCAAACAATGACGGATATGAACAAGATCGTTCCCAAAGGAGGCAAGATAGTCAATAGTCGTTGAAAGAAGTCGGTTGTCGGTTCGATCGCCCCCTGAATCACGGCAAAGACAGGAGCAAAATGAACTTGCAACCATTTAATCAGGGCATCCACCCATTCGGCTAGAGGGATTCGAGGTAACCCGCTCATACTGTATCACCTCCTTGCCCTGCCAAAGCCGACAACAACGCGCCACGCCCAACAATCCCTTGCAGGCGTTTCTGCTCATCCACCACAACAGCGGGGTATGAGAAATCCATTTGCACCATGGAAGCCAATACTTCTTGCAATGGCGTATCTTTACGCACTTCCACAATCTCTTCCATCATGACGTCTTCAATCTTAAGATTTTGATTCACCGCTTGCTTGACTTTGTCCGCCGTCAATAACCCTTTGACCTTGCGATTGCGGTCAATCACGAGCAGGGTGGGGATTCGTTTGTCACGGATCCTGGTCAACGCAACACGTGGACCATCCTTGCCCAGCACCACCGTCTCCGGCTTCTGCATGATGTTTTCCGCCATCAAGATTTTGCCGAGGTTCACATCTTCAACAAACCGCTCCACATACTCGTCTGCTGGATTCGTCAAGATATCCTCAGGTGTGCCGACTTGTGCGATCTCCCCATCCCGCATCAACACGATGCGATCGCCAATGCGCAACGCTTCGTCCAAGTCGTGGGTAATAAAGATAATGGTTTTGTTCATGCTGCGTTGGAGCTCCAACAGCTCATCCTGCATATCCTTGCGAATGAGCGGATCAAGCGCACTGAAAGCTTCATCCATCAACAAAATATCCGGGTCATTCGCCAGGGCACGCGCTAGTCCGACCCGTTGTTGCATGCCGCCACTCAACTGATCGGGAAAACTTTCGGACCAGTTTTCCAAACCGACCAGTTTCAGACTTTCCAACGCCTTCTCCCTGCGCTCTTTCCCGTCCATTCCTTGAATTTCCAATCCGAACTCCACATTTTCGATTACGGTTCGGTGCGGAAACAAGGCAAACTTTTGAAACACCATGCTTATGCGTTTGCGACGGATTTCCCGCAGTTTTTCCGCTGGCATTTCGATCAAGTCCTCACCGTCAAGCAAGACATGTCCAGCGGTAGGTTCGATCAGACGGTTGAGCATGCGCAACAACGTCGATTTTCCACTACCAGACAACCCCATAATGACAAAGATTTCTCCACTATTAATGACAAAACTGGCTTGGTTTACACCAACGGTCGCTCCCGTCTCTTTGAAAATTTCATGTTTGTCCTTGCCTTGTTGCAACATCTTCAGCGCTTTTTTGCTCGACCTCCCATAGATTTTGGTTAAGTTTTTCACTTCGATTTGATTCAACAAGCCTTAATCCCTCCAATCTAAAATTTTTATATTCCCTTATAAAAAGATAGGAAAACATTATTTTATTTTCAGAATATTAATGGCCCGCCATCATCCATCTGATTGGCGATTTTTCTTGTTTTTCTCTCCAAGTACAAGCATGTTCACCTATTCCTATCTTGTTATAAATCACACGTTTTCATACCATCACCTATTCGTCGGGGGACTTGTATCCCACTCTTGGCACACTTGTCCCACAACCGATCAATGAAGTGGCCGAGGTTGTGAACGCACTCCTCTAAAGGCACACAAAAAAAGGATCCCAATCGATCGATTGGGATCCTTTCCATTCGCATATTCCCTGAAAACTAAAGAGTGAGTAAACCGTGACCTGAGAAAGTGTTCGTTCATTTAGCTCGTAAGAG
>NZ_JBHTBW010000052.1:0-69450 GCF_042665195.1 Laceyella putida
CAGTGTAACAAAAAAAGTGCCCGAAGGCACTTTTACAAATCATGTTATGCTTTTGCATCAGTCTCCTTGATGGAGGGCTTTTTCGCTACGATCCATCCATTGCGGAGACTCGCGGCGGAAAGTGTCTTAGGATAAAATGGATTGAAAAGAATCCGTATTAATAAGTTGAAACCTTAAGAATTGAGGTGGCTATGCATTGATTCGTTATCGACATACAATTCCGGATAAAGTTTCTTTTTTGAATCTATATCGTACGACCGGTTGGAATGAAAGTGGTCGTTTTGATGAAGATCGAATCTATCAAGGCATCACCCGCAGTTGGCATATTGTGTGCGCTTATGATCCGGAAGAACGGTTGATTGGAATGGGCAGGATCGTGTCGGATGGAGGGTATCAAGTGTTTATCACAGATATGATTGTGACGCCTTCTCACCAAGGAAAGGGAATCGGACGCCATATCTTAGAGAGGTTGTTGGCTTATTGTAAGGAGAATGAAGTGCGTTGGGTTCAACTTGCTTGCGCCAGAGGCAAAAAAGGCTTTTATGAGAAGTTTGGCTTCGTTGAACGTCCCATCGATGGACCCGGAATGCATTTGTTTATGTAAAGCCTCTGGTTTGGGGCTTTATTTTGTTCCTATCGGGTATAGCAATAGGGAGGGGGTTCTGTTTATCTCAAGAGAAATCCTTTATGCAAAAAAACAAATTACCCTCTATTACGAACGTTGGCCTTTCCTATATAATGAAAAGTACTACAGAGACGGAGGAGAGATATATGAGCATTGACGAAAGAATTTCGCAATATTTAAATAAAGAACGCCACGAACAGGGACTTCCCTATGATGAAGGTGAAATCGTGCCTGTCCGAGTAACGAAACTCGTTGATTATGGTGCATTTGTGGTGACCAGGGATCGCCATCTTGTGTCGGGGCTTATTCACATCTCGCAAATCCCTCAAGAAATCCAACTGGAAGTGAATCACATGCTGGAGGCTCAGGTGAAACAGATTAAAGAATATAATAAACTGGAACTTTCATTGATGTATTTGGCTGAAAAGGAAAGTCCGTTTGCCTTGCTCAAAGAGATGAAAAGTCAATTGCCTGAAAAGAAACTGCCTAAAGAAGAAATAGATGAGATTATAGCCTTTTTCTCTAAGGAGTTTGGTTTGGTTTCCGAAATTTCAAAGAAGAAAATCAATGAATTAGTTAAGGAAATGGGCGTTTTCCACTTTACCATAACAATGATGAAAGCGCTTCCGGATTTTCAGCGGGACTTAGTATACCACTTTCTAAAGGAAGTGGAGCAGGCTGGTGATCGTCTTTAGCCACCGTCGCTTTCATTTCTCCCGCCACTTGCGCGAGCGCTTGGAGGAACGGTTGGGGAAGAAATTGTCCGGCCAAGAAATTGAACAATTAATCTGTGAATGCCATGTTTTGTTGCAAACCGATCGGCATCTCTACCTTTATCATCCCACCCAGGATATTCGCTTTCCATGTGTGAAGGATGAGGATAGTTGGGTAATTAAGTCTGTAATAGTGAAGGGGATGTGGATGGAAGCGAAAGATTAGTCCCTAGTCTATCTGGATATAAATAGGAACACGATAAATGATCCGCAATATTTGATCCGCCATAAATTTGGGTGAAGACATGAACCTCCCTCCGCATGAAGAGGCGGGGATTTCTTACCACCAGGAGCAACAGTACTTCTTGTTAAAAGAAAAAACCTCCAAGCAGATTTCTTTCTCTGCCTGGAGGTTTTTTGTCATTTATTGGTCACTGTATGCTTGATGCACCAACTGGGCTAACCGACTTATTTGCGGCTGCGCCTGATGGTAGTCACAATCACGGCTGAGCGCCACCATCAAGATCGCGTGCGATCCCACATATAAAATGCCGGTATCATGCAGGGTTCGGGTGACCGTACCAGTCTTGTGGGCCAACTCCCACTTGGGCAACGAACCCACGATGTCGTCTTGATTATTGGGCAAGAAAGCGGGGAAGCAATCGCGGAGTTGTTGTTTTTTTAAGATTTCCACCATTTGACGGCTGGCATGATGGGAGACTGCTTTTCCGCGCGCCAATTTACGGTAGCATTGGGCGATATCTGCCGCGGTGATCATATTCAAGCCTTCTGATGCGGCTGGAACGATCATTAATTTATTATAAAAACTGCTTTGTTTCATGCCGAGTTCGCTCAGTGTTTCGCGGATAATCTCCGTTCCCAGCAGATCGATGAGGATATTGGTCGCCGTATTGTCGCTTTGGATGATCATCAGTGTGGTTAAATCTTGCACCGATAGCCTTATCCCAGGAGACAGATGCTGAAGAACCCCGGCGCCTCCCACTTGGTCTTCCGCCGTCAGGATGATCTCATCCGCCAAAGCCAAACGTCCTGCAAAGGCTTGTTTGTAGACGGCAACCATGATTGGAACCTTTATGATGCTTGCCGCATAAAATAACTCGGTTTCATTCCAAGTCCAAGTTTCGGCACTGGTTAAATCTTCGATCCATACACCCCAACTTCCAACGGCTTCCCTTTTCCATTGTTCTAAATGTTGAGCTAATCGTTTAAAAGTCATGGCAGTTCACCTCTGTCATTTATTACCCCATAAATATGACTTGTTTTTATTGTTAAAAAAATATAATATTCGATATAATTGTGATAGGTCATCTTTTTAGGTTGTACAAGTTGATTGACTATGTTGTTGACGCCGAGTGTAAGGGGAGAGAATATGGCGGAGGATCTGATCAAGTTAGCGGAGATTTTTGATAAGAGCTCAGGTTGGTTCCTTGATTTTCTCGCATATATCGTGGCCATTGGGTTGGTAGCCATGTTGGTGATCCATATCTATCGCTTTGCCACGGGAAAAAACGATTGGATGGGCCGAAGCTTGGATGAGATGGATCAGGGCGGACAGATGGCGCTCATTCAGTTGGAACGATGCAGGGAAGAAAATGAAGAACTTGAGAAAAAGGTCGTCTTATTGGAACAGGAACGGCAAGATCTGCTAGAACTGGTTAAAGAGAAAGAAGGGATGATCGAAAAACAGAAAAAAAGCTTGGTCAAGATGTCACAAGAAATTAAGACATTGAAAGAACTGTATGAAGAACTTGACAACCGCTATGACGATGAGACTTACACGATGTCGCAAATCATGTACGCCGCGGACGAAATTGCCGCTGCCTTGGTAGAAGAAAAGCATTTTCGCCAAAATCGCGATGATATTTTCATGAATCTTCTGGATTATTTAGTGAATACCTTTAAAGATTTTCGCGAGAAAAATCCGCGCGTAATTATCCATGTCAAACACCCTGAGGAAGATGTCCTGGTTCATTATGCCCATTCAAGCGGCCATTCGCATCGGGTGAAATTATACCAACCTCCGATCATGGGAAGCTCTGCGGGTGTCTCGTACCGTACAAATGAAGTTTATTATGTGCCAGATGTGGAATCGGTAGAGTATGAGTATGATCGTAAAGAGCTCTCCCGCAAGGTGTACCGATCCATCTTATGTGTGCCCATCAAAGCGGGTACGCTAGAGGGAAAGACCATCGGGGTATTATCTATCACAGGGATGCCCGTAAACGCTTATGAGAAAATAGAAATAGAGCGAGCCATGTTGTTTGCCAGCCTCATTTATCCACTTATCTACATCGATCTGAGAAAACGGAAGGAGTCGGAAAATGGACCTGATACACAAACTTCCGGTTGAAGAACGCAGACGGTTGAACCGACTTTATCGAGAAGGCTCCATCACAAGAAGGCAGTTTGTGCATTTGATGAAAAATGGGCTATTTGATGATGAGCGGCTGCAAGTGAAAGAAAAGTATTTGCGATTTGTCAAGCAACACCGGAATGAATGGGAGGATTTGGGAGAATAAAACAAGATGGGTGTCAATCAGCACCCATCTTTTACGCCGCATGAGAGGGATGACGTTTTAAGCGGTTGTCCAATACAAATGTGCCAAATGGGATGACGGAAGCGACCAACGCCCCGAATATCTGCTTCATGGACCAACGGTGGACAAAGGCAACATGGATCACGGCGGCGATAAAGAGAACGAACAATAGTCCATGCAACCCGCCTGTAATCGTCACCGCCATGGGGTAACCGGCTAAATACTTTAGCGGCATGGCGATGAATAATAAGATGAGATAAGATATTCCTTCAAGAAAACCAATGACACGTAGACGACCGATGGGTTGTTTAAGCATTAGATCACCTCAGCATTAAGTTAACCATAAAATACTCAGTCAATGATTGTGAACATTTTAACAAACTGTGTCTTTTTCTCCAAGTCATCAGATACACAAGACAATATTTTATTGACAGAATGGTTTCTTCTTATTTATGATGGTAACAACGCGTTATATTTTTAAAAATTTAAATTTGATTGACAGTTGTTGAATACATTCGTTCACACGGTCAGAAATCTCTATCCGGTATCCTGACATTGGGCAGTTTTCTCTATTTCCACAGATATATTTAAAACGAAAGGGTGCGATGATGTGGGGGCTCATAAAGTAATTGACTGTAAAGGTTTGCAATGTCCTCTTCCCCTAGTGAAAGCCAAGCGCGCGATTGACGGATTAGCCGCTGACGAGATTTTGGAACTACATACGACGGATCCGGGTTCACTCCAAGACATTCCCGCGTGGGCCAAAGCAAATGGCCATACTGTTGTGAAACAACAAACGATCGCCGAAGCTTATTGCTTCTGGGTCAAAAAAGGGTAAAAGAGAGGGGCATCCCATGGGTGATAAAAAAACAACGCTTGTCGTATTTAGCGGTGATTTGGATAAAGCCCTGGCCGGATTTATTATCGCGACCGGGTCTGCGGCGATGGGGAATCAGGTAGCCATGTTCTTCACATTTTGGGGACTGAATATCTTGCGAAAAAAACAAGCTGTTCCTGTAAAAAAATCATGGATGGACAAGATGTTTGGTTGGATGTTGCCTCGCGGACCCCAAAAATTGGGATTATCCAAACTTCATTTCGGAGGGCTGGGTCCCATCATGATGAGGGCGACGATGAAAAAGAAGAATGTCGCTACCCTTGATGAATTGATCCAATTGGCTCAGGAATTGGATGTTAAGCTCATTGCCTGTACGATGTCGATGGAAGTGCTTGGAATTCAAAAAGAGGAACTGATTGATGGTCTGGAATATGCAGGGGTGGCCACCTATATCTCAGAAGCAAATGCGGGAAATATTAATCTATTTGTTTGAGAAACTGAGCACAATCAATTCCCGCATTCCTGTGGGTTAATGTCAATAATGGAAAAGTCCCGTTCTTGGGACGAACAACGGATATATACTAGGGAACGGTCCGGTACGGAGATGGTACTACACCCTAAATCTTCTGAATGACGTTCCAGTCGTGCTCCATGATCACTACGGACGATGTGAATGGCATCATTCGGCCTTATCAGGATATCGATTCGGAACAAAAAGGGTGAAGCGCCACAAGAGATCGTTGCTTGTTCACCTGGGAGCAAACAGAATAAATGACTCATGGTACGCCTCCTTGACCCGATAAATAACCCCCACTCAGCTTATTCTTATGCTGAATGGGGGTTATTTATGTCGGAAACAGTTCGCCTGTTTGGATTCATTAAGCTTGCCTTATCCTATCTAATCGGCTGTTCTCTATATTTATACCCAATCAATCACTGAAGTTGTTTGAGGCGTTTTTTGGTGCAGCAAATGCTTCTCAGTGGCTTTGCCGATCAAGCGGATGCCGCTTTCGATCTGCGCTTCGTTGGTGTGGATGATGCTGATTCTAATACCATTGTCTTTTGGAAATGTTTGCAGAAAACATAAATCTGTTGGCATCATAAGTACATTTTGTTGTTTGAGAGCTGTTGTCAGATCCATTGCGGGAATTTGGTCAGGAAGGATGATTTGCGCAAAGATGCCACCTTCCGACACATTGACGTCGATTTCTGGAGGAAGGAGGTGATTGCATGCGTTTCGTAATGCTTCCATACGTATCCGATAACGCTCACGCATATAAGCCGTGTGTCTGTAGAACATGCCGCAGTTCAAGTAAATTTCAAGGGCCGCTTGGGACAATACGGGCGAGCTCAAATCACAAGAAGCTTTAAAGAGTCGGAACGTTTCCATCAGTGATCTCGGCAAGACGGCCGCCGCCAGTCTCAGGCCAGGTAGCATCACTTTGGAAAAGCTCTTGACATATATGGTGTGTGCGGATAAATCATAGCTGTAAATAGGGTCTGCTTTGGGATTTATTTCTAAATCAGCCAAATAATCATCTTCTACAATGTAAACATCATATTTCTCAGCCAACCGGGCGATTTGTTTTTTCTGTTCCTGATTGTAACTCGTTCCAAGTGGATTATGGTAACGAGGGACTGTATAAAAAAACTTGATATGATTGCTGCGGAAATGTCGTTCTAGCTCTTCCAGATCAATGCCGTCCTTGGTACGCCTAATGCCGATGGCGGTAACCCCAAGGAGATTGATCGTTCGAAGCATACCATAATAGGTAGGCTGTTCCACAAGGATGGTGCTTTTGCCGTTTGGAAAAGGCATGACCGTCAGTAGATGAAGTGCTTGTTGCGATCCAGAAACAACACATATTTGCTCTGGTTTTGCAAACACTTGCGATCTAGCCAGGTGCTTCTCGAGTTCCATCCGAAGGGAAAAGAACCCCTGTGGGTCCGAATAAGAAAAAAGCTGGTCTTGATATAGCTCAATGGCACGGTTAAGACAGTGCTGAAAATCTTCATATGGCATAACATCCGGATCCGGTGAAGCGGAGGAAAAATCGATTAGTCCTGAAGGTTGGTGGTTGATAGTTGATGAACGAAGCACTGCAAAGTAACCGCTTTTGGGGACCGAATAGATAAGGTGGTCCTTCTCAAGTTCATCATAAGCGCGAATAGCCGTGTTTTTACTGCATGCGAATTGGTTGGATATTTCCCGTATGGATGGCAGCTTACCGCCAGCTTTGATCTTTCCAGAACGTATCTGATCTTGAATGAATCCCTTTATTATTTCGTATTTCTTGTCCATTGGATCTCCTTAATATTTCTTGATCTGTACGGGTACAGATCAAGAAAATAAATGTTTTTAGATGAATCTGTATCGATTATACTAAAAAAATCAAAAACAATAACTATTTAGGGGGATACAGATGGAGTGGCAGCATAAATGTTTACCATATCGTATCAGCGACTGCAAGGACTTGTTGGAGTTGGATGCCATTCATGCGCTATTGCAATCAAGCTATTGGGCCGCCGATCGAACAAGAGACCGGATTGAAAAGAGCATAGAAAATTCATTGTGTTTCGGTGTTTACAACGAATCGGAACAAGTCGGATTCATGCGGGTGGTTACAGATTACGCCACATTTTCGTGGATTTGTGATGTCATCATTCATCCGGACCATAGGGGAATAGGATTAGGTAAATGGTTGATGCAAATTCTGGTGGAGCATGAAGCCGTCCGCCATACCCTAATGATATTGGGCACCCGTGATGCTCACGGCCTTTACGAACAATATGGATTTGAACGAAGAGAAATGATGAGCAGACGGCCCGCAGAAAAAACCAAAAACATTTGATTCCAAACGAAAACTTAATAAAGCAAGGTTAAATTAGGGTAGATTCAACAAACACTCGTCCCTTGGGGTACGGGTGTTTGTTGGTTCTAACAAATTCTGAAAGACCCCGAGGAACTTTTTTAGAAATGTTTTTCTTAATCCTTCTACGGGTTAAAGACATCGAATGTATTAGGCCGGGGTTCTTACTCTTGCTGAAGGCAATACGGCTAAAATATTCTCTATCTTGAATACCCTAGTAGCATGTCGTGTGAAGCAGTAAGCCTTAACGCGTTCTCCGCTTATCTCTTTGAGCCTAACAGTCCTTTTTGTGAATTGCTCGTTTCGGTCCATATAAATGATGTCGACAAGAATGCCGGTATTCAGGTATCGTTTCAAGTCCTTCAACATGATACCACCCCAAACGCGAATGTATGTTTGTGTTTATTATACACGTTCGTAACCGAGAAAAGAACCGGTTATGCTTGCCGGGTACGCTGATGGCATTCTTTCATCTCTTTCTCTTCAATTCTTGAAGCATTAAGCTAATGATTTTACCGAAGTTTTCCGAGACTTGTTCTGTAAATACTTCAAAGTTAGCCGGACCAGACAAATTGGTTTTTATTACAAACAAAATCTAAAACAAAAGCCATTAAAGTCATCCATGCAGAGGTTTTTATCTGGGATGACTTACACCGGATGTACTTTTAGATCATCAATGCCCGTTATGAAACGAGATGGCCATTCTTATTCAGCACAAATGAGAATGCGTATACCTTGACTGGTAAATCTGCTGGTCGCCACCAGTATGGTTGTTAGGTGTTTGACAGATCTTCAAAGTTGTCCAATGACATTGGTGATATAGAAATGGCCCATAACATTTCATATTGGATCTTGGAAGAATTGTTCATAAGAAAGGACGAGACTAAATAACTCAACTTTTCTTATAAATAAGGTTGTGTTACGTTGACAATATAGGGCGTGTCTGGCAAATCAAGTTGATCGATAGGAGGCGTCGGAAAAACCTTTTCCCGATGAGTGCCGAAGGACAAGTGAAGCGATTGGGAAAACGGTTTTGGATCCGCTGACATATTTATCAGACAATCCCTAGTGGGTGAAAGGATGTGAAATCATGTATGAATTAAATCCGAATATTAATCACTTAGTGTGTCTCCGGTGTGAATCTATATTTAATTTATATGAACAAATAGATCACAATGGTTGTCCAAAATGCTTTCAAGATGGAACTCCATCCAACATTACCTTTAAATATAAAGAACAGAAACTTGAGTTGAATGAACATGAAAGAGGTCTCTTTCGATATCATACACTGCTACCATATTTAAGTTTTCCAACACTTGGGGAAGCAGATACGCCTCTTATTTGCTTAGATAACTTAGCTAAGGAATTGGGTATTCAATCTCTATGGTTAAAAAATGAAGGTCAAAATCCAACTGGATCTCATAAAGATCGAATGAGTCCACTTGTCGTTGCACATGCAATATCTACCAAGAAAATAGGTGTCATTGTATCATCAACTGGTAATGCTGGAGCTTCGATTGCAACATATGCAGCAAGAGGAGGAGTTAAATGTGTCATCTTTACTTCTCCAAATATTAACCCGATTTGGAAACAGGCAATGGAAAAAACAGGATCTAAGTTGGTTTATGATAAAACATATATTGCCGAACTAATAAATAGTAAGGAATGGTTTCCAGCAACTGATTTTTTTCATGCTGTAGGAAGTAATCCTTTTGGCTTACAAGGATATAAAACGATCTCTTATGAAATTATCGAAAAGAAAAAAGATGATATGCCGTCGAAGATTCTTATCCCTAGTTCTTCACGTGGAGATCTGCTTTGGGGAATATGGCAAGGGTTTATGGAAGCTCAGGAGATGGGGTATATAGCAAAAATACCCAAACTCATCGCTGTAGAGCCATTTCCAAGATTAAAAAAAGTATTAGATGGAGCAAACTACTTGAACTTCTTTGAAGGGGAAACTGTACGTACTCCTTCTTTAAGTGGTACAAGAGTAACCTATCAAGCTATAAAAGCGATTCAATATTTCGATAATGATGCCATATCACCTCCAAATGATGAAGTAGAGTTGGAACAAGAACATTTGGCTAAACACGGAATCTATGTGGAACGATCATCAGCTATAACCCTAGGGGCATTAAAACAACTCATCAAAGAAAAAAAGGTAACAGAAGAGGATAAAATACTTATTATTAATACTTCAAATGGATATAGGGTGTGTCTGATAAATATGTCGGCGGCTCCAAAACCATTTTCCCATTCGCTTCACTTGTCCTTCGGCACTCATCGGGAAAAGGTTTTTCCGCCGCCTCCTATCAATCAACTTGATTTGCCAGACATGCCCTAGTCCAATCATTCCGGTTATTCTTGCAGCATTAACTGGTGAATTTGCTCTAAATGGTTTCATGTTCTAATACAACATAAGTCGTTCAACGGAAGATATCAAAAGTTTTTCCTTTGTTTCCTATGTTTCACAAATGCCTCTTTTCTCGACCGTTTAAATGGTCTATCATTAGAATGTATTAATTTGATTAATAACACTCTTACAAATCATCTGAATTTGGTTTGAGTCCCGTTAGGAAGTGGGCGTGCAGAAAAGACGAAGAAACCTGAAGCATTGGCGGTTGATGTGATGGGGGCGTTTGTCGCCAAAGCGGTTGAACGCTCCGTGCAACAAAGCTTGGGATTAATGAAGGAGGGGGAACGATTCGCCTGTCTCGGCCAAGCTTTGCAAGAAGAGCATAGAGCGCTGTTGGAAAACTATACTGGAATTGTGGCGCAAAAAACGATGCACTGGTTATTGTTTTTGTTATCTGAATCAGAGGACATTCATATGATGATTGATACAAGACTGGGGGAGGTTAATCTCGGCAAGGTCAAGTCGTATCGTCAGTTACATGAGTGGCTCCATTCCGACAGCAAAACAAATTAGCGGCTCTCTTTACAAACCATTAATGATCCATTCACTTATCCCTCTAAATTTACAAAAGATATTTACAATTATCCAACATTGGTTTGGTACAAAAGAGGAGAGCTGTGTTTATGAAAAGAGGGGAAACCATGGACATGAAAACGAGTGCATTGATAGTCAAATTAGCAGAAACCGCCGAAGAACTCGAACAAGCTTTTCGTTTACGCTACCGAGTGTTTGTCGAAGAAGGACAACTCACTTCCCTTGTGAATGAGACGGGAATGGAAATGGATGAATACGATCAATTCTGTGACCACTTGATTGTGGTGGATACAGATCATGATAAAGTTGTCGGCACCTATCGCATGCTAGCAGGGGAGAAGGCAGTGGAAAACAATGGATTTTACTCCGAAACGGAATTCGATTTGACCGCCTTCGCTGATTTTAAAGCGGATTCGCTGGAAGTGGGGCGGAGCTGCATCGATCAGGCGTATCGCAACGGGCGCGCCATCCAATTGTTATGGGCGGGAATTGCCGATTATATCAAAGGGAGCGGGCATAAATATCTCGTCGGCTGTGTTAGTGTACCCATTCACGAAACACGAGAGATCAACGAGTTATACAGCATGTTGTGCATTGAAGGAATCATTACGGATCGATACAACATCAAACCCCTTCCCAGTCATGTGATTCCTGGTCTGAAACGGTTAGGTGAAACCGAATTTAATATGCGTGAAGTCTACCGCAAGCTTCCGCCTCTATTAAAGGGATATAAGTGGTTGGGCGCTCAGATTGCCGGTGAGCCCATTTACGATCCCGCCTTTCGTTCGACTGATTTTTTCGTCGTATTGGAAACGGCCAAAATGACAAAGAAATATCAACGCCGGTTTATGGGAGGCATGTAAGGCCATGTACGAGTGGATTGCTAAAATCACCACGGACGAGAAAAGATTGAGTCAGTTGCAACGGTGGGTTAGTGTGATTCCCAGAACTGTATGCTATCCGTTTTTTTGCTTATTGGGCGATACGGTATACGCTTTGGCCAAAAAAGAACGGACCCGGGTGTTGCGAAATATGCGCCAGCTTTTGCCTGATCAATCTGATCAAATGTTATCCCGCTATGGTAGGGAATATTTTCGTTCCGTCATTATTGCGCTCTATGAGATTCTGATCGATTCATCCAATCTACACAAATCCCTTGATTGGCGTTTTAAGGTAGAGGGAGAGGAAGTCCTGCAACAGGTATTGGAACAAGGGAGAGGGGCTATTTTGTTTACACCGCACTTAGGAAATTTTTTCTATTATTATTGGTATTTATCGATGAAATACCCTTGCTTAACCGTGGTAACGGCTCAAAGTGAAGAGATTCGGCCTTTCTACTTATTATTTCAACGATTGGGATGCGATGGGCTCGATTATGATGAAACGCCCCCTCTGTTAATGATGAAAAAGTTAACCTCCCATCTCAAGGACAATGGCGTTGTTTTCTTGTTGGGAGACTTTTACCGCCCGCAATTTCCGGAATCCGTTTTCTTCGGCAAGAAAACGCGAACACCCGGCGGAGCGGCGGTCTTATCTTTGGAGCAACAGATTCCGGTTGTCCCGTTTATGGGCTACCGCGATCGGCAGTTCCGACACCGTCTCATCTTTGGGGAACCGATCCACCTTTATGAGAAATTTGATCGCAAGCAACGGATGGAAGCGATCAATTCGCTGAATGTAGAAATGGAAAAAATGGTGAAAGATGCTCCTGGTCAATGGTTTTATTGGTTTAATGCGGATGAGCGATGGGAAAAAGAGGAGACATCATCAGAAGCATGTTAACACAAAGGGGCGATACGGTTGACAGAAGCGATTTTATTTAGTTGGGTGGCACTCTATGGTTATCCCTTACTGTTCTTTATCTTGTTGCTTGGGATTATCGGGTTTCCGATACCAGATGAAGCGGTGTTACTCTATGTTGGCACACTCATCGCAAAAGGGGCGCTCGCTCTGTTGCCCACTTTCCTTTTGTCTGTTGTCGCCGTATTGTCCGGTTCGTTAATCAACTATTATCTTGCTTCACTCGGCAAGCAAAAACTGTTTCCCGCTCGGCGCAAATGTCGTTACATGAACAAAAGGCGGGAACGCTCGATTGATTTTGTGCGCAAGTATGGAGCTTGGGGGATCCCAGTTTCCTACTTTATCCCGGGTGTCCGGATGGGCGTCTCCTACAGCGCCGGAGCATTGAAAGTAAATGGTTACCAGTATCTCATCAGTTCCTTATGCGGGACGATCATTTGGGTTAGTGTTTATTTGTTTGTCGGATATGGGATTGGCAAGTAGCTAGGAAGCTTCGTGTTGGAGCATTATTGAAAGTGAGCGAGAAGCTCGCCAATTCATTGGGCAATGATGACTTGAGACCCAGCGATCAGCCAAATATAGAGGTTGTTAACCTTCTTTGTCAACAACCTCTTTTTTGCTGTTGCATGTAAAATGGAGATTCTCTCCAACTATTTTCCGCCCTTGGCTTGATAATCGCGCACCGTAATTTTCACATCCACGTTCACTGTCGCGCGGCTAAACTCTTTGTCCCAATCTTTTTTTACTTTTTGCCATACTCGCGGATATTGGATTCTGAGCTGGTCCCCAAAACCGGCAACATCAACTTTGTACTGCTTTTGGATTTTTTTCAGCGTTTGGCCTGTGAGTCGCTTTACTTCTTGTTGTGTGGCTTTTTCCACTCTTTTTAAGAACTGGTTGTCAAAAGCGTTACCGGCAGGGATCCAGTCTTCGTACAAACTCCCTTCTGATTCAATGTCCACGTCAAAGGAGATTTTTTCTCCTTGCACATGCGGTTGGATTTTGCTTGAGATGAACTGGGCCTCATAAACCATGAGACGATGGGTTTGTTCGTCGAACCCTTTCACTAAGTCTCCCTTTCCCCGTCCGGTCAGCCAGTTGAGGCCTTTCAATTCCTGCTCGTTCAGGAACCCGATCAACCTTTTGGTACTGCCCTTGATGACGGCACCTCCTTCAAATTTTACCTTTTTATCTTTGACAATGGCTGTTTGCAGAAGAAAACTGGAGTTTGCCGACAGCTTGCTCGATACTTTTGCTAAAGTCACGGCGGGTAACAGTCTAGCTGTTTTCTTTTCATGATCTACGATTCCGATCAGGTGAAATGCCGGTATTTCTCCTGGATCCGCAACTTCTAACGTCTCGCTGGCACGCCCCTTGGCGATGAGCACGATCGGGCTTAATCTGACTTCATAGCCGCGGAGAAAACGATTGGTCAAGTGCTGCATATTCATATTTCGTGCAAGTTCCTCGCCGATCACAAGCACTTTCGCGTGCTCCCCAAAAGCGAGACGGTCATCTGTAAGCATCAATTCCCGGATGCTTTCAGGTATGGAGTCTCCGGTGGCAGAGCTGTTTATATAAGGTTTCGCTTGGCCTCCTCCGCCTTTCTCTGCTCCTCCCGCAAATGGTTTGGCAACAACCCTTTGCATTGTCGTGGTGATGACATGCTTCGTGCGCTCCCCGGGGACGACTTCCTCCGTTTCATCTTCAGGCCCCTCTTCACTTGCTTTATCCAAAGCGATGCCTACGATAAACCCTAAATCCTCGATTTCTCTTTTGTCCCAGCATCCCCCCGTAAAGAGGAGGAATGCCAGAAACAAAAATAGCATCTTAGGATACCGGATCATGCTTTTTCCCCCTTAGTATGGCGACGAACATCAGGACTGGCACGATCACAATGACCAGAAACAATTGAAGGTAACCGATCCAGTCCCCCAACTTAAATAAGTCATTGAGATTTTTCGGGGTCATGGCGATGATGTAGATCACCGGCAGCAAGGCATATTTAAATAACTGGTCCTGTTTTTTAAACAGTTGGGCCAACCCGAGGGCGGCAAAATAGTGAGCCCCGACAAAGGTTGTAAAAAGCTCCATGATCCAGATGGCCAGGAGAAACGTTTCATAACGTTCAAAAACGATGCCAGTCACTTCAAACGACCTGAACAGAGTGACGGTTGGCCATGAGTATGTCGTTACATCATCCACACCAAATGATCCCACCACGATCGCCACGATGAAGGTATAAATTAAAGTTGGAGTCAGCGTGCCTACCAGAATGGCTTGAACGGCTTTGTTCGGTTCTTTCATATATGCGGCCAACAGCAGCATGATTTCAAAGCCTATATACGACAATGAAGTTACACTCAGCCCTTTGAGCACTGGTGAAATACCCAAGCCCATCACCGGGCGCAAGTTATTGAATTCGAAAACGTCAAAGCTTAAAGCGAGAAGGACGAAAAAAATGATGACAGTAATCGGCAACAAAAGTGCAAAGAGGCGGACAATCGAGTTGATTCCGGCGGTAATCAGATATATGCCAACAAACATGAATGTGAGAATGGTCACTTCCCTTGGCGTTCGCGGGAGCAAAAACAGTTTGGTTACTTCAGACATGCCGCGGGCTTCAAGCCCGGCAATCAATGTAAAGTAAATCACCATGATGAGATTAAACAGCCCGCCTAACCACTTTCCCGTGATCTCCTGGCTGAATTGATAGAATGTTTTTCCCGGAAAGCGCTGGCACAATTTAGCGATCATGATCCCAATAATCATCGCAATGCCCCCACCAAGCAGGGTAGAAATCCATCCGTCCGCTGTTCCTGCTTTCTCGGTAACCCCTCTTGGCAAACTCAGAATGCCTAACCCAAGAATAAAGGAGGTTATGGCTACAGCAGCTTGTATCGTGTTTATGCGGTCTTGCGGGCGGGTAATCAACGGATGTACACTTCCTTTAACATGAATTATGGCTACGGCTCTTGGCAGTGACAGAATCCCCATTCCGATCGGGAATGAGGAGACGGCAACAGCCGCTTGCGAAGTCGTCATACGGTTTTCCGACGGGTAATCAACCTGGAGAAACCTTTTTTTGAGAGTCATTTTTGGCGCACTTTATCCTGTGGATGCATCATCTTCGGACGCTGTTTCATCTTCGAAATCGGCAGTCGGATAATGAAATCTTTCCAGTCGCTTAAGCGGTAGGGGACTGCCGGAGATACATAAGGAACACCGAAGCTTTTCAGCTTCACAAAATGGATGGCGATCATCAGGAAAAAGAGGATCACCCCATATATGCCCAACACCCCTGCACAGATCATGCCGGCAAAACGCAGCATTCTCAGAGCGATTCCCGCTTCATACATCGGGATGGCGAAGGAGGAGATCGCCGTGATTGCCACGATGATAACCTTTATCGGACTGACAACTCCCGCCCTTACAGCGGCTTCGCCAATCACCAGCCCGCCGACGAGCCCGACCGTTTGGCCCACCGGCCTGGGCAGACGCAGTCCGGCTTCCCGTAAAATCTCAATCGCTGTTTCCATAAGCAAAGCTTCAATTAAAGCGGGAAACGGAACTCCCTCCCGCGTGCCTGCGATGGCAAGGGCCAGTTTGGTAGGAATCAATCCCTGATGATAAGAAAGGAAAGCGACATAGAGGGCCGGAAGGAACAGGGAAAAAAAGGCTGCCACAAATCGCATCGTCCGGAGCAGCGTACTCGGAAGCCAGCGCGAATAATAATCCTCCGGGGATTGCAAGAGCATAAAAAACGTGAGCGGTACAATAAGCGCAAAAGGCGTCCCGTCCAGTAAGATGGCCACCCGCCCTTCTAGGAGTGCACTCATGACACGGTCCGGGCGTTCCGTACTCTGGACTTGCGGAAACGGACTCAGATAATTGTCTTCAATCAAATGCTCAATGTATCCGGATTCTGGTACATCATCGATGTCGATGCGCTCGATGCGGCTTTTCACCTCTTGAACCAGATCCGGGTTCGCAATTCCGTCCATATAAGCGATGATCAATTTTTTCTTCGTGCGCCGCCCCACCTCATAAGGGACGATGGTCAACTCGGAAGCGGGAAGCCCGCGCCGCAAAAGCGAAATATTGTCGACTAATGTTTCATTAAAGCCGAGCCTTGGCCCGCGTACTAACGATTCTGTAATCGGTTCCTCCATATTACGGGATTTCCAGGACTGTGTTCCCAGGATGAAAACCTCAGATACCCCATCGACGAAAAACGCTGTAGATCCTGTCAATACCTCTTTCACTACATCTTTTAAGCTGTAAACTTCCTTTATTTTGCTGACAGGCAGAACATGATCTTTCAAAAAGTCCGTGATATTTCCGGGCAGTTGTTTCGCAGGATAGGACTCTGTAACATCAAGCGTGAGTGATTTTATAATCTTGTCGATCAGGTCGTGATCTGTCAATCCATCGATAAAAACCACCGCAGCCTGAAGATCGGTGGATCCCAGTTTAAACTGCCGAAATATGACATCCGGATTGTGGCCGATCTCATTTTTGACGAGTACAAGATTAGAGGTTAAGAGGTTAAATCACTTGTAAGTTCAGTGGTCGGCATTTTGGTTGGACATGAACTTTTGTGGAGATGATTTCGCTTTTTCCTGTTTCCCAATCTTATTTAATTTCCTGCGTCTAAACATCGACACTCTTCCTTTCAAGTGCGAATCCAGTTGGCTAATTTTTTAATGACATACGGGATGAGAAAAGCGAAAAACGCCCCTAAGAAAACATCCCAATCAGGCAGGTAGGAAACGATTGCTTGCCACATATGAATCACCTGATGTTAATATGTGCATTTGAAAAAATCTCATGCAGAAAGAGGGGTTAATATGCGGAATATAAGAAACATCGTGATTATGTTTACCTGGAATCCTTTTTCTTAGCTTGATGGCGACGGTCTTACTGATTGAATATTCCCTTTATTTTTGTTATGGTTTACTTACCGGTAGGTAATTGGGAAGGTGTTGAATGATGAATCAATCAACAAGAGAAAAAATCGAAAAAATAGCACTTAGACTTTTTGCTATGAATGGTTATGAAGCAACTACGATGAATCAAATTGCCGAGCAAGTTGGCATCACTAAGCCTGCCATCTATGTTTATTTCAAGGGAAAGGAGGAATTATACCTAGCTATCCTTGAAAAATGCATTATCCAGTATCGTCAGTTTATGGATCAAATCATCAATGAAGCAAAAAAACTAGAGTTTCAAGATCAGCTATTTTATATTTTCCGACAATATATTCTCTTTTTTGCAAAAAATACGGAGATTTCCGCGTTTTGGAACCGTGTAATGTTGTTTCCACCTGTGCCACTAAAAGAACGAATCTTTCAAGATCTTTCCCAAATGGAATTAGGCTATTCAAGTAAGTTGCGTGCCATCTTTGAGCAGGGGATCCGTGCAGGAAAAATTCGAAACACTCCCTTGGAAGAGATCGATTTTTCTTTCCGATGTGTAAGAGCTGGATTGCTTATGGCTTTTCTCTTAAATCCTGGCTTCGAAGAGCAAAAAATCGAAAGGGTATGGAAGGATTATTGGTTTGGAATCAGCGTGGATTCCTAAGACAAGTAGTAGTGAACGGGACCGAAGAAGGTATCCACAAAAACAGCACGAAAGGTAGGGCTTCTAGTGGAAGAAACGAAATCATTACCTGTCGTGGAGTGTTATGGAACTCCATACGAGATCGGAATGCAAATAGGAAATGCTTGTAAAGGGGAGATTTTGTTTTCTCTAGAGGATTCACTTAGTATTTTAGCAAGAGGATATCAAACAGAGATTGATCATGTCATTGCTGAAGCATCTAAATTTATTCCCGCCACACAAGCCTATGATCCCGAACTGATTCAACAGCTCCAAGGACAAGCAGACGCACTGGGCATTTCCTTTCAGCGAATGTTCGCACTTCGCACAATATTAGAATTATCTTTTTATTATAGAAATATTCTAGGTCTTTGCACTTCGTTTGCAGCCAGCGGCAAAGTGACGGCTGACGGAAAAACGATTTTGGGACAAAACATTGATTGGTACCCCAGGTACTCGATGTATTTGTTAAAAATCCATCATCGAAGTGGCATCAGGCAGCTTGCCTTGTCTTTAGGAGGGATTGTGGAATATACCTTAAGCTCGGCTGGATTCGGAATGTGTGCCAACTCTCTTTTTACGGAAACAGGCACCTATCGGTTTAATATCCCCTTGGCCTGCTATCTTCCAAAAGTGATGAGGCAATTTTCCTTTAAGGACGCAGTTGATTTGTTGCAACAAATGGCAAGAGGAGTTGGATATTATCATCTGGCTAGCGCGAGCGGAGAAATGGTTGGTATCGAAAGTGTATTTGATGATGTTGAAATGATCGAACCACACCATGATTTATTGTTTCATACCAATTGTTATTGTACCGAGCGGTTTCAAGCCCACGATATGGCTGCTACGATTTTGCCAGATAGTTTAAAACGAAGGGAAAGAATGCAACATTTGCTGGGACAACACGCGGGATCCATCACGCCCGAGACGATGATGAAGATTTTGTCCGACCACCAAGATTATCCCGTAAGCATCTGCAGACATCCTGATCCCCATAAAACAGCGATTTGGGAAATGCAAACGCTAGCCTCGTTCATCATGGTTCCAGAAGAAGGAATAATGTATATAGCCAATGGCAATCCCTGTTCCAACGAGTTTTTAATCTATTCGATATAAAAATGCCTTTGCAATATGTCATTGTAGGCTTTTTTGCTTAAGAATCCTGAAGCCATTTCAACTCTTATACGAATACAGGGGGGTAACGCGTCCCAGTCACAGGATTCGTTTTTTGTGTATTGAACGTTTTAAGTAAGCTAGTGGGTACCTGAACTAGGCCAATACCCCGGCTTATTTTTTTATCTTTCCACTAACGGCAAGTTACGCCGTGGGCAGCTCGCCCTTTTCCATCTGGAAAACAAAGCACTTACCATTGTACCGGCAAGTGCTTTGTCGATTAGAGAGATTCGTTATTCCCTTTGTTCATTTGTCTATCATGCATGCGGCTAAACAAGGCTAAGGATAATACAGCCCCGATGAGTGCACATGTCATATCCCATTGGGGATCCCAGACATCGCCTTGCGTGCCGAGAAAAGCATCCACTTGCGCGCCGCCGACCAAAGCGCTAAAAAATTCAAGCAGCTCATATGCCGCGCTGAAAGCCAAGCAGACACACACCACCAGAAATGCGAGCCAACGCCGATGCAACACGATTTGTCTGCGAATAAAGATTTCGCGGGCAAAGATGGCCGGCGCCAAGCCTTGAATGACATGGGCAAAGCGGTCATAATAGTTGCGGTCTAACTGGAATTGATCGCGAATGGTGTTGAACAGAGGCATCTCCGCGTATGTGTAGTGCCCGCCGATAAAGATGACAATGGACCAGAATAAGATTAGAAGATAAGTGAGGTGTGTAAGGGGGAAACGCGGATACATATAAATCAGTACAGCAATAAAGATGGTTGAAGGGGCAACCTCAAGAAACCAGGTGAACCGCTCGAGCGGTTCGATCGCTGACCAGATGAAAACGATGAGTCCGATAAGTAAATAGATAAGATGCCGGTGACTATCGTTCATGATGACTCCTTTCAGAACGAAATGATTAGTCGATTAATTAGATTTTATCACACATTTCGCGTTCTAAGAAGAGAGCATCCGGCTATTTTGCCGCCATTTGCCCTGGGGGAACAGATCAACAAAAAGTCAATCAACCGGTGAAAAACGGGTAAGGGTTGGTAAACTTTTTGTAGCTAGCGCAACACGACAGATTCCATTTATTGGGTCAATTAGATGAGTTTGAAAAGGTACATAACACGATTGGTTATGTCGATGGTCGCTGTACTGTTGGTCATCGGTGGCACACCGGTTAGCGCCAAGTCACCGGATGCAAAGTCAACATAACAAACAAACCGGTCACCCCT
Organism: Laceyella putida; assembly: GCF_042665195.1. NCBI lineage: Bacteria > Bacillati > Bacillota > Bacilli > Caryophanales > Thermoactinomycetaceae > Laceyella > Laceyella putida. The sequence continues at coordinate 20,317 of NZ_JBHTBW010000052.1, forward strand.
TAGCGTGCAGGGTACCGGTTTGTTTGTGTCTGGGAGCTATTCAGATTGCTCGCGCATTTCATCGTCGAGCTCGGCTTCGATGCGGGAGACCTTAGAAGACTCAGCCATACGCCAGTAGACGATGAAGCTCACGGCAATACAGGCAGCTACGTAGTAGTAGAAGAGTGACTCGAAGCCAATGCTCTTGCACCATAACGCGATGAACTCCGCCGTCCCGCCGAACACCGCCACGGTGACTCCGTAAGGGAAACCCACGCCAAGGGCACGGACTTCTGTTGGGAAGAGCTCGGCTTTCACGATTGCATTAATGGAAGTGTAACCAGTGACAACGATGAGACCCGCCATCATGAGCAAGAAAGCGCCGATAGGGTTTTTCGTCTGTTCCAAGATAAGGAACAGTGGCACCGTCAACAACGTTCCGAGGATACCGAAACTAATCAATAGCGGGCGCCGTCCAATCCGGTCGGACAGCATGCCGGCGAGAGGTTGAAGTACGACGAATACCAGCAGGGCAACAAAGTTGATCCAGCTGACGACCTCCGTGGGGAGTCCCACCGTATTCACCATGAACTTTTGTAAGTACGTTGTGTAGGTATAGAAGGCAACAGTTCCGCCGAGCGTAAGTCCGACTACTGTCAGCACCGCCTTGGGGTGCTTCATCAGAGCTCGAATTGTCCCAGCGCTAGCCCGGCTTTCAGAACCCATTTTTGAGAACTGCTCTGATTCGTCCATCGTGCGGCGCAGCCACAATACAGCCAATGCCCCCATTGCTCCGATAACGAAGGGAATACGCCAGCCCCAGGACTTCATATCGGGTTCACTGAGTATTTGTTGGAGGATGATCTGAACACCCAGTGCCACCAGCTGTCCGGCAATGAGCGTGACGTACTGGAAGCTCGAATAGAAGCCGCGGCGGCCGCTGCTGGCCATTTCGGACAGGTACGTTGCCGAAGTTCCATATTCTCCACCTAGCGACAACCCTTGGAGAAGGCGTGCGATAACCAGAATAATGGGAGCCAACACGCCAATGGTTCCATAACCAGGTGTGCAGGCAATAATCAGAGAACCACCGGCCATGACGGAGATGGAAAGCGTCAGCGCGGCACGACGGCCATGACGATCGGCGTATCGGCCCAACAGCAGGCTCCCTATCGGGCGCATCAGGAAGCCGACGGCGAAGATCGCCGCTGTGTTAAGCAGTTGGCTTGTCGGGTCTCCCTTGGGGAAGAACTCGGCCGAGAAATACACCGCGAAAGCAGTATAGACGTACCAGTCGTACCATTCAATTAGATTTCCAACCGATCCTTTGAAGATGTTGCCTGCGATGCGTCGCTTCTTTAAGCGCTCGATGGATTGAGACATTGTTACATCCTCCTCTTGAAGTACTGGTTTGAACGCTTCTTTATTGGCCTCGTCAACACTCAGATGCTTTGATAACTATCAGAAACACTATTTCTTTTCAAAGAATATCATTTATCATTCAGTAACGACAGTTTAGAATTGATAGTTGTACCGGTATTTGGGAGTTGTTGCATAAAACTAACGGACATTTTAACATCTTCGAGGAGGAAAGAGGCGCAAAAACAGAAATCGGGCTCCTGACGCATTTGGCCCATTTCGCCGTTAAAAAGAGTAGTGAGAATAGATATTCTTGGAACAGATCAAGTCAAAAACACACGAATCGTTCTGATAACATCCAACAATCATATATGGGGTGGAGGGAGCATCGACCGATTTTGCTGACATTTGCCCAATAAATGAAAAAAATGACTTGAGGCGTTACTTAGGAAACTCAAGTCATTTCGTGTTTATACAGGGTATTCAGTAATTACAAATAGCATGAATGGCGATAAATGATCTACACCCAGTCATCATATGCTATTAATAAATTTTTTCGTTTCATTTCTCAATACTATAGTTAACTTTATCTATTGAGACGCGAAAGAAAGATGCTGATCAAGTATGAAAACAGCATCATCGATTTATACTTATATACTCAACGTAACAAAATATTTGTTTTGTAACGGTATATGTGGGTGTTTCAGGGCGGAAAAGCGGCCTTCTGGCCGCCTGCTTCTCCTTTTTTATCTAAATACAGAAACGACTACCTACACGTTAAGCAATCGATTGTTTATTTTATTTGATCATTCGATCCCTTCCGTTGCCGAGCATTCAGATGGTACACTCAACAAGAGGTACGAGATCGATCCTATGAAGAATTGTACGCTTAGACATAATCCCCTGTACGTTAAGAACAGAAAAACAGCCCACTGCAAGAACAGTGAGCTTGTTCAACATATCAACATCAACAGTTTGTTTAAAGAGCTTATACTTGCAATTCAAACTGCTTGGAATACAGGTGTGCATACACTCCATCGCGTGCAAGTAACGCATCGTGCGTACCTTGTTCCACAATACCGTCCTCCGTTAGTACAATAATTCGTTGAGCATTGCGGATAGTGGAAAGGCGATGGGCAATAACGAGGGTCGTACGTCCTTTAGCTAACGATTCTAGTGATTTCTTGACGATGCTTTCACTCTCGTTATCTAGCGCGCTCGTTGCCTCATCTAAAATCAGAACGGGTGGATTTTTTAAGAATACGCGAGCGATACTTAGTCGCTGCTTTTGACCACCAGACAATTTGACACCTCTTTGTCCGATCTCGGAGTGGTAGCCATTTGGCAAGCTCATAATAAAGTCATGGGCATTGGCGTGCTTGGCTGCCGCGATAATTTCTTCATCGCTCGCCGCTGGATTTCCGTAGCGGATATTTTCCATCACCGTTCCCGCAAAAAGGTAAACATCTTGCTGTACAATACCGATGTTATTTCTTAATGACTGCAGGTCGATATCACGGACGTTGATCCTGTCTAGTAACACCTCCCCATCTGTCACATCATAAAAGCGAGGGATGAGCGAGCATAATGTAGTTTTTCCCGCACCAGACGGACCAACTAACGCAACGTACTCTCCCGGTTGTATACGAAGCGACAGGTTTACTAAGACATTGTCCAAATGGTCTTCGTAACGGAAGGAAACTTGCTTGAACTCAATCTCACCATGTACCTCTGGCAAGGTTATGGCATTCGGTTTGTTTTCGATTGCTGGCTTCAGATTCATGATTTCCATAAAGCGCTGGAAGCCAGTGATTCCTTCTTGAAACTGCGTGCTCATATGAGTCAGTCGTTGAATTGGCTCAATCATAAAGCTGATATACAGTAAGAAAGTAATCAAATCAGCTAACTCTAAAGTGTTATTCACAATACTAGCACTACCAAAGATAATCACCGTGATCGTAATCAGTTGGATAAACGCTTCAACACCATTGAAAAAATACGCTTCAGCCTTGTACGTTTTCTTTCGGCTATCGAGGAAACGATTATTTTCTCGGTTAAACTTCTCAATCTCTACGTGCTCGTTGGCAAACGATTTTACCACGCGGATTCCCGATAGACTATTCTCTACCTGTGCGTTTACGTCCCCGATTCGCTCTTTGTTTCTTCTTAATGCCTTGTTCAACTTCTTATTAAAATACAATGTAAAGACACCTAAGAATGGTAAAAAACAGAACACAGCGATCGTTAAGGGGGCGTTAATAAAGAACAAAATGACAAATGCTCCAATAAAACGGGCGAGATATTTGACGTAGTCTTCTGGACCGTGATGGTAGAGCTCGGAAAGCAGTAGCAGGTCATTCGTTATTCGAGACATGAGCTGACCTGTCTTTTCCTTATCGTAAAAGCTTAAGGAAAGCTTCTGCATATGCGCGAACAACTCGCTACGCATATCCCTTTCCATACGAGCACCGACCTCATGACCTTTGTAGTCTACAAAGTAGTTCCCGATATTCTGGATCGCGACTAAAACAAGCATCAGCCCACCAATCCAGTACACTTCACCTAGCGCAGTGGATAAGTCTCCTTCCAGAACATCTTTCGTAATATACCGAACGAGCAATGGAAACACCAAAGTCACAGCAGATACGATAAAGGCGCACGCCAATACCGAAAGAAACAACTTTAAATACGGTTTGTAATATGAGAAAAATTTTTTTACTGGAAAACGCATGATTTACCCCTTTTTTTGTGTTATTTAAATAAACACATATAAGGGGTACACCATTTACAAATAAGAAGATGTTCCGTGCAGGAGTAAACATCATATTTCATCGATTTATACTATAAAAAATAATCGGAAATATCCATCTTATCTTGTTAGTAATCACTTAGGGGTATATTCGAGATACGCACAAAAACGGCACGAAAGTTCCAACCTGTGTAAAAAAATTCCCCCTCAGCAAATTGCTAAGGGGGTAAATGGATTTGATCACTTAATATCGTAACCAACGATTCTTTTGTCAAATTCATTAGCATTTGCATTGCTGGTTGAATTAGAGAGTTCCCCCATAAAGAGAGAACCCTCTTGTTGATATCCGCATGATTAGTGTCTTATGGCAAATTCGTATATCCCATCAAATACTTGTCGCACTCACGGGCCGCTTCCCTGCCTTCATGAATCGCCCATACAATCAAGCTTTGCCCTCTTCGCATATCGCCCGCGACAAAGACACCTTCCAGATTGGTGCGATAATCGCCATAAGCCGCCTTCACTTTGAGATTGTTATGCTCAAGTCCCGCATGGGAGATGAGTCTTTCTTCCGTTCCCGCAAAACCAATCGCGATCAATACGAGTTGTGCCGGCCAGACCCGCTCGCTTCCCGGAATCTCTCTAAAGGTGTAACGGCCGTCTTCTCCGCGAATCTTCTCCATATCGATCGTGTGCAGCTCTTTCACGTGACCTTGCTCATCACTCACAATCTTCTTGGTCGCGATCGAATACTGGCGAGGATCTCTGCCGAATCTCGCTTCAGCTTCTTTATACGCATAATCCAGCGTGAAAACATAAGGGTATTCCGGCCAAGGGTTATCAATGTTACGTACATCCGGCAATCGGGGATGCTTACCAAACTGCACCACACTCCGGCATTTTTGGCGCAATGCGGTCGCGACACAATCCGCACCGGTATCTCCCCCACCAATGACGATCACATCCTTTCCTTCAGCGGAAATGGTGGGTTCGCCATATTGCGGATCGAGTAGGCTTTTGGTGGACTCGGTCAAATATTTCATCGCATACTCGATGCCGGTGGATTCTCTCCCCTCGATGTCGAGGTTCCGTTGTTTTTGTGCCCCTGCGCAGAGAACCACAGCATCGAACTCCGCTTGCAATTGACTCATCGTCACATCTTTGCCGATCTCTGTGTTGGTAACGAAGGTGATCCCTTCCAGTTTCAATAAGTTCACGCGGCGCTCAACCACTTTTTTCTCCAGCTTCATGTTGGGAATTCCGTACATCAACAACCCGCCAATGCGGTCATCCCGCTCAAACACCGTAACCAAATGACCCGCTTTATTTAACTGATCCGCACAAGCCAGACCTGCCGGACCGGAACCAACCACCGCGACTTTCTTCCCTGTTCGGTTTTTGGGTGGTCGGGGCACAATCCAACCCTCGGCAAAGCCTTTGTCGATAATGGCTTGTTCAATGCTTTTGATGGCCACGGCAGGATCATGGATGGCAACGGTGCAAGACCCTTCGCAAGGAGCCGGACACACCCGTCCGGTAAACTCTGGGAAGTTGTTTGTTTTGAGTAAGCGTTCCAACGCTTCTTTCCAACGCCCACGATAGACGAGATCGTTCCATTCAGGAATGAGATTATATAACGGGCAACCGGAAGTAGAACCGTTCAGATCAATACCTGTATGACAGAAAGGGGTGCCGCAGTCCATGCAGCGGGCCCCTTGGATTTGCAATTTTTCTTCGGAGAATGGAAGTTGATACTCTCCCCAATCATTAAGGCGCGAAAGAGGATCTCGTTCTTTTGGCACTTCCCTTTCATATTCAATGAATCCAGTAGGTTTCCCCATAATATCCCCTCCTATCCTGTCGTGACCAAGGCATTGTTTTTCGCTTTTTGCTCACGGCTCTTCTTTAATTGGGCAAACGCGGCCGCCGTTGCTTCAGCAAAGGACAAGCCCGTTTGCCGTAGTGTGTTGATCGCTTCCGTCATCGCCTTGTAATCTTTGGGGATCACTTTGACGAATTTCTGCACTTGACTGTCCCACTCCGCCAAAATGGCTTTCCCCCGTTGGCTGGAAGTATATTGCACATGTTTGGTGATCATGTTCCGAACTTGTTCGATCTCTTTTTTCTCCACTAACTGTTCGAGCAGAACCATTTCTTTGTTGCAATGCTTATGAAACTGTTCGAGGTCGTCAACCAGCACATAAGCGACACCGCCGGACATCCCCGCCGCGAAGTTTTTGCCCACCGATCCCAAGACGACAACGCGACCGCCGGTCATATACTCACATCCATGATCTCCGATCCCTTCAACCACAGCGTGCACACCGCTATTGCGCACACAGAAACGTTCTCCGGCCATCCCGTTGATATAGGCTTCTCCCGAGGTGGCGCCATAGAAGGCAACGTTACCGATAATGATGTTCTCATGGGAAGCGAACGGAGCCAAGGCTGGTTTCTTCACGATGATTTTGCCGCCGGACAACCCTTTGCCGACATAGTCATTGGTATCGCCCTCGATATCCAGGGTGATGCCTTTGGGCACGAACGCGCCAAAGCTTTGTCCCGCCGAACCTTTGAATCGCAGATGGATGGTGTCCTCAGGCAAGCCTTGTTCACCATGACGCTTCGTCACTTCGCTGCCCAGAATTGTTCCCACCACCCGATGGGTATTGTTGATCGGGAAGAATGCCTTCACCGGTTTCCCCTCTTCCAGTGCGGGCTGGCACAGGGAGACCAGTTCACGGTGGTCAAGGGATTCTTCCAAACGATGGTTTTGCGGCGTTTGGTAAAATCTGCCCACTTCACCGGGAACTTCAGGCTGATGGAAAAATGGCGACAGATCCAGGTACTTCGCTTTCCAATGCGCCTTCACGCGATCGCTGACCGTCAACACATCCGTGCGTCCAACCATTTCATCGATCGTGCGGAAACCAAGCTCAGCCATGATTTCTCTCACTTCTTGCGCCACAAACATCATATAGTTCACCACATGCTCGGGCGTGCCCATGAATTTCTTGCGCAATTCCGGATTTTGCGTTGCGACACCCACTGGACATGTATCCAAATGGCAAACCCTCATCATCACGCATCCGAGAACAACGAGCGGAGCGGTGGCGAAACCATATTCTTCAGCGCCTAAGAGAGCGGCCATCACCACATCCCGACCAGTCATCATTTTTCCGTCTGTTTCCAGTACCACGCGGTCGCGCAATTGGTTCAACATCAAGGTTTGATGGGCTTCCGCCAGGCCAAGCTCCCATGGCATCCCGGCATGTTTAATGCTCGTGCGAGGTGAAGCGCCGGTTCCTCCGTCATGTCCGCTAATGACGATCACGTCGGCCAAACCTTTGGCCACCCCGGCGGCGATCGTACCCACGCCGGCTTTGGATACCAACTTGACACTGATCCGTGCGCGCGGATTGGCGTTTTTCAGATCATGAATCAATTGCGCCAAGTCTTCAATGGAATAGATATCATGGTGTGGCGGTGGTGAAATGAGCCCTACGCCCACAGTGGATCCGCGAACTTCCGCAATCCACGGGTATACCTTGTTGCCTGGCAATTGGCCACCCTCGCCCGGTTTCGCGCCTTGCGCCATTTTGATTTGAATCTCGTCCGCGTTGACCAAATAGTGGCTGTTGACACCGAAGCGCCCGGAAGCCACTTGCTTGATTGCACTGCGGCGGGAATCCCCATTGGCATCTAATTCGTAACGCCGTGGATCTTCTCCACCTTCGCCGCAATTGCTTTTTCCACCCAGTCGGTTCATGGCGATAGCCAACGCCTCATGCGCCTCTTGGCTTAACGCTCCATACGACATCGCTCCGGTTTTAAAGCGGCGGACAATCGAATCAACCGGTTCCACTTCCTCAATCGGGATGGATGAACGATCCGACTTGAACGCAAACAAGCTCCGCAAGAAGGTGAGTTGTTCATCATTGGCCATCTCCGTAAACTTCTTAAACAAGGAATAGTCATTGCGACGGCATGCTTGCTGCAATGTGTGGATCGTTTTGGGATTGTACGCATGAAACTCCCCGTCGCGGCGCCATTGCAACTCACTGCCCGATTCCAACGCTTTTTCATCGTACGCGTGCGGGTGGAACGCTTGAGCGTGGCGCATGGCCGCTTCTTGCGCTATGACATGGAGCTGAATCCCACTGATTTGCGATGAGGTACGGGTGAAATATTTTTCGATGACTTCCTTGCCGATTCCGATAGCTTCGAAAATTTGTGCGCCGCGGTAGCTTTGAATCGTGGAAATCCCCATTTTGGACATGACTTTCACGATGCCTTCCGTCGCCGTTTGGATATAGCGGCGAACCGCTTCGGCATGAGTGATGTTGGTTAATGACCCATCCCGGATCAACTCTTTATAAGTGGCGATGGCCAGATAAGGATTAATCGCATCTGCTCCGTATCCGATCAACATGGCCAACTGATGCACATCGCGCGGTTCAGCCGATTCGACGAGAATGCTCACTTTGGTGCGCGTTCCCTGGCGCACCAAATGATGGTGCAGGCCGCTGACGGCCAAAAGAGCGGGAATCGCAACAAACTCTTCATTCACTCCGCGATCTGACAGGACAAGCAAGGTAACTCCTTCGTTGATCGCCTCATCCGCACGGGCGAATAACTCATCCAAGGCTTGTTCCAATTCATCCTGCTTAGAAACATTAAACAGCATCGGAAGCGTTTTGGTTGTAAATTCAGGATGGGAATTGACCAAGATTCTGCCCAGTTCATCATCTGAAATCACCGGAGTGGATAAACGGATGCGACGACAATGAGTGGGTTCAGGTTTTAACAAATTGCCCTCCGATCCCAAAAGGGTCATCGTGGAAGTGACACATTGTTCACGAATCGCGTCAATCGGCGGATTCGTCACTTGGGCGAAAGATTGTTTAAAATAGTTATACAGGAGTTGTGGCCGGTCAGACAGGACAGCGAGCGGAGTGTCGCTTCCCATGGCCCCGACGGGATCTTTTCCCTCGGTCACCATCGGCAACAGGTTTTTAGTTAATTCCTCATAGGTATAACCAAATGCTTTTTGCAAGCGGAACACCGTGTCCGAGTCGAGTTCCGTGACACGGGGTTGTTCGGACAGATCTTTCAATTCAAGCAAATGCTCATCTAACCACTGGCGATATGGCGCTTCTTTGGCAATCTGTTCTTTCAATTCATCATCATTGATAATGCGGCCTTCTTCCAAGCTCACGAGCAACATGCGCCCCGGTTGCAAGCGGGCTTTGCGAACCACTTTCTCTTCGGGCACATCGACAACGCCCACTTCGGAAGAGAAAATCACCATATCATCAGAGGTAACATAATATCTGGCGGGACGAAGGCCATTTCGGTCGAGAATGGCGCCGATTTGGTTTCCATCCGTAAAAGCGATGGCGGTTGGACCATCCCACGGTTCCATCAAGCAACTATGGTACTCATAGAAGGAGCGGCGCGGCTCACTCATTTGCTCATCATGTTCCCAAGGTTCCGGAATCATCATCATCGCCGCATGTGCCAACGAACGGCCAGACAAGGTTAAGAATTCAAAACAGTTGTCCAAGATCGCGGAATCGGTGCCTTCCATATCCAAGATAGGGAGAATCTTGTCAAGATCTTCACCAAACACATCAGATTGGAACATTTTTTCGCGGGCGATCATCCAATTCACGTTGCCGCGCAAGGTATTGATCTCGCCGTTATGGAGCAAGTAACGGTTCGGATGGGCCCGTTTCCAACTTGGGAAGGTATTGGTGCTGAATCGGTTGTGCACCATGGAAAAAGCGGAAGCAAATGCGTGATCTTGCAGATCGAGATAAAATTCCCCCAGTTGCGCAGGCGTTAACAAACCTTTATAAACAATGGTTCGGCTTGACATGGTAGCCGTGTAAAAATCTTCACCCGCTTCCTTTTCCATCAGTTTTCTAATAACATAAAGTTTACGATCAAAGGATAGTGGGTCGAGCCCTTCTTTGTTCCCGATAAAAACTTGGCGAATCGCCGGTTGCGTTTCTTTGGCTATTTTCCCAATATTCTTACTATTAGTCGGTACGGTTCTCCATCCCAACAGGGTTTGCCCCTCCGCAGCGATAATCTGTTCCAATTTCTGCTCATAAGCTGCTCGAAGAGACGGTTCATGGGGTAAAAACATCATACCGACTCCGTATTGTCCGGGATCCGGTAATGAAATCCCCAGTTTTTTACACACTTTCTTGAAGAATTCGTGTGGAATCTGCATCATGATCCCTGAGCCGTCACCCGTCGCTTGGTTTTCGCCACCACGGTGAACCAATTGACGCAGGATATGAAGCCCTTGCTCGACAATATCGTGTGAAGCTTCTGCTTTTAGACTGGCGACAAATCCGATGCCGCAAGCATCATGTTCAAATTCGGGATGATAAAGTCCTTGCTGTTTTGGCAATTCTGTATGACTCATCATTCTTCACTCCTTTGTGAAGATTAGTTAGTGCTTAGTTTGTTAGAAAATATCACGTTCGCATGTATTGTTATTTTATATTTGTATAATTATATTAACAATATATATTTCCGATCAAACTGATCTCATTTTTAGATCGATTATGAAGGGGGATTGTGTTATGGAGTTAAGACAAATTCAATATTTCATTGAAGTGGCAAAACGCGAACATGTCACCGAAGCCGCACACGCGCTCCATGTAGCACAATCCGCTGTAAGCCGGCAAATTGCCAATCTAGAATCTGAATTGGGAGTTTCGTTGTTCATCCGCGAAGGGCGAAATGTCAAGCTGACCGCCTTAGGGAAAATCTTCTTGAATCACGCCGAAAAGGCGTTACGGGAGATTGAAAAGGCAAAGCAAGAGATTGAGGAGTATCTGGATCCGGCGAAAGGGGCCATCCGCTTGGGTTTTCCCAGCAGTTTGGCAGCCTATATCCTGCCCACTGTGATTTCCGCTTTTCGGGCGAAATACCCAAACATCCGCTTTCAACTCAAGCAAGGTTCATTTCATTATCTCATCGATTCCGTCATCAGCGGTGAAATCGATATTGCCTTTATCGCGCCGGTCCCCACTGATATCAAAGAAGTGGAAGGCCATATCTTTTTTTCGGATAAGATTGTGGCATTATTGCCATCTCATCACACATTGGCCGACTATCCCGCTCTGCGCCTGAGCCAACTCAAAGATGAGTCGTTTGCCTTATTCCCCAAAGGCTTTGTGTTGTACCAACTGGTGGCCAACGCCTGCCTTCAAATGGGGTTTGAACCGAAAGTGGCCTTTGAAGGCGAAGACATCGATGCGATTAAAGGATTGGTCGCCACAGGGCTCGGGGTCACGCTGTTGCCGGAAGTGACTCTGATTGACAGCATCCCGCGGGGAACCATCAAAATTCCGATCAGCGAACCAGATCTGGCCCGAACGGTGGGAGTGATCATTCCCAAAAAGCGAAAACTTCCTCCATCCGAACAATTGTTTTACGACTTTATAGGGGAATTTTTCACCATGCTGAATCGATTTAGCCAATGATGAGGAAATCCCCTGATTTCAATCATACAGGGGATTCTTTAACTCAAGATTAGGCAAGTTATGGTATATTGAGTAAGTGGATTGGGCGGTATGACTTAAACGCTCTTACCCAACACTAGAATGGGAGGTGAGATTCCATGAACAAGCAATACCAATTGGACTTATCCATCCAGGACCTGAAGCAGGCAAGTCAAATCATTCACCGCGCGGCTGATCGTCTGGATGCGATGAATCATGACAAATCTTATACCCTCAGCAATCTCATTGCCGACTTTGAAGAATTGATTGATGAGCTGGAAAATCCGGGTGAATAATCCGGATTTTAATTTTGGGTCTATTGATCGTATATCATGTTCCATCACAGTTTCTTTTTCAGGTAATACCGTTCGTGTCCGATGGGGCAGTCTTCCAATACACCGAAAACTTCATAACCATTCTTAATATAGAAATCCTTCGCTTGAAAATCAAAAGTCTCCAAATGGGCCAAATGAACCTCTCGTGCTACGGCCTCTTGTTCAATCCGACGCAACAACGCGGAACCAAGCCCTTGCTTTCGATAAGATTCATGCAACCAGAGGATATCGATTTGCAAACAAGTGCGTCCCCAATACAAAACGCCGCAAATTCCGCCGATGATGGTTCCGGCTTCATCCTTTATGTGGTATCCAATGAGCTGATAGGGCTTTTCTTTTGCTGCCGGGACATGGTGCAAGTTGTATTGGATCAACTGGCTTTTCACAAACTCATTCTCAGTTTCCGCGCTTGGCTGAATCATGTTGATCATGTTGCGACTCCCCCTAAACGATTTTCCATAAGTCGGATGGATTCAACTCATATAGGCCATTTTCCCGATACATAAAATGGTGGACAACCAACTCTCGACGGATCGTCGCATAGTCTTCGTGGAACTTTTTGATGTATTCATTCAATTCCTGTTCAGGATATTTCACTCCCATCTTCAGATCTTTAATGAGATGCTGCAAGACGATCAACTTCTTTTTATGCTTTGCCGGCAGATGCTTCAATTTTCCGTCAGCGGTGAAGAAGTTCCGGATCACTTCCAACCTGTCTTTTTCCATTGGTTCTCTTCCTTCCCTTTCTGGTTCGCGTGCCATCTCTGTGATCGCGCTCGCTTTTCGTTGCAATGTTTTGACATCAAGATGAAAATAAAGGGTGTTTTTGTCCCTTCTCTCAAAGACCAACCCCACTTCACGTAACTTGCTTACATGGTGCGTAATCGTCGGCGGGGTCAAACCCAATTTCCCAGCCAAAGCTTGCCCGTGCAGGGGGCCTTTGGCCAATAAGGAGATGATGCGAATGCGGGTGGGGTCAGCTAAGGCTTTGTGAAACTGAACCAATCGATCTAATTGCAAGAAATTTCACCTCCATCTAATTTGATGGTCATCTAATTAGATAATAATCTAATTTCAGCTTGCGAACAAGGCAGAAAAAAGGAGAGGTTGGCGCCTCTCCTTGACTAACTTTCTTCTTTTAATTCCGATTAAATACGACCAACTTCAACTCTGTCATTTCTTCAACTGCATATTTCACACCCTCGCGCCCCAACCCGCTTTCCTTTACACCCCCATATGGCATATGATCGACCCGAAAAGTTGGAATATCATTGATCATCACACCGCCGACATGCAACAATTCGGCAGCTTCCAATGCTGTATGAACATTGTCAGTGTAAATGCCCGCCTGCAAACCATACCGCGAATCATTCACCAACTCAATGGCCTCTTTCATCGATTTCACCTTGTTAATCAACACAATAGGAGCAAACACCTCTTGGCAGGATACTTTCAAGGAAGGATCGGCTTGCAAGATCACTGTGGGATGCAGGATGTTCCGATCCGCGATCCCTCCGGTTGCAATTTTTGCTCCGTTTTGTTTTGCTTCCTCGATCCAGCTGAGGGCACGCTGCACATCGTCAGGTGAAATTAAGGCTGAAACATCGGTCTCCGCATCCAGAGGATCACCGATTTTCAGTTTCTCCGTGGCTTCCACGAATTTTTCAACAAAATTATCGTACATCTCTTCATGAACATAGATCCGTTGCAGGGAAATACAAACTTGCCCCTGATAGGCGAAGGCACCTGTCACACAGCGGCTAACCAGTTTTTCCAGATTGACTCCTTTGTCTATGATTAAGGCCGCGTTGGAACCGAGCTCCAAAGTCACACGTTTTAACCCCGCTTTGTTGCGGATGGCCATCCCAACAGCAGGACTTCCCGTAAAGGTAATCATTTTTACCCGGTCATCGGTGACAATCCGTTGGCCAACAACACTGCCTCGTCCTGTCACGACATTCAAAGCTCCAGCTGGCAATCCGGCTTCCTGTAATAATTCAGCAAGGAAAAACGAGGACAAAGGCGTTTGCAAAGCCGGTTTTAAAACGACCGTATTCCCAGAGGCAATGGCAGGACCCACTTTATGAGCCACCAAATTCATCGGAAAGTTAAACGGGGTAATCGCGCCAATCACCCCAAGTGATTCGCGTACGGTGTAAGCGATTCGGCTTTCTCCTCCCGGAGCCGCATCCAGCGGCAAGGTTTCGCCATGGATCCGTTTCGCTTCTTCTGCCGCAAACTTATAAGTTTGAATGGTACGGGCCACTTCTCCTTTGGCCGTGGTAAGCGGTTTGGCGGCTTCCTTCGCAATGATTCGGGCTGCCTCTTCCGATCGCTTTTCCAACAGCTCACAAAGATTTTCTAGAATTTTTGCACGTTGGTACGCCGGCATTTTAGCCATTGTCATGCGAGCTTGGTAAGCTGCTTCAATTGCTTGATCTACCTCTTTTAAAGAGGCTTCGGGAATTTCAGCAATGATTTCTCCATTATACGGAGATTTAAGAGGAACAACCTTGCTTGCATCTATCCATTTTCCATTAATAAACAACTGTTTATTCATTCGTTAAACCCCTTATTCTGTCTCTTTTCCTTGTGCAACTTCCGCAAAAACGGACTCAATTACATCCAGGCCTTCTTCTAACTGCTCATCCGTAATGACAAGCGGAGAAAGCATGCGAATCACGTTGCCATAGAGACCGGCTCCCAGAATGATGACACCCCGACGGACACAGTCATTGATGATTCGTCCGGCCAGTTCTTTATCTGGCTCTTTCGTGCCCACATCTTTTACCACTTCCAATGCACACATAGCTCCAAGACCCCGTACATCCCCGATGAAATCAAAATTTTGCTTCATCCGTTCAAAACGGGAGATAATCTTTTCGCCGATCACATTGGCCCGGTTGACCAAACCGCTGTCTTCCATCATCTCAATAACTTTCAGAGCCGCGACGCATCCCAGCGGGCTTCCGCCATAGGTGCCGCCGATTTCTCCGGGATTGGGTGCATCCATGATCTCAGCTCGACCGGTTACGGCACTAATCGGCAATCCGGCGGCAATCGATTTCGACATCGTCATCAAATCAGGGATGACACCATAATGCTCAACGGCAAACATTTTTCCAGTACGTCCAAATCCGGTTTGTATCTCATCAGCAATAAAGAGAATCCCGTACTTTTCACATATTTTTTCACCCCTTGTACGAACTTTTTTGATGGAACAATGAATCCACCTTCCCCTTGCACCGGTTCCATAATAATCGCTGCCACTTCTTCTGCCGGTACTTCGGAGATGAAGAAATCTTCCAGTTGACGAAGGATATCCTGATCAAGCTCTTCGGGCGTAATACCGAAAGGGGCATGATAGTAATAAGGATATCGCATTTTATACGTTTCCGGTGCAAATGGGCCGAATTCATATTTATAGGGCTTCACTTTACTAGTCAACGACATCGCCAACAGCGTTCGGCCATGAAAACCTCTCTCAAAGGAGATAATCGCTTTTCTTCCAGTGTATTTCCGGGCGATTTTAACCGCATTCTCTACAGCTTCCGCCCCGCTGTTCAAAAAAAATGTTTTTTTCGCATGCGAGCCGGGTGTTATTTGATTTAACTTCTCCGCCAGTTTCACATAAGGCTCATACATCATGATATTAAAGCCGGGGTGTAGATATTTGTCCAGTTGTTCTTTCAACGCCTCCACCACTTTGGGCGGACAATGCCCGGCATTGAGGGTTCCGATCGCTCCGGCAAAATCAATAAACGTGTTGCCGTCAACGTCAGTTAAGAGTGCTCCTTCCCCCTTTTCCGCAAAAGATGGAACGGTGTTGGAGGGACCACGGGGGATATTTTTCTCTCTTTTTTCTAATAAGGCTTGTGCCTTGGGGCCTGGAATCGTTGTATTCAACTTGATAAATTTCGTTGTTTTGCTTTGCATCTGATACCCCTCCCGTAGAAAAGTAAAAAATCCACTACTATCCTTTAACAGATGCAATTATTGTGCCAATGGATCAACATTTGATATTTATCCTTGATGGTTGCAACGAAAGAAAACAGATCTTATTCAAATTTGAATAAGATCATGCCCACTTTAAATCAAAGCACCTCCCGGCCACATTCAGGGATATGTTCTTGATCCCAAATGATATCCAGGAGGTACTTCACATGAACGATGGGAGTAAAAGAAGATTCCTTCATCGTATAGAGCGAATTATTTTACTTTTGATTATTCTGCTGTTCTGGTCTCGCTATCTTCGCTAACTATTTTTTCCCTGCTCATTTTTTGAATCAGAAAGTACGATCCCATAACCAAAACGGCAATGAGCATGGTAAGGATAACTTGTGATCGCATGGAATCCATAAATACCATCGCGACTAAAACGGCCATCATAGAGAGAATCGTTCCATACGACAGGTAAGGGAATCCCCACATTTTTACTTGAAGCTCCTGATTTTCACGTTCCATCTTTCTGCGTAACCGCAAATGCGAAACCGCGATCACAAGATAAACCAACAACGCAACCCCACCGGAAGCATTGACGAGAAACAGAAACACCTTGTCGGGGGAAATGTAGTTGAAGATGACACTGATATAAGCGAAAAACGTGCTGAAAAGGATCGCCCGAACCGGCACACCATTACGGTTTACTTTCAAAAGGGCCTTGGGCGCATCTCCTTTTTGAGCCATTCCGTACAGCATACGCGAACTCGTGTATAATCCGGAGTTCAAGCAAGAAAGGACCGCGGCCAAAACGATGAAATGCATTATTTGGGCCCCGGCCGGTATTTTAATGTGTTCAAGCACAGCGATGAACGGACTCTTGAGAACATCCCCGGAATTCCAAGGCAGCAGTGTCACAATTACTGTAATCGAACCGATAAAGAAAACAAGAATTCGCCAAACAACGCTGTTCGTTGCGATTCTAACCGCTTTCGACGGTTCACTTGATTCCCCAGCCGCCACTGAAACGATTTCCGTACCAAAGAAAGAGAAAATGACAATCGTAATCCCTAAGAGGACTGCCCCTACCCCGTTGGGCATAAATCCGCCTCTCCCGGTTAAATTGGACAGACCGGGGGATTCAATTCCCGGTACAAGACCGAAGATTACAGCAAGTCCCAAACCAATAAACAAAACAATGCTTATCACTTTAATAAGGGCAAACCAATATTCAAATTCCCCAAATGATTCTACTGAATAAAGATTTGTGAGTGTTAAAAGGAGAGTTAAAATGAAACTGAAAA
This sequence comes from Laceyella putida, assembly GCF_042665195.1. Lineage (NCBI taxonomy): Bacteria > Bacillati > Bacillota > Bacilli > Caryophanales > Thermoactinomycetaceae > Laceyella > Laceyella putida. The sequence continues at coordinate 37,505 of NZ_JBHTBW010000052.1, forward strand.
GCCAAACTGGGATCTGAGGAAACCAATCGTGAAGACTTGCCGCTCCTGCATTCGCTTCAATGGCGACGACGATGATCCAAAAGAACCAATATAGCCAACCAATGGCATATCCCGCCCATGGACCAATCGCTTCACGGGCATAAGTGGAAAATGAACCGGTGACAGGATTCACTGAAGCCATTTCACCCAGCATTCTCATGACAAATACGACAAGCAACCCTGCCAGGGCATACGAAAAGATCGCACCGGGGCCGGCTGAATGTATAACCGCACCGCTTCCTACATACAGTCCCGCGCCGATGATTCCCCCTATGGAGATCATAGTAAGATGTTGGGTTTTTAAACTCTTCTTCAAATTCGTTTCCTGTCGGTTCAAAGAGATTCCCTCCCAATGCAAGAATGTTGAAGGTCAATTCTCATAATTCTCCATTGAATGAATTTCGATGATCCAGCAAATGCAATGGAAGTGAATGCATTCTCATGTTTTCGTAATATAACTCCCCCTCCCTTTTAACCTGTAGTAAATAACCGTCACCTTATCTAAAGCAAGTTTCATGCCGACATATTTATCAGACACGCCCTAGAAAAAGATCCATATCCATTCAAAATCGAATGGATATCATTCAATTTTGAATGGATAATATTAAGTTAAATAAATCCTTGGCCGTTATAAGTATAAAAAGGCCAAGGATACACTGAATGATATGAACCCAAAAAGTATGGAGATCTGTGGGAATCTGAACGTATTACTCCTTTACTTGATTCAATAATTTTTGATATCGTCGACTGATCGTTGGTTGACTTACCTGCAACACTTCGGCCGCCTTTGTAATGGTTTTGTATTTGGAGAGCACCATTCGAATTAACTGCGATTCTGTCAGCTCGACGGCTTTTTGAAGAGGGATTATCGCATTAACCTGCACAGGAGACAAATTGGTGATGCGGTTTTTTAAGATTTTGGCCAGTTCATTGGCTGTGATAAGTTCGCTAGAGGTAACCACCATCGCTCTTTCGATTGTATTTTGTAATTGCCTTACGTTTCCCGGCCAATGATATGCCTTCATCATTTCTAAAGCATCTTCAGAAAAATGTTTTTTGGATGAAAACTTGTTGTTGAAAAATTCCTCAAAATAATAGACCAGAGACTCTATATCTTCAATTCTTTCTCGCAAGGCAGGCACATGCAAAGGTATGACGTGAAGACGGTAAAAAAGATCCTCACGGAAAGCCCCCTTCGCGACCATCTCCTCTAGGTTTTTATTGGTTGCCGCAATGAATCTTACGTCAATCGGAACGACTTGGGTCCCCCCCACTTTCATGATTTCTCTTTCTTGAATCGCTCGCAGCAGTTTGACCTGCAAACTTAAAGGTAATTCAGCCACTTCATCCAAAAGCAATGTTCCTTTATGAGCCAGTTCAAGCAACCCTTTTTTTCCTTGGCCAAGCGCACCGGTAAATGCTCCTTTTTCATACCCGAATAATTCACTCTCCAATAAGTTTTCCGGTATGGATCCGCAATTAATTTTGACAAATGGGTGATTTGCTCGTGGGCTGAAATGATGGAGGGCTTGAGCGATCAATTCCTTGCCCACCCCGGATTCTCCATAAATAATCACTGTGGACTCTGCACTGGCGACACGTTTGACTTCGGCGATTAGTTCTGTCATTTGATTGGATTGATAAATAATTGGCTTATCCCCAATCTGTTGGTGTTTGCGAAGGGTATTGATTTCTTTTCGGTATTTTTCCGTTAATTGCTTTGCTTGTTTCAGTTCGCGAGCAAGTTGTGTCACTTCTGTAATATCCCGGGAAGCAATCACAATCCGTTCTATCTGTTTTTTTTGATTAAAAATCGGGTTTCCAACGGCAAGAATTTTCCTTCCCAAACGATTTTCTTGTATAACTGAGAGTTTCTTTTGTTCCGCAAGTACTTTTCGGGTAACCGTAGGTTTAAACCAACCTTTTTCCTCTAACTCTAAAATATTTTTCCCAATCACAGAGTCTGGATTCACACCCCACAGATTATGACTGCTTCGCTTGGACACACGTAAGATTGTTCCTTTCGCATCCACAACTAAAATTTCGTCATAGATAGAATCGACAATGGCTTCCAGATCAGTCATCAAATCTCGCAAATCTTGGGAAAAGCTCTGTTTTAAATACTGAATTTCGGCAGATTTATGATCCAACCAACCGATCATCTCCTTTTTTTCGTTTTGAATGAGCAAGTATTCATGCATGAGATCAGCTTCTGATAAAATCCAATCTTGGCTTATCATTTTAAATTCTTCACTATACGTAAGCGGACTGCCCAATTTATGTGTTTGTAAAAGCAGGGTATGACTGTCGCAAACTCCGACTGGCACTTCACCTTTGTGCACAATCAATAATCTTCCTTTATTTTTTCTAAGTAAATCCAGGGCTTCTTCAACTGTAATCGAATCTTCAATAATGACAAAATCTGTATTCATTGACCGTATGATATCCATGGTCCTCTCCTTTCACTAAATGCTTTCAGCTCCACATCATCTCATTTATCAATAATATAGGGCATGATCATTGCTGATACAATTTTCATTCTAGTAGTTATTTCAAACTTGGATGGAGAAATGGCAATTGCGATCGCTCCAACACCGTTTTCCCATTCGCTTCACTTGTCCATCGGCGCTCATCGGAATAAGGTTTTTCCGCTCATCAACGACGTTTGAAATAACTTGTACAGAATACTAACTACAAAAGACCAGCATCACTGCTGGCCGGTTGGGAAGCTTTCATTAAATTTTATCAGGTTTCATCCGAACGCGTCATATAATCACGGGCATACGGATCACCTGGTTGCGTGCGGTTTTTGAATTGGCTCAATCTGCCGTTGCGCCCTTCTCCGCCACTCACTTTCACTTTCCTTTGTCCGTTGTTGTCTTTGGCAATTTTTTTGCCCATTGGTTCTGTTCCCCCCTTTGGGGGTAGGATGCCCGTTGATTTTTCAGTATATCCACGGTTAGGCGTTTGTGTTGCCTTACTTTACCACAGGCATGATCTGTTGACTTTGGGCCGGCACAACCGTAACTTCTCAACAATTGTTCATGGAAGTTTACCCTCGTATCTTCTCCAGAATCCACCAACAAGGCGGTAAGATTGGCCACTGGTCGATCGATGCTGGCACGGATTTCCTTTGGGCCTCTACAAACACTTTTTCGCGAATCGCATTCTCATATGAGAAAAAGGGTTGTGTCATGATTACGGATCTCGATAGATTGGATAGAAGCCCACAGATCATCACGACGATTTGTTTGAATGTCATATGATTCTCCTATTTTTAAAAAGGGTGATTGCATTTATAAAGATTTCTACATCTGCAAATACCCATCCTTGTCAAAATAGGCAAATATTCTAGTACGCATGATGAAGTGGCGAATATCATGAAACTAGGTCCATGGATAAAAGGAGTGAATCAACTTATGTATTATGATGATTACGATCCATACCTTTCTTACGATTACGATACCGATTATGAATCCGCTTATGAGATGGATGAAGGCAATGTGGAGCAATTACCTCCTCGTGTGGCGCCTGGAACATTGCGCATGTATGTAGGCCAAATTGTAACGGTTGTCATTCGCGGGGTTTCCCGTCGCCCGATCAGCGTTTATGTGGCCAGTGTGAACCGTTTCGGAGACGCTACCTTGATATCCTGCCGGGCTGGAGTTCCGCGACGCATAGTGGTTTCTGCGCGTGATGTGACAATTGTAGGTTGATAATTTCCGAATAAATTAAGTATTTTATCGTATGTAGTGCAGACCGGTTTGAATTTTTTGTTGTTATATTGGGAAAATACCGATTTGAGGACAGCCCGCCAAGCTCGGACTAGGGGGAATATCGGTCTACGTTGAATCATTCCCTCAAAATATGGTTGCATGTAAATGAGTCAGCCCCATGACAGAATCACTTGGGAACCTGTCATGGGGCTGATCCTTCATGAACCGCTAATAAAAAATGGTGTAAACCATCTCCATCAATTTTGAGTGAAGCACCTCAGCTTTTAATAGAGGGTCTTATTTTAATTTATAGAATATATATAATAAACAATAATAAAAAGGTGGTGCGATATGAAATTACAAACGATTAGAACGGGTGTGTTCCTTTTGATTTCCGCCGCATTCATATTCGGAACTGCTTTCACATCTCTCCCGGGGCAAGGGCAAAACAAGAACACTGGAAATATATCGAGCGAACGAATTTTTCAAGACATCACCTGGATGTCCAACCGGTTAACGCTCGCATTGCCGGAACCAAAGGGGAATATCAGACGGCGGCGGTGATTGCTAATCGTTTCCGCAAAATGGGTTTGGATGTCGAAATTCAAAAATTTCCATTCCGGACTTTTATTAACCACGGAGCAGAGTTGACAATGCTTTCACCCGGGAATCAAGCCATCACCACCAAAGTACTCTCCTACTCCCCCAGCACACCGGAACAAGGTTTGCAAGCCGAGTTGAAATTTGCCGGTCTCGGCAAAGTCGCTGATTTTGCCGAGACCGATGTCAAAGGGAAAATCGCCTTGATCCAGCGCGGAGAATTGTCTTTTTATGAAAAAGTGCAAAATGCGGCACAGGCCGGAGCGATTGGCGCAATCGTATTCAATAACACAACGGGCATGATAAACGGCACACTCGGACAACCCTCCGATATCCCCGCACTCGGCTTATCTGATGCGGATGGGAAGCATCTGAAAGATTTGATCGAAAGCGGACAAAACGTGACGGTCTCAATGAAAGTCAAAACGGAGATACTGGACACTTACTCGCAAAATGTGATCGGCACGCATAAAGCGGCGAAAAAAGCAGCCACCGCTCAGACATTGATTCTAGGAGCCCATTATGATGGCGTCGATACCCCCGCCGCGAACGATAACGCTTCCGGCGCCAGCACGATGCTGGAAGTGGCGCGTGTCTTATCCAGTAAAAAGCTGGATATGAACCTCAAATTTATCGCCTTCGGTGCGGAGGAAGCCGGATTGGTTGGTTCGGAGCATTATGTGAATTCGCTGAAACCAAAGGACAAAGAGAAGATGGCGGGAATGATTAATATGGATATGGTGGGTGTCGGAGACACCTTTAATATCCTCACCGCATCTCCGGATGCGAAATCGTTTGTGGCCGATTTGGCCGAACAAGAAGCGATTGAACTAAATTTGCCACATCAACGCGGATATTCCACCAGCAGTGACCACGTTCCCTTTGAAGAAGCGGGGATCCCGGTCGCTTTCCTTCATCTTTCTGATGACCCCAACTATCATACGGATGGGGACACTTTGGACAAAATCCAAAAAGACCTATTGAAAAAATCCGGTACTTTAGTAGCCAACCTAATCAGGAAAATCGCTGCCGAGCCTAAACCGCTTGCAGGCAAATGGACATCAAATATCAAGGAAATCCATGGAATGAAGCGCGAACCGATGGCAACAAAATAAAGGAAAAATCGGCTGAAATGACCTTCTTCAGCCGATTTTTATATGCTAATCAGCAAAGAATTGGTGAAGCAATGCGGCTTCTTCCTTGCTGTAATCCCGCTCAATCCGTTTCATCGCCCGTTCATTCAGCGGGGTTCGCACGACGATGGGGATATGGGCTCGTTTCACTTTTTCATGGATATTGGCCATTCGTTTGGCATCAAATTCAGGGCTTAACACATTGATGGACAAACCATCGTTTAAGATGAGTGAATACTCGAGGTAAAGATTTTTGGCGTTCGCATTGCCGCTCCAATCGACTGTGACCTGTCTGACTTCAGACCACGCATAAATTTTGTTGTTTGCTTGGATCTTCTGGCCGTCCACTCGCGTACCCAATTCAAAAAGTTGAATATACTTAAACCCGGCAAAGAGAAAAAGCGGGACGCCGACGATCAGCCAAAATCGCCTCGCCCGTCTATTCCAATGCAAAGAAAGCAGAAGTAGCACACTCATGATTGCAAACAAAACAATGTAACCCGATGCGTTTCCGGAAAAATAATAAGCGCCACGTTCATATTGAGAAATCTCCTGCAGTAGATGCAACCCATAAAGCAAGCCAGCGAAGATAAGAACATACATCGGAATAAGCCAAATTCTGAAATTCAAAATCAAGAAAAAAACCTCCTGGAGAAGAAAGAATTTACCCATATGGTACGTTACTGAACCCATTTGGACAATATGTAGTGCAGATGAGTCAAATATGTCATAATAAACAAAAAATCGGAGGTGAAATTTTGTTGAGTGTTGGTTGGATGGAGATGAAAGATCAAGGCAAGAGATATATGATTATCAATATGGGGGTGTAGCGCATGTTGACCATTCGCAGATATCAACCATCAGATCGGTCTGATGTGATCGCATTGCATTATCGGTCTTTACCTGGAACGGGAGCCAATCCGGGTGAAGGCCCTTGGGATGACGATCTGACTAAAATCGAAGAAGTTTATCTTCAATCAGGCGGTGAATTCTTGGTCGGGGTCCTGGATGAACAATTGATCGCCATGGGCGCGATCAAAAGAAAAACCGATACCCTAGCCGAAATCAAACGCATGAGAGTCCATCCCCTGCATCAACGAAAGGGATTCGGTCAACAGATGCTCCACGCATTGGAACAACGCGCGCTGGAGTTGGGTTACCATTCCATCTGCCTTGACACCACTACGATTCAAGCGGCTGCCAAGCACCTTTATCGCAAGAACGGTTACGCTGAAACGAAGCGAACCATGATGAACAACTTGGAATTTATTTATTTTGAAAAACACCTTTGACAATCATTCAAACGTGACCAGAAGAGTTCCTATGTTTGACAAGAAGGCGCATATGCGCTTTCTTTTTTATTTGTCCATTGTGAAATAATCGATGATTTTGTCCTTAATATTTACTATAATAATAATTGATTTACGAAACGTATCTTTCGTAAATCAACAAAGCGATCAAATCCCCTTTTGAGCAACCTTTCAATTCCTGTATTCTTCCTAAACGATCAAGCGCGGGATGTTTTTTTATTGCCATCCATACCGGTTTATCTATCTATAATATGAATGTTCAACCCATTTTCGACGGAACCCGTTTTTTTGTTTAATCGAATCAGCTCAACCCCTTTCGCACCAAGGGATGCAGCCATTCTCTGTTTTTCGTAAACCAAAAAAGCCTAAAAAGGCCCTTTTATTTATGTCCGAGACCTATCGGTCACCCCCTTTTTTTCATTTTTGAGTTCGTTTGTAAATATAACAAACGATTTTTTATGATTATTTGATACGGAGTGAAACAACGATGAAGTACTTATCGCGCAAATTGCCAGAAAACATTAATCGACTGGCACTTAAGCTTCCCGAAGATGTCCAGGAATACATATTGGAGATGATCAGCGCCGACCGCTCCATCGAAACGGTGGCCGCATATGTGTATGATTTCAATCTGTTTTTCGATTATTTGGAGGAGCACGGCGTGGAGTTGGAGGAAGTGACGGGCCGCACCATTAAACGTTTTTTTCGGTATATTGAACATGGCTATGAACGGAAAGTGACCCGAAAAATAAAAGGTAAACTGGTGGAAACAGTACAGATGAGGGAAAATTCGCATGCGGGAAAAAACCGCAAGCGCGCCTCTCTTCAGTCCCTGTTTCGCTATCTGGTTAAATGCGGAGCCTTGGACCGCAATCCCATGACCGAATTTGAGGATGTGACATTGAGATCGCGGAACAAACAACGGGTTCCTGTTTTTTTGACGCATGATGAAGCAATGCGCCTAGTCCACAGCGTGCATGACTTCTTTGATACGAGAAACTACAAGCGCTTGAGCTGGCTGCGGTATCGCGATCTCGCCATCTTGCTCATTTTTCTTAACACCGGCTTGCGTGTATCTGAGCTGGTTGGTTTAGATACAACCAGCATTCAAGAACAAAAAGAAACCGTCCGTATCGTGGTCTTGGGAAAAGGGAACAAAGAGCGCATGCTCAAGCTCAACAATACGGCCACTTCCGCCCTGAAAGATTACTTGGCTGTTCGCCCCACCCCGGCGCCCGGACATGAGTTGGCCCTGTTCTTAAACCGGGATGGGGGTCGCATCAGCCGTGTTTCGATCAATAAAATCATCAATAAATATGTCCAAGAAGCCGGCTTGCCTCCTAAAGCCAAAAACATTTCGCCACATAAATTGCGTCATACGTTGGCCACCCTCCTCCTCTCCAACGGCGCGAATATCCGTGTGGTGCAAGAGATCCTGGGCCACTCCTCGATCAATACCACCCAGATTTATACACACGTAGTGAATGATCAAAAGGATGAAGAATTGGATCGTTTGGATGAATTGATGTAAACCAAAAGGATCATCCCAATAAACGGATGATCCTTTTGGTTAGGTATCCCTTCCCTGTTAATTCCCCATCGCTGATAGGGAATTTTTTGTCATTTTTGTATTCCCTAGTGTATTGGGAAGCGGGAGATCTAACTAGTTTGCAATGAATATCACACTGGTCTGATGAGTGAACTCTGCCGCAACTCCTCTGTCAGTTTCTGGACCAATTCCGGTCTTCCATGAAACTGGGCCGGAGTATTCTGAAAGAGCGCGATACGCCACTTTCCCTCACGCTTCACTGTGATGAGTGTGTGATGAGTGTTAAGCTTGGGATCGATGTCCGACTGTCCGGGCGGCACCATCCCCGCAACCGCGCGCAGCACGGCAACTTCAGGACCAAAAAGGCGCACGCTTCTAATTTTGCTCACGAAGGCGGCAGTCGGGTGATTGGCAAAGATTGGCTGAAGATGCGAAGCAATCTCTGCCCGTCCTGTGACTTGGCTCCCATCGAATCCGATGAGTTCGCCGTCCTCAGCGAAAGGCTCGGCCATGGCATCGGCACTGCGCTTGTTCCAGCCCTCCAACAGCTGTTGGTAGAGCGAACGGACCTCAGTCTCATCAGAGTTAGAAGGCGAGTGTGACGGTCGAAATGTTTGAGAGCTCATGGATATTTCCTCCTCATAATGTCTTTTGCGATCAGAATATTAGAAATGCGATTGGTTTCCCCCTTTCATTATTATGAGTATTTATAAAAGGGGGTAATACAAATCGGATTCATCCCATTTTACCAGTCAGCAGATTATGAAGATAAACTTCATTGCTACGGTTGTGTACGGCAACCAATTGTTGTGATCATGGTTGTGAGTGGTTTGTTCTTAGCAGAAAAATGTTTGGCGATTTCTCAGGCTCAATCGGTAAAATAAATTCAGTAAGCATTTTCTAAGTCCGAACCGGTGAAGGAATATAAAAATACAGGAGGATTTGCCATTGGAAATACGCCAATTAAAGTATTTTTTAACCGTTGCCAAATACAAAAGTTTTACCAAAGCTTCTCAAGCATTGCATCTGTCGCAACCCTCCATCAGCAAAATGATCAAAAGTATGGAAGATGAGACTGATTACCAAAAAACATCGTTACCTCTCATATGCTGCCAAAACCCTTATCGACTTAATTAAAAAAATCCGTCCCAATCATAACTAAAAGGCATAACAATAATAAAAGATATATTCTTTACGAATGGATCAAATCTCGTTACCTTATAAATATGGACAGCGAGAACTACCAAAAAAACAAGGGTTGCAGATAAAAGCGGTTGAATAACCAGCATAGTTAACTGCTCTTTTTAGCTGTTCAGCCAGAGTCGAACAACCAGACAGAAGTTATCGCTTAAGTACAAGTTATTTCAAAAGTCGTTGATGAGCGGAAAAACCTTTCCCGATGAGCGCCGATGGACAAATGAAGCGAATGGGAAAACGGTTTTGGAGCGATCGCCATAGCCATTTCTCCATCAAAAAGATGGTTTTGAAATAGCTTCTAGTCAGAAAGAGGGAGTCTATGAAGATCTTCATTACCTTCGCACAAATATTGCTCATTTATCTCATTTTTCTTGCGGGGGAAGGGATTACTTACTTACTCAAGTTTCAAAAACTGCCCGGAAGTTTTGTGGGTTTGGTGATTCTGTTTTGCTTACTTAAATTTCGAGTCATCCGCTTGGAATGGGTGGAAAAAGGCGCTAAATGGTTGTTGGCGGAACTTTTGCTCTTCTTTGTCCCGCCAACCGTCGGGATTATTCAATTTCCGCAAATTTTTGGTCTAGAAGGCTTGCGAATGGTTGCTGTTGTCTGGATTAGTTTAGCTGTTGTGATGTGTATTACGGGACTTGTCGCCGAATTTTTGCAAAAGCGGAAGAAGGGAAAAGCCATATGAAGCACCTTTTGCTTGAAGCGTTGTTACTATTGCTCACCATTTTGATTTTTGTGGTGAGCAAAAAAATCAACTCCAAGATCACCCTTGTGCTTTTTTCACCCATTATTGTCACACCGCTTATGTTGATCATCATCTTGGAGTGCTTTCACATCCCCTACGGCACCTATGCTTCGGGAACCCAACTGTTAACCTATATGTTGGGTCCGGCCACGGTCGCTTTCGCTGTTCCCATGTACAAATTTCAAGATCTTCTTAAACAACATTTGAAGGAAATGATTATCAGCTTAAGCATAGGTTCATTTTTTGCCGTCATCACGTCCATTTTGCTTGCGCTTCTGTTCCGGCTAAGCAAAATCATGGTAATCAGCATTATTCCTCGTTCGGTTACCACACCGATCGCGATGGAATATGCCAAAACGCTTCACGGAAACCCTTCATTAACCGCTGTTTTTGTGATGATTACCGGCTTATCCGGCGTTGTATTGGGTCCGCTTCTCATCCGACTTCTTTCCTTGAAATCCCCCATTGCCAAAGGATTATTGATGGGAATGGGTGCACACGGCACTGGAACTTCCAAAGCGTTTGAACTGGGCGAGTTGGAAGGTACCTTTTCCAGTTTGGCCATGATCATTGGGGCCTTTATCACATTCATTTGGATTTTGTTATTACCCAATCTATCTTTCTTAATGTAATTAACCGGAAAAACGCGATTCGATCAGACAATGCATTTTTTGTTTATATCGCAAACCAATCTATACTACAATTCGGTTTATCTATATTGAATCACTATTGCCTATTATCTATTTCATTCAATCTTCCCAATAGTTTGCCAATCCCTTCTGTTATTTCTGTCATGAAGTCTTGAACAGTTGTCTCTTTAGCCAGGCGTATTCCTTGGCCCGCCCACATGGACATCCATTCAGGGCGTTGTTGTTGGGCTGCGGCTTGGCGGATTTTTTGTGTCAGGGCATGTTGATACGGGTAAGGCAAGGTTGTCGGCATCTGTTCAACCAAGTCCATCAGACGGTTATGCAATCCGCGGACGGCTTTACCCTTAATCGCTTGCGAAACGGCGGTCCGATCTTCTGAAGCTCGGAGCAACGCGTCTTTATATAAAGGGTGGGCGCCACTTTCTTTGCATGGGATAAAGGCTGTTCCCATCTGAGCGGCAGAGGCTCCCAAGGCGAAGCTGGCTACGATTCCCCTTGCATCCATGATGCCACCAGCCGCGATGATGGGAATACTGACGTGATCCGCCACTTGCGGCACTAATGCCATGGTTCCGATCAACGCTTCATGGTATGGATGCGCAAAGGTTCCGCGATGCCCTCCGGCTTCACTTCCTTGCGTGACAATCGCATCCACTCCGCTCCCTTCCAACCGGATTGCTTCAAGGACCGTTGTAGCCGTGCCGATGGTAAGAATCCCTGCCTGTTTGCATTTCTGAATCTTCTCTTTCGCCAACATCCCAAACGTAAAGCTGAAGACGGGAACACGCTCTTCTATAATAACGGCAAATTGCTCCTCAAACTGATCCTCATAAGCGCAAGTCAACTCTTCCGGCTCTATGCCCAACTCGTCACAAATGGGTTTGAGGCCGGTTTTTAGTTCAGTGCATACGTTGTTATCCGGGCTGTTATCATTTCCGGGAACAAATAAATTGACAGCAAATGGACGCGAAGTGCGCATGCGTATCTCCTTAATCTCTTCGCGCAATTTGGCTGGAGACAAATATCCGGCACCCAATGAACCCAATCCACCCGCATTGGATACAGCCGCGACTAATTCGGGTGTTGTGACCCCTCCCGCCATCGGGGCCAGAACAATCGGGTGTTGAACGGAACATAGCGAAGCAAATGTTGTTTGCTGAAACATCTTGCTACCCCCTTCTTTTCGCAAAACTAATTATATTGTAACAAAGCCGTCGCGGTCAGGCTTTGCAAAGAGAGGCACTCAAACGTATGTGCCACTCTTTGCACACTCTATCTCTCTTGTTTAAACACACTTAATTGTTCGTCCGTCCAAGCTGATTCATACACATGCAGGATCACGGCCTGTTTTAAATCCAATTGATTCGCGAAGATCAGCGGAATGAAAAATTGCTCCGTTTTGTAATAAAAGCAATAGGCCGGCCAGATTTGCTCTAATTGCTTCATGTTCATCCGGCTTGTGTTATTGAACAAGGTCCACCGTCTCGTCTTGTCGGATTCCTTGAGTCGGTCAAGATAAACCGCGCCCCGAGCCAATTTCAAGCACATCCGCCCCGAAAGGGAACGGACTAATTCATCTGCTTCGACATCGAGCTCGTTTGTTACCTTCACTCGGAACACGGGAAGATGGGTCGATTTATCAAGGGCAAAGTAGTGGTCGAATTGGCAATCTTCCACCTCAAACACACTTCTAAGCAACCGGGGCCGGATGGGGGTGGGAAAACAGGATTCTGGGATCCAGATCAGGACCCCCTCTTCTTTCTTTTTTTGTTGCTCCCATAGATGGACGATGATATAGCTGGTTTCATTCATTGTCATCAGAGAGAGGGGATATAAAGACCATTTGCTATTCTTTTTGCATTGTCGCTTCTTCGGTGGATCATAAGAATCAAGTTGGATAAATTGCCGTTTAAGCCAATCGCATTGCCGCAGCAACAAGAATAGTTGCGTGATTTGTTCTGGCCCTTGCTTGTCTGCTAGCTGTGTTAAATGATGGGACAGCTCGGGAAACCCCCATTCTTGCCAAAGAGTCGCCTGCTCGGCGATCTCCTGCATTTCCAAACGGGCGTGCTGTAAACCGGAGGCCAACAGAAACAGGAGTTGCTCTTCTAACTGTTCGATTAGCCTAACCATCTGTGTCATCGATTCCCTCCTCACCATTTCATCATGGGCCAAGTGTAGAGATACCGTGCATGCGTAGGAGAATCCAACGGAATAAAGGAGAGAACAGACAAAACCGGCTGATCGGTTAACAGGAGTTTGCCAAATAGCAACCCATCAGCAAACTCTTTGACCAGACGTTTCAAGCCACCTCTACTTTTTTCGGCAACACGCAACATGCGATGCTGTTGATCAATCGCATATACAACGTTTCCCGCTTGCACCAACAGCTTCGGATGAATCAGGGCACAAATCTCTTCTTGCGGGAATAAAGAGGAAGCTTGCTCTTGCAACTGAGTTAGCAGAGGTTGAAAAGAAGAAACCGCATAGGGCACCAACCGATCTAAATCGGTGTGCGTCAGTGTGCGCTGCCGGAAGGATTCCAGCTTGATTCGGCGTGGTTCCTGACCTGGATAGAGATAAGCTGAATCCGCTTCAAGCACTTGAAAGTAAGATGCCTTGGAAGATATGTTCATTTTTTGCGGGGTAATCTGCTTCTCCGCAAATAACGTTCCTTGATTCAAATCGATTAACATACTCGTCTCCACGATGAAGCCGGAAGTCAGGAGTTGGCGTTCATACCCCAACTCTACCAAGTTCAACCCGGATACTCGCTCCAGCTCTGTTTTGCGCCAAGTTTTTCCGACGAGCTCATCTAGCAAAACAGGGTTCTTTAAACCGTCTTGCAGATGTTTGCGGATCGCCGCTACGGTAAACCAAGCGTCGCTTAACAAACGGGCGATTTCGATTTGGTTCGTCGGGTGAAAATGCAACTCTTCTTTTAACGAGGTAAGAATATTACCCAGACGCCGGAGTTTATACGACTTCACAAACTCAGACAATTCAGCGAAAGTAGCGATACTTTGTTCGCTGACCATACTGTATCCTTGCTGGACCAACTCCGCTACCCCCTTTTCCACCAAGTGGAGCCCCGACGAAAGCAATGCCTCTTTTTCCGCCTTCGTCTTTTTGATCCGTTTGGGCCAGTCGTTCCATATACAGTGTGGTTCCCCGAGCCCACCATTCTCCTGTTTCAACACGTTCTCCAAGTTTCCGTGTCTCCATCATCCATGCGGAAGGAATATCGATGAAAGAACAATGGGCACCCAACAAGGATCCCGTGAAAATCGCCACAAACTCAGGTGAATAATCGCATATAGGGTAATACAACCGTTCTGGTTGCGGTGAGGTTTTATATGAATAAATCGCAACGGGAAGTTGCAGATCCTCTTCCAGCAAATGCGGAATCAACGGATTGGCATCGCTGGGCCCCTCGATCAAGATATGGCTGGGGCGAATTTGGTTAATCGCCCGCTGAACGTGATAAGCGCATGACGGAGAATGGTGGCGGATCGGTAAGAAATGAATGTGACTCATAATTGCTCCTTACATGTTTGATAAAAATCGGCCCACACCTGGCCTTCGCGGTCGCGAACGACGGTTTCCACATATTCCTTGACCACATCCAAGTCCGTGTCATCCTCTTTGGATACCGCACCAAACATGCTGCGCACCACTTCTTTCATTTGGATGGAGCCGTCTCCGAAGTAAGTAGAAAGAATCGCGCTGTTGGACATCACCGAAATCAATTCGGCTGTGCTTAACACGGTGGAAGGTTTTTTGATTTGCATTTGGCGGTCGATGGTTTTCCCGCGTCGTAATTCTTGGAATACGGTAGTCATCAGGCGCACGAGGTCAGGTGGGATTTGCGCTTCCAACCCCAAGCTGAGCATCTGCTCCTTGGCTCTTTCTTCCACCAACTTCATCTCTTGTTCCAAGTCAGTGAGCACAGGAATCACCACGAAGTTAAACCGGCGTTTTAATGCGGCGCTCATGTCGTTGACCCCTTTATCCGCCGTGTTTGCCGTCGCGATGACATTAAAGCCTTTTTCCGCATTGACTACAGTGTTCAATTCGGGAATTGCGATTTGCTTCTCAGACAAGATGGAGATCATCACATCTTGTATTTGCGAATGACAACGGGTTAACTCTTCAAATCGAACAAGCTTTCCTTGTTTCATGCCATCCATCATCGGGCTTTCCACCAACGCCTCCGTTGACGGGCCTTGCGCGATCAACATCGCATAATTCCATGTGTATTTGATCTGATCTTCATTGGTGCCGGATGTCCCTTGGACAATTAATTGAGAGGTTCCCGAAATCGCAGCGGATAGGTGTTCGGATAACCAACTTTTGGCGGTTCCTGGTTCACCCGCCAACATAAGCCCGCGATCCGATGCCAAGGTGGCAATTGCTACTTGTATCAAGGATCGATCTCCCCAGTATTTGGGCCGAATGCGGATTTTCTCTCCGTCTTTGGTAACCCATTCTTCTTCGGAACCTAAAATGAAACGTTCCACCATCCGTGGTGACAGCAGCCATCCTTGCGGTTTGGGATATGTATCTGCCAATTGCAAAGCTTCCAATTCTTTTTGACAGCGAATTTCTGCAGGGTAACGAACGGCCATAAGACGGTCCCCTCTCTGTTGTATGTATCTGTTGCGCTCACTTCTCTATCATCACATACCGAACTTATGTTCGCAATACATTGTAAAGAATGTGTTTAACCTCTTCACATCGAACCTATTGCGTGCTATACTAAAACACATTAATAAACCAACTGCATAAGCAAAACCTCATCATAACTTGATGAGGTAGAGGTTGCGACTTTTAATAGTACATGGCTTGAGATCCAGAGAAGATCCATGACAGCGATGGAAAGGAAAAGTCGCCGAAGTTCTCTTGCTTTCTCTGGGCAGGGGGGCTGGGTCTGTACCCGAACAGGGGCAGAACTGTCACGTATATCGATCCGCATATGCGTGGTGCGCTATCTTCAGGAGATATGGTTATGGTGCGGTTTTAATGAGGGATGCCGTCTATAGTCAGATGGTGTTTTTTATTTTGGCCCGACTGTATTCTCCTAATTTCATTCGTGATTGGGAGGTTTTTTTATGCCTTTATCTGGTACGAGCCGCATTGACGGGCGAGGCCATCTCACCATTGGTGGGTGCGATGCGATGGAATTGGCCAAAGAGTTTGGAACACCCCTTTATGTATATGATGAGGCGTTGATCAGGCAAAATAGCCGCCGTTTTGTCGAATCATTCAAACAAAGCGGTTTTGCTTTTCAAGTCGCTTACGCCAGCAAAGCCTTTAGCTGTATCGCCATGGCACAGCTGGCCGCCGAAGAAAACCTCTCTCTGGATGTCGTGTCCAGCGGTGAGTTGTATACCGCTCTCCAAGCCGGGTTCCCTGTTGAACGCATTCACTTTCACGGCAACAATAAAACGGAAGAAGAATTGCGGATGGCCCTCGAAGCGAATGTCGGGTGTTATGTCGTGGATAACTTCTATGAAATGGAGTTGCTCCATGATCTGGCGAGCACTGCCAACAAACGCGTCAATGTGATGCTCCGTCTTACACCCGGTATCGAAGTGCACACCCATGAATACATTTCCACTGGCCAAGAAGATTCGAAATTCGGCTTCGGTGTCTCCGATGGGCAAGCCATGCAGGCGATCCAACACGCGCTGGCAAAAAAACAGTTTAACCTCCTGGGCATTCATGTGCATATCGGATCGCAAATTTTTGATACGACCGGATTTGTGCAGGCGGTTCGGATCGTCAGGGCGTTTTTGGATCGGGTGCATGAAGAGATGGGGTATGAAGTACAAGTGCTTAACTTGGGCGGTGGTTTTGGCATCTCCTATACAAGCGAAGATGATCCGGTGGCGATCGAGGCCTTTGTGGAGACTATTACCCGTGAAGTGGCGGCCACATGGGATGAACGCGACTTGCCGAGACCGGAGATCTGGATTGAACCGGGTCGCAGCATCGTGGGAAATGCGGGTACCACGCTTTATACGATCGGTTCGATCAAAGAAATTCCGGGCATTCGCACCTATGTCGCTGTGGATGGTGGCATGACAGACAATATCCGTCCCGCGCTTTATCAAGCGAAATATGACGCGCTGCTTGCCAACAAAGCGTCGTTGCCGCCGGCGGAAACGGTATCCATCGCGGGGAAGTGTTGCGAGAGCGGAGACATGCTCATCTGGGACATCGCCCTGCCCAAAGTGAATAGCGGGGATATTCTTGCTGTTTTGTCGACTGGGGCCTATGGTTATTCCATGGCGAGCAATTATAACCGCCTGCGCCGTCCTGCCGTCGTCTTCGTCCAAGATGGCGAAGCGGAATTGGTTGTGGAGCGGGAAACCTATGAAGACCTGATCCGCAAAGACCGTAAAAGAGCTGTATTATCACAAATTTAGTTTTATAAATGAGAGAAGAGCCTGTCACTTGGTCAGGTTCTTTTTTGTTTTTTAGTAAAAACATTTTCAAATTAGGGAGAATTGGCTATAGTTAATATGGATACAGGAGGGAACGTTCATGTATACACCCGTTCGCTTTTTACAAGGAGATCAGGTATATTTGCGGCCGATTAGCGTCGAAGACACGGAATTGTATTTCCGCATGTTGTTCAATAAAGAAACAAGACGCCTCACCGGGACGCAAAAATGCTTCACCAGAGAACAAGTGAGGCAGTATATTGAAGGAAAGGCCCAAGATTCGTCCGGTGTGCTCATGCTCATCGCTTTAACGGAAAACGACACCGTCATAGGTGACATTCAACTGCTTGAGATCCATCCGTTCAACCGCAGTTGCTATATCCGCATTGCGATTGACAATCAAATCCATCAAGGCAAAGGCTATGGCACCGAAGCGATGAAGCTGATGCTGGACTATGCGTTCGGTGATTTAAACTTACATCGGATTGAACTGAATGTTTATTCATACAATGAACGTGCGATTCATGTGTATGAACGGCTGGGCTTCAAAAAAGAAGGCGTTC
Organism: Laceyella putida; assembly: GCF_042665195.1. Lineage (NCBI taxonomy): Bacteria > Bacillati > Bacillota > Bacilli > Caryophanales > Thermoactinomycetaceae > Laceyella > Laceyella putida. The sequence continues at coordinate 55,462 of NZ_JBHTBW010000052.1, forward strand.
AGCGTGATGCGTTATTCTACAATCACCAGTACCACGATTCTATCATCATGAGCATGCTTGAAGATGAATATCGCGAACGTTATGTCAATAAATAAGCGAGCCTCATTGGGGCTCGCTTATTTATTCATCATGTGGGCCTACTACTGCTGCTATGATTACAAACTATTATGATGGTCGTGGTTATAATGTAAGAGGAACGGCTTATTACGGCACCCATGCGGCATTAATTAACCACTTGTAAAGGGGGTGTCGGGTAGGGCAGGCTCCTTTCGGAGCCGTTCCCCCCCTAAGAACCGTACATACGAGTTTCCCCGTACACGGCTCAAGCCTCTTCAAACGCCCCGTTAGGGACGCGGTTTCTCAACGGTTATCCCTAAGCTGTGGACTTGGGCGTGACAATTTGGATGTAAGAGAACGCGGTTCTCTTGCAAATCGGAACCACCTAGAGATCGCCAGACAATATGGTGGCTGTGCCATCCTGTAAGTTTGGTGATCTTTTCTTTACAGACAGGGCAAATGCCCTGTTGTTCTTTCCAAAGTTGCAGAAGCTGGCGTTTTCCTTTGAGGTTGTCCACCATCTTAATGCCAAGACGTTTCTCAAAGTATAGTTCCCACGTCCTCAAAAAGGGGGATGACGTCGTCCTCCATGCGACGGATGCGAAGAAAAAACTCCGCAAACGGTTGAGGGATAAAGTGCGTCGGGAAACCAAGACGTTGAGTGACTTGATTGCATCGCATGTCAAACGTCTTTTTTAATCAAGGAAAGGGGAGGGCAAAATGGATTGGAAAGAAGCCATGAGGAGCGAGGGCTTTCAGCCCTGGCAACAAATCCATCTAAACGGGAGATAGAATTAGAGAAAGAATTGAAAGAAGACAAGGCATTGCTTGTTCACCAAGTAATGCAGATTGAGATCCTCAGAAAAAAGACCAATTGGGGCTGAAGGTAAGTTTAAGAGAGTTGGCACGAACCTTGGTGGATGAAGGGTATTCGGTCCCAAAATTACATATGCCCTTCAAATCAAACGTACCTATGGAAATGCCTTACTTAAGCAAGAACAACCTAAGAAGCGAGAAAAGACAGAAGAAGCATCGCTTCGTCAAAAGATTTTAAAGTTGTGTGGCGAGTTTCCTACGAACGGATATCGCCGTATTCGAGTATGGCTAAAAAAGTGATTTCAACTCCAGGTTAATGGCAAACGTGTTTACCGAATGATGAAGGAGTTGAATGTACTAGTTAAGACGAAGCGTTTTGAAGCCAAACGAAAAAAGCGACCAGGAAAGATTCCCGTTACTCGTTCCAATGAGCATTTTCAAGTAGATATGACAAAAGTCTGGTGTGGCAGAGATGGCTGGGGGTATTTGTTTGCGGTGATTGATGCATTTGACAGAGAAATCGTAGGCTATTCTTTCTCTCGGTTCTGCAGAACCGAGGAGCTTCTTATGGCTGTAAACCAATCTTTGAATTACCGTTTTCCTGAAGGGGTAAAAGGCAAAGGGCTAAGCATACGGAGTGATAAAACTGTCAAATGACCAGCCGACGTTATGTAAAAGCGCTGAAAGATGCTGGAATGAAGCAAGAAAGAACGGGTTACAACAATCCTGACGCTGATGCTTACATTGAGCGTTGGTTTCGTACGCTAAAAGAGGAAACGGTTTGGCTCCAAGAATATGGTTCGTTCCTGGAAGCTAAACAGGACATTGATCATTACATAGCCTTTTACAATGATGAAAGACCTCACTCAGCGCTTGGATATCTGTCACCGAATTTCGTCAATCTGTAACTTCAAACGTTGCATGATTGTCTGGACATACGGGGTTCATTAAGTCTATGCTACTATATTGGTTGCCTTTTCATTGATTATGGTAAGATCGAGATAGCCTAAGGATTTTCCTGTCATTTAGGAGGCATTTTTATGAAAATCAACCCAATCCATTCGTTTGATTTGTCATTGGATGAAATGAGGGCCATTCAGCACTCGCTCCGGCAACAGATTCGGCTTACCCCTTATCTTGGGCAGCCTCGGCTGGTGGCGGGTGTCGACTTGGCTTACTTCCCAGATAATCAACAAGCCGTAGCCGTTATTGCGATCATGGACTATGCAAGCAAACAACTAGTTGAAACCGTTCATTGCCAAGATACCGTTTCGCAAGAGTATATTCCTGGGTTTCTCGCTTTTCGCGAACTCCCTCTCTTCTTAAAAGCGTGGGAACAGGTGCAAAGCGAACCGGATCTCGTATTCTTTGACGGGAATGGCATGTTGCATCCGGAACGTGTCGGTTTGGCCACTCACGCCTCTTTTTTTATCGACAAGCCGACGATTGGCATTGCGAAAAAACACTTCATGGGAGAATATCGGGAGCCTGGGCCCGAGCGAGGAAGTATGGAGCGGATTTGGGATCAAGGTGAAATCATCGGGGCTGTGTTGCGTACACAAGATGGGGTCAAACCCATTTATGTCTCCGTAGGCAATCACGTTGACTTGCCTTTATCCCTCCGGTTAGCCCTGCACTTCGTCGGCAAAGAAAGCCGTATTCCAGAGATCATAAGGCGAGCGGATATGTTGACGAGACAAATTCGCAAACAAATGCTTGATTCACTTGAGAGTCAAAAGTAAAAACTCCCATTTTCAACTTTTCAACTCATCATCGGGCGCAGAGAAGGGTTTTCTTGCAAATCGATTTAGGCGACATCACCGTCTTCTATGAGACTTTCGGCACTGGGACGGGTTCCACATTGAATACGCAAGCCAGATCCCAGTATTGATCATAGGAGAATCCTTCTCCAGACACTTCCCTATACGCCTTCAAAATCGGTCGCTGTCTCCACGCCATATAAAAGAGCCAAGTTCAAACTCGAACAGATCCCCTTTCTTGTTTGTACAATGCTTGATTGATTTTCCCCTGACATCATTTACGTCTATCATGAAAAAAGACAGAAATTATGTCGATATAAATGACGTAATTTCTGTCTTATTGAATCCAGATTGCACCTGGTGACAGCTACGCTGGTATTACCCCACCATATTCGCTATGGGGACTATGGTGGGATTGTGTACCATCACGTAGCAGACAACTACATGACTCTTTTCAGTTTGGTATGTATGGAAATCAAAAAGGAGACAACAAAGCAACTATTTCAGCTAAAAAAACAGGAAGAAATAATTCAAGTCACAACACATTGACTGGATGCACACTCGAAGTAAGTCTCATATTACAGTTTATTCGACAGATGGCACCAAATTGAGGTTCTCCCTCTCCTCGGCGTATGTTTTTTGACACATGTGTTATACTACGCCATCTGGCATATACACACATAAGTATCTTAATGTAAAAGAGGCAGACAAACTACCTCTTTTTCGTATGGGTGAACGCAATCCCTGTCTTCGATTAGTAAGGTATTTACAATTGCTTCATTCTCTTCATTCTTTCCAGAAACATCGCTTTCAATTTACCTTTATCTATTTTTCCTGTCACAATCTTAGGTAGCGGATCTTTTACTAGAACGACATCCCCTAATTTATACCTTTCGAGTTGAGCATGCACATGATTGAGGATTTGGGATTTATCTATGATCATCCCTTCTTTGACTCGTACAAAAGCGCAAGGGAATTCACCAAAATCGGGATGTTGTACACCTACAACGCATGCCTCTTCAATTCCCTCGATCTCAAAAATCACTTTCTCTACCTCACTTGGATAAACCCCACCAAATCCACTGAAATAAATTACATCTTTGTAACGGTCAACGATCTCAATAAACCCATCAGTGTCCACTTTGGCTGCATCACCTGTCAAATAGTAGCCTTCGTGGAAAGCTTCTTTAGTGGCTTCAGGATTTTTCCAATATTCTTGGAAGATTGTATCTCCACTTACAGCCAATTCACCTATTTGTCCGATCGGAAGCTCTTTCCTCGTCTCTCGATCCAATATTTTTACCTCAGGATACAAATAAACTTTGCCTACTGTATGGCATGAATCATACCCAAATTCTGGTTTCCAACACGAGACGATTCCATTTGTTTCTGTTGCTCCATAGACTTCTAAGACCTTGAAGCCCATTTCCTCCAAATTTTTGATTGTTCGGACCGGCACCTTGCTGCCTCCAGAAATAAAACGATCTAATGAAGGCAAAAGGTAATCGCTTTGCTCAATCATCTGAACAATAATGCTTAATAACGTCGGAGGCATAAAAGTCAGGTTGATCTTCTCTTGTTCCATGATGTCCAACAATCCTTTGGGATCCAACTGGGGCAAAAATACTAGCGTGTACTTTAATAGGGGCTGGGATAACATAATGACAATTCCCGAAATGTGAAAAGTCGGTAAAGCAAGCAAGAAACGGTCACCCGGTTTATTTTCAGTCGTTCCGCTCGTCTTAATGGCACTGGCGATAAAGGCTTTATGGGTAGAAACCACTCCTTTAGGAAGCCCGGTGGTTCCCGATGTGAAAACAATGGTAATTGGATCATTTGGCTCCACTTCTATATCTGGATAGTCCATAGAATAAGTCCGCAACTCTCCTAAAAATCTTTTGGACAACTCATGATTTTCTACGATTTGTGCCGACGGGATACTATCAAGTAAGATCTTTTCTTTCACCAAAGGAGCAAATCGATCTTCATAAAGGACAAACTTCGCATCAATATGATCCAACGCCCATTCGGTCATTTCTTTTGACCACATAAAATTGAGTGGAACAGCAATAGCCCCTATTTTGGCAATGGCCATTAAGGAGATAGGAGCTGCACCATTGATGCCTACAAGGTAAGCTACCCGATCCCCTTTTTGTACTCCGTTATGTAATAAGTAGTTGGCTAACTGATTGGTTAAGATATTGTACTCTTTAAAAGTAAGCTTCATGCCAGGGCTGACAACCGCTTCCTGATTCGCATAATACTGCGAACTTGATTGCAACATTTGTCCAAGCGTTTGTGAATTCACCAAAAGATCATCACTCCTGTCTTTATGAAATAGTAAAATCATCTAAATTAATACTATGATTATAACAGAAACAATTTCCATGGGGTAAGTCCGAAATATGTTCTAAATTGGCCATAAAGAAAGAAAAATTTAAAGGTAAACGAGCGCAAAGGCCCTCCTGTTCATGATTTGATTTATTTCATGTACGGATGACAAATCATCCATAGTTAACGCTCTGCACCTCAATTGCTCACTTTATATATTGATGGGTAACAATATCAGTCCCTTTTCCTGTTTGTCTTCAACCAGGTTCAACGATCTCATTACCTTCTTTTCAATATCTCCGTTTGGTCACCAATGGGCCCAAGGAGTGAAGTTCCTTATTCTAACCTAAGCCAATCCGCCATATCCAAGCGCGTCACTGGCAAGTCATTTTCAATATCTTGGCGGGTTTGCGCTATCACTCTTGCCCGTTCCCCGGTTAATTGCGTGAAGTCGAGTTTTTGATGGTAAAATACATACATGGCAATCCGCCGGAGTTTCATAAAGACAGGTAGCCATTTCCACCAATAAGCGTCTAGATGGTGTTCCGTCTCATATCCTTTTTTGAAATGAATCAAGAAATCGGAAGCGAACTCCCGCTCTCCTTTTCCCCGCCCCGGAGGTTTGCCGAACCGGGTCAATGAGTGGTAGAGAATGATCGCTATATCGTTAATGAACCAATGGTAACAGCTATCATCAAAATCAAACGCGGTGATGCTGTTTGCCTGGATGAAGAAGTTCCGTGTATGCAGGTCGCTGTGAATTAAGCCATAACTATTGGATTCCTTAGTCAGTGAATGCAATTGGTTCATTAGTTCTTCTGCCCTTTTCAACACAAGCGTTTCAGATGGCGGAATACTTTCTTCTACCTTTAGTAAATCTTCCTCCCACCACTCCCGCCTTCGATATGGAACCGCTGGTTGATATGAACAAGAATGGGCATGCAACCATCCCGTTAACTTGCCCCACTGATAAAACAAACGCTCATTCCAATCTGCTTGTTGCGGCAAACGCCCTTTCGCCTTCTCAAATAATACGGCGGTCAACCCGTGTTCCGCTTGTTCCGCCAAGTTCCCTTCGCTGGATGGAATCACATCGGTGACAGGTCCGCCCTTTCCGGCCAGATAATGAACAAAGTCCACTTCTGCCAGCACTTCTTCAAATGACCTGCGATGCGAAGGTGTCAAACGAAGAATCATGGGATTATGATGATCTTGATATTCATAAACAGCATTTACATTACCGTCGAGCCGAATCAATCTGTTTGGATTCAAATCGTATTTCCTCGCTATTGCGGCAATGGTTTTGTAGTTTATCAGAGAAGCGATTTCTTTTTTCATCTTGCGATCCTCCTATAGTTAAGATATCATCTGGTGTTTTTTTTGGAGAATAGATTGTTTGTTTCACAAACTTGTTTGGATATTATTCTGGTTTTTGGTGCTTCCTTTCTCTCTCAAAGCGTCACAAGTGATGCGGCCCTTTTTGATTGCGAATTATTGTGAATAGACAATCTCTTGACAATGTAAATATTAATAAAGAACTAGACAAATGGGGTCAGGCAACTTGGAGGTGAACCCATCCCACCAGAAAAATTAGAACAGACGATAGAAATACTTGATGAACTCTTTAATGAAGATAAGACTAACCCGACGATAAGGCCATCTCCGACCTGTGCGCCCCCCTTTTCGCCCAAGGAGCCCACTATGCAGTTCGAAGACGCCGTCACCGCTGGCTGGGACGTCGCCACCCGGGACGAACCGCAACCCACCACCGACTACTTCGCCGCGCTGCTGGCCCGGTATCCCGATGATCCTCGGCCGCGCAGACGAAGCCGTGGCTACTGGTCCCCCAGCGACGACGACGGCCGCTCACATCCAGGCGAGTAGCCGGCTTCGCCCCTTCCCGGCGATGGACATCCTAGAACATACGAAAGGCTAATTTTCGGCGAGCATATGATTGTCTTGGACCCCGGAGCTGTGAACCTCCGGAGTTTTACATTTATTTTATATCTATCATGCCGCTTTTGCACTTGTCTGGACCTGAAAATGCACTAACAATAATACTAGCATTAGTACTAACGGAAACCTTAACCCCTATGAAAAAAATGGCACTAAACATAAATTGGATAAAACAAGTTTCCATTGCCAATCTTTCCAGAGTGGAGGGCGATAGATGTCATCGCAGTTCTTCTTCCAGAAGTTCATTTTGTATCGGAAGATTCACAAAAAAACGCCATCCTTTCTTATATCTCTAAAGAAAGAATAGCGTTTTTTCTTCTTGGTGGTATACTTTTTTCTTACCTATATGGCTATGGGGTGACTGTACATATCCATCAAGGTAAGGTTTCTTTATTACTCCAAAACGAGAAAACGGGCTATTCCATAGCAAGAATGCATTTTTTGTGTTTTGGGGATACAAACAGATCTAAATAAAAGCTAACAAGATGCCAATAAAATTCCTAGTACATACCCTGTTTTGAGTACATACCCCGTTTTGGTTACTTGAAATATTTCCATGTAAAATCCAAAGATAATATTCCAACATGTTTTTCTTTGGCATTCCAATTATCTTTTGTAGCTAATTCTGGTTTGCGGAAACAAGATAGGTTTTTATGATACCCAAACACACGACAAATTTCAGGCCTTGCCTCATAAATTCCGCATTTATCGTTATCTAAATCATAGAAAATACAGGTTCCATAATACCTATTTTGATTCTCCAGCTCTAAACGTTTTTTAAGAGGCATGGATTTAATTTTCTTTTTTATTTTCTTAAGTTCTTGCTCCGTGACAGGAACAGGCCCACAACACATTCCTTTGCATCCTTCACATGGTAGCTTCTCCACATGTATCCCCTCTGTGTATATTTAACTAACTTCATCACTCAGTTAAATAATATTTTTCAGATAAGGCTCCATTAAAGTGGTGATTTTTTATATTTCTATTCTCTATAATAACAGCTACCCGCTAGATAATCAAATAAATTATAATTATAACATAAAAAATGAAATTTGTCAATAGGCTTTTGATGGGTTCAGGCAGCCTTTCCATGCCATCAAACTATATAAAAGGATGCCTACAAAGCAGAAAAAACTTTTCCCGATGAGCGCCGATGGACAAATGTAGCGAATGGGAAAACGGTTTTGGAGCGATCGCGATTGCCATTTCTCCATCCAAAAGATGATTTTGAAATAGCTTCTAATAGGTCGCCCATATTAAATGAGAGGGAAATTAATGTTTGAAAGGAACCTTTAATCATTACTAGAAATACACCTGTTAATGATAGGAACAGTCCATACCCTAAACGTTTGTCCCATGCCTCATGCAGGAAAAGTACAGCTCCCAAGGTAATAAATACAGGAGTGGTCGCCATAATTAAAGATCCGTTAACCGCAGAGGTATATTTCAAGGCTATAAAGAAAAAAGCATTATAACTAAAAATTCCGGTAACAGCCATGAGAACTAGGCCTAACCAAAATCTTTTTAACACCTCTAAGTTCCATTCTGACCGAATTAAAACGATAACAAGTAAAATCAATCCAACTAAACCAAACCGTAGTGTTGCTGCTGTTATCGGTGATATTTCTGTAATAACATGTTTAGCCGCGCCAAAAGCACCTTCCCAAAACAGTGGAACTAACAATAACAAAAAATAGATACTTATATTACTTTTTTCAGATTGACAACCCACTTCTCTCACTGCCTTCCTATTGTCAGCTTTTAATCTATACTAATCCAGCACTCTATAAACCTCCTCCATGGGTCTTAACCAGTTTTGTTTCATGATTTGCGAGGCATTTTCCCCGTCACGTTCAGCAAAAGATTTAATAATCAATTCATGCTCTTTTAAAGAATCATTTTTTGATGTCACAGGTTGTTGTAAAAAAACGTATTTCAGACGACGGATGTGTAACTGTAGAATGGACGAAAAATGAGAAATATACGGGTTGTCGGCAATATCGAGAATTAAATAATGAAATTGTTCATCGGTTTCCATGGCTTTAATGTGTTGTTCGTTATTTATGGCTGATTCATATTGCAAGTTTATTTCTTTTAATTTTTCAATTTGGTCCACCGTAATGATTTTTGCCGCTTCTTCAGCTGCTAGAGCTTGGAGAGAAGCAAGAGGAGAATAAATTTTGAGTACGTCTTTTTTTGAAATGGTTGTTACTTTTGTTTCTTTACCAGGAAATGTTTCAACAAATCCCTGCATTTGAAGTAATTGCAAAGCTTCTCTGACCGGAGTGCGACTAATACCTAATGCCTCGGCTATTTCTCCATCATACAGCTTTTCACCTGGCGTAAGAGTTCCATCAATGATCCACCGTTGTAGTTGGTTAAAAGCCTTTTCTTTTGCAGACATTCGTATAGGTGATGAAAAATCTTTTGGTATCGGCATGGAATATAAACACCCCATATTTTAGATTTATCAGAAATATATCGCATATATATTCAAAAGTCAAATTTTTAATTGGGGTGGAACCGTGCGGATACGCGGTGGGTCTTGCGTGAGGGGAAAGGGACGAAGATTTATTCGCTGAGACAATGGCCGGGCTGATTTATTTACTTTTGATTCGATCATATATTTAGTCTGTCATATTGATACATTGTTCTGAAGGCCACGGCGCTTACGTTCTATCTTGACGTGATTTCTGTTTGCCCGCAAGAATGGACTTTTTCGTTCTTGTGAGTTATTCTAACAGGGCGGATACCGCAATTCGCCGGGGGGGATTTGGCATATTGCCCCATTCATTGCCGCTACCTCCTCGCTGAATATCGCACCTTCGCCTTCCAGATAATAAATCAGATATAACAAAGGAGCTTGACCACAATGGCTTACTTCGCCGCGATCTTACATATGGAAAATCCCGAAAAAAACCAAACATATCGTCCACACCACTTGGCCTATTTGGAAGAACTTGAACAACAAGGGAAGATTTTCGCCAAAGGACCCTTCATCGATGGCGCGGGCGGCATGGTGATTTACATTGCTGATTCATTGGAAGAAGCCAAGGAATTGGCTGAGAAAGACCCTTACGTCATTGAGGGGGTCCGTCGTCTGGAACTGCATGAATGGAAGATGGTTCGAGCTTAAATGATTTTTTTGATATTGACGGAACATTGCTTGACCATGATCAGGCCGAAATGAGAGGAGGAGCGTTTGACTTCTTACAACATCGTCAGAAGAGGCACGCTCCTCCCATGGACACTCTTATTGCGCATTGGCAAACACCGCGAACAAATGAAAGAGATCCGTTGACTGAACAGAAAGCGGACGAACAATTTGATCTATACTTGACATGCTATCTGTCTCATCACTGACTTCAGAAAGGTTATTCAGTGTGATTGTCGCAGTAAATGTGCATCGCCTCTTTCATAAATGCAGCCAAGCCTTTGGCGTATTTATCGATATTGGCGGTAAAGCGCTCATCGGCAACGTACATGTCGCCAAGTCCCCGAAAAATCTCAAGCGTACACGGATAAAAGTTATCGGAAATATGCTGTCTCCAAGCGCCGATCACCTGCTGAACCTCTGGGGCCGCAGGGTCTTTATCCATGTAAGTCACCAACTTCTTATAAATTTCATCACTACGGGCCATGATACGGGCCCACTCCTTCTCAGAATGCTTTGACAGTTCCCCCATGGCGTCAACACCGTACCGTACTCTGATTTCTTCTGCATACTTCTTCTGATGCTCTTCAATCTCTTTCATATCGAAGCCATCGAATAAGTCTTGTTTGCTCATTTGGATTTCTCCTTCCATGGAATCGATGGTTCGTTCCAACGTTCTGATCATTTCCTCAAGCCGCTTCTTCTTCTGAAGGAGTAGCTCCTTGTGCGTCAGCAAAGCCTGTTTACGGTCAAATTGCGGACTGTCCAAAATCTCTTTAATTTCCTGCAGATGGAACCCGATCTCCTTAAAAAACAAAAACTTCCTTGACCAGATAAGGCATTTTCATCACCTCCTGCCTTTAGCTTAGGGGATAACGTAACGTCAGAGTCAACACGTTTTTTCATGGCAATAAAGGGTCAATGGCTAGCCTTAGCCATTGACCCTTTTCCCTTGTTTGGCGACTTCTCTCAATGCCGCCATATCTCCACTCATTTGCATGATCTCATCTGAAAACAGCTTTTAATCCCTTTTGCCGAATTCTTAATAAATCGCACCCCTGTATGGCCAGAGATGGGATACTTCTCATTCGGAGTTGGAACCGCACAAACCACTTCATTCATCAATGTGCTTCCGGCGAGGACGGACCCTCCATCGGTTGCTTGGCCGACAGGCGATACAATGGCAGGATCGTAAGCATGCCCACTACGAACAGAAATGCCGCGATCTCATACATCACCACGACAGACCACATGTTTTTGAGCGGGCCGGCAATGCTCATGGTCACTACCATGGCGCCAGTAAATAAAGGGCTCAAAATCCCATTGACCCGACCGACAAACGATTCTTCCGAATTCTGCAAGATCATCGTATTGATCCCGATCTGGATCATTGGCAACACCAGACCGGTTATCAATTGAGCCAACAATGTCAACCACAAGACCGTAGACAATCCTGAAATGGCCATCCCCAACGCGCTGACGAGCATGCCCAACATCAACAGCTTCTGTGGGGCTGCGGTTTTGGCAAAGCTCATGGCGATCCCGCCTCCCAAGATCATGCCCAATCCGTTTGCGGTCATCAGCCATTGCAGTTGTTCTTTCGGCAAGCCCAACTGTTCAGTCACAAGGAAAATCCCCATTGGTTGGATCAAGCCCAACGCCAGTCCTGCCGCAAAAAAACAGGCTCCGAGTAATGTGAGCACCCGTTTGGACAGTACATATCGAATGCCGTCCATCATTTCTTGAAGCAAGGATGTCTTTGTTTTATCCTCGTCCGATAAGCGATCTTCCGGCAAGAAGAACAGCACCGCCGCCGATAACAAGAAGGAGATTCCCATCATACCAATCGCCACATCGATTCCCCATTGCTGATAAACGAAGGTGCCCAGCACAGGACCCAGGATCATGAAGACGGCAAACATTGTCTGATATATCGACATTCCCATCTGAATCAGCTCTTCCGGCACATGCATTTTAAACAGCTTCATGCCCGACGGCTGGGAAAATTGAGACAAGATGGCCGATACGAGCGTGGCAAAAAACACGGCTTTCCATGTGCCGAACACAAGTGCGAGCAGCACCGCAAAAATGGATGCGGCACTCAAAAGATCGCACCAAATCATGGTTCGTTTGGGTCTCCAACGGTCAGCGAAGGTGCCGCCAATAAAGGAAAAGATAAATATCGGGGCAAATTCGGCCACGGAAATCATGGATACCGCAAAAGCATCCCCATGCGTTTTGTCCATCACAAACAACAATACCGCGAAATTCCGAACCCAGACGCCAATCTGCAAAAACAAACCAGACAACAGGATGACCTGAACAAATCGATTCTTAAATAAACCGGACATGTTGGGAGACATGTGTTTTTTCTTTTGTTCGTGCATGGATTTTCCCCCTACCCTCTTGAGTGATCACGACTATTCCATCCATCTCCGCCTCTTCATGCAAAAAGCCGTGAATGCAGTTGCACCCACGGCTAATCAAGCAGATTCTATGCCGACCGAGAAAGGGGAGAATCTGACAAGACGGAAATAAACCTCATTACATGGGTACACTTTAACAGAGCATAAGAAAGGGTACCGACGACCGCTTTCCACCCTCCACCTGCCTGCTTTTCATGCAAACAGCGTCTGCATTCAATTTCTTCTCTTTGCAAAAAGAGAGTTAGAATACAAACAAAGTGCCCATGTTAGAGATTAATACCACCTTTCTCCAATTTGAATACCCTTGTATTTTAACATATCCGTCAATCTCTGTCAAATCATTTCTGAATCTTTTTGTTTGTCACCAATTGCCGATACAACGCTGGTTAAACCGTCATAATCAAAAAACGAGACTTAGTACATTCTGAGTCTCGCTCCTTTGTTTATCCCCACAATCCCCAGGTTCTTGTATTATGTCTCCTTTTCACCTTCGTTTGCGTGGAGAAGATACTTCGAGCTTCTCAACAGATAATGATAACACATTCATCCAAGGTTCCGCTGCCGATGAAACGGCCTGGCAAGAAACGGTGACGGATACCATTGCCGTACACAGGGAATTGGTTCACCTGCTAAGTTCCATGGCAGACGAAAAGTTTGATGAGTTCCTGCCCGCTTTGCCCATCTGGGAGCAAGTAACCAACATTGCCCTGCATGACGCCTATCATACGGGACAGATCGTCTAATTGCGCAAATTGCAAGGTTCATGGCCGGAAAGACGCGAAATGTAACAAATAGGACCTCCTAACCGTTTCTCTTCCTCAATATACAACCAACCTAGGGGCTTGGGCTTGTCCATTCCCCTAGGTTGGTTAACGGGTTGAATCTATCTCACAATAAACTTCACTTTGGTCCCATCTGGATACGGTTCCACCTGATTTCCCACCCAAGCCCCGGCACCCCGGTTATCGGAAGGAGAAATGTAACGGATATCCGCACCATAACCTCCCTCTAAACACATCGCCATCGGCCACTCATCACGGTCATATCCTTCACGGGTCGGCCATCCTTCAAGAGATTGCTCACGACGTTCATCCGCGCCATCCCGATCAATCGTGCACACCTCAGGGTGTCCCGCCGCAATCGCATCACGGATATGATCTCCCGTTTCGGGATAACGACTGAGCGGAAAATACAATACCACATCATACTCGCCGGCAGCTTGAATGGGCTGCGGCACAAACATCGCCAAAACCAAAACCATGATTAACAGGGAACGACAAAGCAGCCTGTACATGATGTAATACACTCCCCATCAAATAACATTTTAATAACAAATAAAACTATAACTTGATCCGATTGATTTTATACTAATTTATTATTAGAAAATAGTAAAGATTAAGTTTTCGTCAGAATGATTATATTTAGTAGAGTAGGGAACTGAAACTTTTGGCGACCTTTCGGGTCGCCTTACTCATTTCAACTCCCCCTC
>NZ_JBHTBW010000053.1:0-19661 GCF_042665195.1 Laceyella putida
GCAACAAGTAAGATATTCAAAGAATTTTCTTCTGAAACGTTCCCTTCGGCTGTCACGAATCAAACAATTCGTGAAGTGAAGTCCCAAATGAAAAATCAAGAAGCGAAGACCTTTAAGAAGATGTGGTGTTGCTTTAATAATCAGAATCTAAAAATAGAGAAAGCGGGAGCTTTCTACACAGTTGCTTTTCCCACTCTAGAAAAGAAGATTGGCGTTCCTGTAGTGGCTCGTCCTTTTCAACAAGCATGGTTAGAACGAATCATAGCGGGCACTGCCAAGCAAGGAGCCGGAAAGCTCTACAAGAAGAAACAGAAATGGGTTCTGGCTATTGCCATCTCATTTGATGTGCAGAAAAGCCAAGATCAAAAAGCGATGGGAGTAGACTTATAGCTGTAGCCAGTGTGGGAACCCAGTCTCTCTTTTTTAAAGGAAATGAATGTGCTTATACTCGGAGGCGCTATTCAGCTAGACGTAGAAAACTGGGCAAAACCAAGAAACTTTCAGCAATTAAGAAGTCAAAGAATAAAGAATCCCGTTGGATGAAAAATCAGAACCATCGGATCAGTCGGCACATTGTCAACTATGCACTCGCCCACGGTGTGGGTGTCATTCGCATGGAAGACTTGACCGACATTCGCAACAGAGCCAAATCTAAAAAAGAAGCAGGGAGAAATCTTCACTCATGGGCGTTCTACCAACTCAAAGAATTCATCCGCTATAAAGCGGAGATGGCTGGGATCCGCTTTGAAGAAGTCAAAGCGGAATATACCAGTCAAACCTGCAAATGTGGTCATCGTGAAAAAGCGAATCGAAAGGGGCTTCGCTTCCAGTGTAAGCGGTGTGGCTATACCTGCCATGCAGACTTAAACGGAGCAATCAATATAGGTAAGGCGATATCCGGACTCGCCGCCTAGCGTACTGGTAATAGGTACGCCGCCCATATGGGTACATGCAACGATGTTGTAGAACTGTATGGGATGGGCTGATGAGACAGCCCTGAACTTGGAAGTTGTCCAAAGCAGAAATGGATTGAGGACATTAACTATCCAAGAATCCCACGGCTTCAGCCGTGTGGAGTCTCAATTAGGGGTTTGAGTACAACCATCAAGCTAAGACAAAAACCCCTATGATCAGGGTGCTCACAAAAAAGATCCTGCGAATGCCCAATTGGTCTATCCATTTGCCAACAAGAGGCTGGAACAGGGCGAATATAAGAAAGCTAACAAATGAAATCATGGATGTCATCCCGCGCCCCGACGGTGAATGCGGCAGTGTAAAATGATCGTTGACAATTGAAAAAGTTAGCGGTTTTTTCACGAAAAATAATGGGAAAAACGGGAGTCCCTCTTGCAATTGCGAAGGAAATTTGCTATTTTATTAAACTGTATTATCTTTTTTGCCTTTTCTTATAATTGATTGGAGAAGTTCTGTCCGCTTCATCGTAAAATAGGTGCAAAATTAACGGTTTGAGGCAGGAAATGAGTCAAAAATAAAGAAAAATGTATAGTATTATTTTAATGACGACTTTCACATCGGGGTGAATCACATGACTTATCTCTTACTCATCATCCTGACCTATTTCATGGTGGCCGCGAATCGCCGTTTGTTGGGTATTCCGGGCTTTTTCTATTACAACTGTGTGCGTCCGTTTTTGAAGCTGGCCTACCGCGACAAAGTGAATCGCGTGGAAGAGGTTTACTATTGGGACATGGCGGAAGCGGTTGGTGAGAAGGCGCAATGGGCGATCTTGCCTTCTTATGTGCTTGCGGCCGATTTGCTTCCACAGATGGAACTGTGGGTGCACATCACGGCATTTTGTTTGGTTCACTATTTATGGTGGGGCGTATTGGCGTTTCAGCAGGTGAAAAAATACATTCCGCAAACACCCGCCCTGCGGCCACGGACTACGCCCGCACGGGCACAACAAGCATAAGGATGGGTTGAGATGGACAAGTTCATATTCAGGGTTGCCAGCATGAGAGAGGGGGTCTCGCCAATCAGGTAGAGCCCCCCCTCCATTTTTAGATCGTCCAACGGATCAGTGAGCTCATATGTACAAAGCCGCCGCCAAATCCGGACAACAACAACAGGTCGCCGCGTTTCACTTTGCCTTCATCCAAGCCCATCTGCAAGGCGAGCGGGATGGAAGCAGAGGAGGTATTTCCGAAATATTCAGCACTAAAGAGTGTCTTTTCCTGAGGGAATTTAAGCCGCTCACAGATGGCGTCGACGATGCGCAAGTTGGCGCTGTGCGGGATAAACCAATCAATTTGCGAAAGCGTATGCTCGGCCTGTTCCAATAAGTGCGGGATTTCCCGTGTCAGGGTGCCCACCGCGATCTTGAACACTTCCCGCCCATTCTGGATCATGCAACCGTTTTTAATAATCTCTTTGCCCTGGAGATGGGTGGCGAGATCACTTTTATACAGATGAACGCCGGCGGACCCATCTGTCGTCATAAGGGTTTGAATAAAGCTGGCCTCTTCAGGCGGACAAGCTTCAACCATCGCGGCACCGGCTCCGTCCCCGAGTAAAATGCAGGTGGAGCGATCAGTATAATCCGTGATTTTGGTCAACGTTTCGGCGGCGATGACGAGAATCTTGCGGTGGAGTCCAGAGGTGATCATCCCATTGGCAACGTGAAGGGCGTAGACAAAACCCGCACAGGCGGCGGAAAGATCCACGGCTCCTGTGCCCTGAAGACCAAAGTGATCTTGGACCAAGCATGCGACACTGGGAAACGTGGTGTCGGGAGTCACGGTGGCAACCAAGACCAGGTCAACCTCGTCCAGTGTAACCGGATAACGCTCAAGCAGGTTGTTCACAGCATTGATTGCCAGATGGCTTGTCCATTCGTCTGGTGCGGAAACACGTCGTTCGCGAATGCCGGTACGGGGGACGATCCATTCATCGGAGGTGTCGACAAGTTGTTCCAAATCGGCATTGGTAAGCCGTTGTTGCGGCAGATACGTACCGATGCCGGAAATTTTCGCTTGAGATTGAATCATGTAAGCCTCCTTTTTAACACCTGATATTAAAACCTGGTACTAAAATGAGTATACCCTATATTGGCCTAAAGGAAAAGGGAGACTTCCACCTCCCTCATTATCCCCCTGCCTGATGCGGAAAGCGAATCATTTGAGCAGCTGGCGAATAAGATGGAAAAGAGGACTGCCAGCGGGGTTCTCAGTATGATATAATTAATGTAATATATAGAAAATTTGGAAATTAAATCGATATTTGTCAAAAGGGAGGCCGTTATGTCGAAGTGGAAACGCTGGATCAGCGCCCTTCTTTTACCTGTGTTCGTGCTGCTTGGCGCAGGGGAGGGGCTTCTTCATGCGGAAGAAGCCTCCAAGCTGGATTTGAAGGTATATAACGAAGATGGGGGGCTGGTTTTTTACACGTCCTTTCCTGACCTGCCGAAGGATGACACCAAAAAAGCAAGTTGGACATATGCGATTGATGGGATCGGAACCCAAGTGGTAAAGGAATGCATTGTCAAAGAGTGTGACACCACTTTTGATGGCAAACTGTTCGCGATCGGCAAAACTTATCGGGTGACGATCACCGTTGAACCGACGGCGCCGGAGGCGCAAACCGAAAAGACGGTGGTAACCAAATCATTTAAGGTGCCGCCGCCCGACAATGAGGATGAGGTTCGTATCCAGTGCGGGGTGGCTTTTGACCCCAAGAGGGCGCGGTATTATCTGTATGCCCGGTTAACCGTTGATCCGCAGGCGCATGTGGAAGGAAGCTGGACGTATATTGAAAAGGAAACAAAGCGGGCGTTTCGGCAAGTGGGGGATCGGGATACCTCCTTCATACGGATAGGCAATACACCGGGAAAAGTACAGGCTGACCTGCAGTTTGATGGCATTATCAATCACCATCAATATTTTGTCGAGAAAGAGTGTCATTATGTCAAGGAAGGAATACATGCCACCGTTTCATCTGGTCAGAAAGGATTAAAAGTGACCGGCAATCTTCTGTACGGCCAAAGTGCAAGTGGCAACTGGCGGTTTGATTTGAAAAACGCCAGTGGGAACATCGTGAAATCCGTGGAGTTGAGGAAACAACAGGAGACGGAAGTTTCCCATCTGTTCCAGGGTCTCAAAGTCGGGAAATACTCAGCGATTGTTTTCTTTACAGGCACCGTAGACGGGAAAACGCGCCATTTGGGCGATGATGTGGTCTTTTCCTTAAAAACGCCCCACACGCCGGGAATGGAACCTCCGCCCCAAACACCGCCGGACAACCCAGATGACGGCCAAGATGGTCCGGCCCAGCCTGATGACCCACAGGGGGCAGACCCGCCGGGGCACCATCCGGATACGGGGGAAGATGGTTGGAGCTTTCGGGATTTGCCCACCGAATGGGCCTTGGGGTTGTTTGGGATCTTATTTGTCTTGGGGGTCGTTTTGTGGATTTGGGTCTACCGCAACATGTGAATTTTTCCGCAGAAGGTTCCGATGATGAAACGGTTGATTTTGCTGTGCGGATAGTGGTTTGAGCATCCAAAAGAAAAGAAAGTTGAAAAAAAATATTTTCCCCCCTTGACGCATGAAAAAAACAGAGAAATAATATTATTAAATGATATAAAATTTACCCATTTCTAAATGATTGCGCTTAGTTGAAACTCTATCCAGTTGGAGGGGTTTTTTTCACGCCACTTAATGAATGACTGTTCATTCAGACAAGAGGCGAATTTGAGAGGAGGAATCATCGTTGGCACGCATCAAAAAAGCGGCAGTCTTGGGTGCAGGCGTGATGGGAGCGGCGATTGCCGGTCACCTCGCTAATGTGGGCATCCCCACCCTGCTCTTGGACATCGTTCCACGTGAGTCGATGGAGAGTAAGGATAAGAAGGAACGCAATCGTCTGGCTCAGTTGGGAAAAGAGCGCTTGTTCAAAGAGAAGCCGTCCCCTCTTTACACCAAAGAAGTGGCGGCGCTCATCGAAGTCGGCAATATGGAAGATGATTTCCACCGTTTAGCGGAAGTCGATTGGGTCATTGAGGTTGTTGTAGAAAACCTTTCGATTAAACAAAGTTTGTATGAACGTTTGGAGCAAGTCTGGAAACCGGGAACGGTGGTAAGCTCCAATACATCCGGCATTTCGATCAACAAAATGGTGGAAGGAAGAAGTGAAGCGTTTCGCCGCCATTTTTTGGGGACGCACTTCTTTAACCCGCCCCGTTATATGAAGCTATTGGAGATTATTCCCGGGTCCAGCACCGATCCGCAAATTGTCAGCGAAATGAAGCGATTTGCCGAGGAAGTGTTGGGCAAAGGGGTTGTGCTCTGCAAAGATACGCCGAACTTTATCGCCAACCGCATCGGGACCTATGGTTTGCAGGTCACCCTGCAAGCGATGTTGGAGTTGGGCTTGGGGCCGGATGAAGTGGATACCGTGACCGGACGTGCGATGGGGCGGCCCAAAAGCGCCACCTTCCGCACCCTCGACTTGGTGGGTTTGGACACATTTGTGCATGTGGCAGGCAATGTGCATGAAAACGCAAGCGATGAAGAAGAGAAAGCGGCATTTGAAGTTTCTCCGTTCCTGAAACAGATGGTGGAGAAAAAATGGTTGGGTGAAAAAACAGGCCAAGGCTTTTACAAAAAAGTAAAAACGGAGGCCGGGAAAGAGATTTATGCCTTGGACTTGGCAACGATGGAATATCGGCCGCGCAAAAAATTGAAAGCGCGCTCATTGGAACAGTCCAAAAAGGCCAAAAGCTTGCCGGAGCAGTTGCAAGCACTGGTGTATGCGGATGATACGGCGGGCAAACTGGCTTGGTCGATCACCAAGAAAGTGTTGTTATACTCCGCCAAGCGCTTAGAGGAGATCGCGGGAGACATCGTCAGTGTCGACCAGGCGATGAAATGGGGTTTCAACTGGGACTTGGGCCCATTTGAAGCATGGGACGCCATCGGGTTGGTCAAATCGGTGGAGCGGATGAAAGAAGAAGGAGAAACGATTCCGGATTGGGTGGAAGCATGGATTGCCGCCGGGCACACCCATTTCTATCAAGTGAAGGAAGGGAAGCCGTACGCATTCCAGATCGGTGGCCAATGGGGCGAAGTGGAAGAGCATGAAAAAGTGGTTTCACTGGCCCGATTGAAAGAGCAAGGAAAGGTCATCAAAAGCAACCGTGGAGCAAGTTTGATCGATATCGGAGACGATATTGCCTGCTTGGAATTCCACTCACCGAAGCAAGCGATTGGCGCCGATATCATCTCCATGATCAACACTGCCGTTAAAGAAGTGAGTGCCAATTACCGCGGTCTGGTCATCTCGGCCGAAGCGGCCAACTTCTGTGTGGGTGCCAACCTCATGTTGATGCTGATGGAAGCGCAAGACCACAACTGGTTTGAAATTGACTTGATGGTTCGCCAATTCCAAGGCGCGATGGGTTCCTTGCGCACACTGGACCGTCCTGTGGTAGCGGCCCCGTACGGTTTGACGCTGGGTGGAGGAGTGGAAGTTTGTTTGCCATGTGACCGTATCCAAGCCGCCGGGGAAACGTACATGGGATTGGTGGAAGTGGGTGTGGGCCTCATTCCGGGCGGCGGCGGAAACAAAGAGATGTTATTGCGCTGGACCGAAGGGGTCGATCCAAATGATCGCGTTTCGTTGCAACCCCTGGTCAACCATATCTTTATGGCCATCGGGCAGGCCAAAGTGTCGACCAGCGGGCTGGAAGCGCGCCAGTACAAGTTCCTCCGCGCTTACGATGGTATCACGGTCAACCGCGACCATCTCATCCATGATGCCAAACAGGTGGCCTTGGGTCTGGACCGCGCCGGTTATCAGGCGCCAAAACCACGAAAGATCCCCGTGGTCGGTGAAACCGGGTATAACGTGTTGAAATTGGGGGCTTACGGCTTGTTGAAGTCAGGCCACATCTCCGAACACGATTACAAAATCGCTGACAAACTCGCCTATGTTTTATCCGGTGGCAACGTGCCTGAAGGAACCTTGGTGAGTGAACAGTACCTGCTTGACATTGAACGGGAAGCCTTCCTCAGCTTGATTGGGGAACCGAAGACGCAAGCACGGATGCAATATATGTTGTCGAAAGGCAAACCGCTTCGCAACTAGAGGGAGAAGGAGGAGAGATTATGCGTGAAGCTGTGATTGTCGCTGGGGCGAGAACGGCGGTCGGCAAAGCGGGGAAAGGCTCGTTGAGACATACCCGACCAGATGACCTGGCCGCAGAGGTGGTAAAAGACTTATTGCGCCGCGTCCCGCAAGTAGACCCGAAAGAAATTGAGGATGTCGTGTTGGGGTGCGCTTTCCCCGAGGGTGAACAAGGCATGAACATGGCTCGCATTGTCGCCTTGCGTGCCGGCTTGCCGACCGATGTGCCGGGGATGACGGTCAACCGTTTCTGCGCTTCCGGTTTGCAGACGATCGCCATCGCCGCGGAGAAAGTCATGACGGGCTTTGCCGATATCATGATTGCGGGTGGCGTTGAAAGCATGAGCCTCGTGCCGATGGGAGGGTACAAACCAGCACCCAACCCCCATCTGATGGAGCATTTGCCGGAAGCCTACATGTCCATGGGCCACACCGCCGAAGAAGTGGCAAAGCGGTATAACGTGACGCGGGAAGAGCAAGACCAATTTGCCCTTGCCAGCCACCAAAAAGCCTACGCCGCCATTCAGTCCGGCAAGTTCAAAGACGAAATTGTCCCCATCACCGTCAAACAACACTCCTTCAATGCCAAAGGAAAGTTGCAATTCACTGAACAGGTGTTTGACACCGATGAAGGCGTGCGCCCAGACACCAACCTGGAAGCGCTCGGCAAATTGCGTCCCGTGTTCCATGTAAAAGGTACCGTGACGGCGGGGAACTCTTCACAAACCAGTGACGGGGCGGCGGCGGTCTTGATCATGTCCCGCGAAAAAGCCGAAGCCTTGGGCGTGAAGCCATTGGCCATTTTCCGTGGGTTTACCCTGGGTGGAGTGGACCCCGATGTCATGGGGATCGGACCTGTGGCGGCTGTGCCGAAGCTACTCGCCAAAACCGGTGTCAGCTTAGACGAGATCGACCTAGTTGAATTGAATGAAGCCTTCGCTTCCCAATCCTTGGCGGTCATCCGCGAACTTGGCTTGAATCCGGAGATCGTCAACGTCAACGGCGGCGCTATCGCCTTGGGCCACCCGCTCGGATGCTCCGGAGCGAAGCTGACCGTCTCCATCTTGAACGAGCTGGAGCGGCGCAACGGACGGTATGGCTTGGTCACCATGTGCATTGGTGGCGGAATGGGCGCTGCGGGTCTGATTGAACGGATTTCTTAAGAGTTTTGTAAGAAAAACGTTATTTCTTGGTACTTTACAAGACTTAAATGGGTAGTTTAGTTGTTTCGCCAAGAACGGCCAGTATCGCGGAGGGAGTCCATGATTGGGCACAGCACTCCGCTAATCGCGGAGTACTGTCATGCTAAGCTCATAAAAGACTTTCACTAAGCATGACTTGCAACAACATGGACGACCGACTAACAACATAATCTTAAGCCAACCCTCATTTCATTTAAGAATTCGGGAGGATGACAGCAATGGCGGACAAAAAAGTAAAAGGCGGCGCATTCCTGCTGGAACAAGCCGAATTGCAAGACGTATTCACCCCTGAGGAATTTAACGACGAACAAAAGATGATCGCCAAAACAACCGAAGACTTCGTCAAAGATAAAGTATGGCCCGTACTGCACGAAATCGAAGAGCACAAATTCGAACATACCGTGCGCCTCTTGCGTGAAGCGGGCGAATTGGGCTTGCTCGGCGCCGACGTACCGGAGAAATACGATGGGCTCGGCTTAGACAAAATCAGCTCCAGCCTCATCACCGAGAAAATCTCCCTTGGCCGTGCCTTTGGCCTGTCCCATGGCGCCCACGTCGGCATCGGAACCTTGCCTATCGTCTTCTTCGGCAATGAAGAACAAAAGAAAAAATACCTCCCTGGCTTGGCGACAGGGCAAACTTTTGCGGCCTATGCCCTCACCGAACCAAGCTCCGGGTCCGATGCCTTGGGGGCGAAAACCACCGCGGTCTTGAGCCCGGATGGCAAGCACTACATCCTTAATGGAGAAAAACAATGGATCACCAACTCCGGCTTTGCCGATGTCTTTGTCGTCTATGCGAAAGTGGATGGCGACAAATTTACCGCCTTCATCGTCGAACGCAACTTCCCGGGCGTATCCGTCGGGCCGGAAGAGAAAAAGATGGGGATCAAAGGTTCTTCCACCCGTACCCTCATTCTGCAAGACGCCAAAGTGCCGGTGGAAAACCTGCTCGGTGAAGTGGGCAAAGGGCACAAAATCGCCTTTAACATCCTGAATATCGGTCGTTACAAACTGGCGGTCGGCACCTTGGGCTCTTCCAAACGGGCCTTGGAAATCTCTGCCAAATACGCCAAAGAGCGCAAACAGTTTAACATTCCGATTGCCAAATTCGGCCTCATCCGTGAGAAACTGGCGACCATGGCCACCAAAATCTATGCGCTGGAAAGCTTGGCTTATCGTGTGGCAGGCTTATTTGAAGCCGGTTTGGAAGGTGTGGAAAACGCAGAAGGAGCTGTTGTGGCCGAAGCGATCGGCGAGCTGGCCATCGAATGTTCCATCGCCAAAGTATTCGGCTCCGAAGTGCTGGATTATGTAGTGGATGAAGGGGTGCAAATTCACGGTGGTTACGGATTCATGAACGAATACGAAATCGAAAACATGTACCGTGATTCCCGGATTAACCGCATCTTCGAAGGAACCAACGAAATCAACCGCTTGCTCATTCCGGCAACCCTGATGAGAAAGGCGATGAAGGGAGAATTGCCGCTCTTGCAAGCGGGGATGGAACTTCAAGAAGAACTCCTCAGCATGATGCCACGGCTGCCGGAAGAGGATGCCCCCACATTGGAAGCGGAAGAGCATTTGGTGGAAAACGCCAAAAAAGTCTTCCTGATGGTTGCCGGCCTCGCTGTGCAAAAATACGAAGAGCAACTGAATAAAGAGCAAGAGATCCTGCGTGACATTGCCGACATTGCGATTGAAACCTTTGCCATGGAAAGCGCG
Organism: Laceyella putida; assembly: GCF_042665195.1. NCBI lineage: Bacteria > Bacillati > Bacillota > Bacilli > Caryophanales > Thermoactinomycetaceae > Laceyella > Laceyella putida. The sequence goes on from NZ_JBHTBW010000053.1 coordinate 10,070, forward strand.
CTCTTGCGCACCAAAAAAGCCATCGCCAAGAATGGCGAAGACAAAGAGCAACTCAAAATCGACTACACCCGTGCCTTCATTTACGAGTCGTTCCAGCGCGTGGATGCGTTTGCCCGTCATACGTTAGCCGCATTGGAAGAAGGCGACGTATTGCGCACCCAACTGTCCGTGCTGAAAAAATTGACCCGTCATGAACCGGTGAACGAAGTCGCATTGAAACGGTCCATTGCCGCTCAGATCTTGGATGCGGAGAAATACGTAGTGTAAATCACCGCCTTAGGCGGCGAAAACCCCTGGTCCCTGTAAAGGACGAGGGGTTTTTGCCGTGATTCCGGGAAACCTTTCACGGAAACAATTCTTTCCTGCCGCTTTGTCGATGAATCCAACGATGAAAAAACCACTCAATCGCGCTATAGATGACCGAAATGGTCAATGAGAGTTGAAAGAGCGGGACTTGCTGCAGCTTATACAGTTGAATGCCAATGTCGCTGTCAAACGCATAGGTGCCGATCAACCAGACCACGGTAAAGCTCACCAACAGATCGGACAATGTTGAGAACAGATTGCCGAGTCGGTGGAGAAAAAAGACATCCATGGCATAGCCGAGCAAGGTTAACACGATGCTGGTAAACAAGACCCAGTTGGTGGGAACATGATAGGCGTAACCCAAAATGAGATAAAGAATGAGACTTGTATAGATAAATTTTATCAATAACTGGAATGGATGGCTCATCTACATTCGCCCCTTGCGTTCATCGTCTGTCTTTAGCATGCCACGCTTAAAATGGGGTTATACCCAGGCGGTCGGCAAGAGGCAACCCATCCCCACCCACTTCCCTTGGCCGGGATGGGGGTGGGTTACCGAGCCAATCTGTGCAGAAGAAGAATCCGTTTATAGGCTTTGGCGCTTAAGTTTTTGAACACTAAGCCGCCTGGCTTGATATTGATCTCATAGATCCACAGATGGCCGTTGGCATCGATGCCAATATCCAAGCCGTATTCCGCCCATCGGGGATAACGGGGGCTGATCACGGACACGGCTCGACGGGATAAAGCGATCATCTGGGCCATGGTGTGAAACGCTTTCTTGCGGTTATAGCCCAACTTCTTGGTCAATAGGGGATAGACATGGACAGATTTGCCCCCACTATACGCATTGGTGGCGATGCGGTGAAGTGGTGCCACCCGCCCGACGATGCCTGCCGTCACCCATTTGCCGTGGATCCGCGCCAAGTGAACGCGGATATCCACCATTTGCCCGGATGGCGTTTGACTGCGGATTCCGCGCTGAATCAGATAGCGGCGGGGCATTTTGTGTTTGAGGAAATTTTTGTATAGTCTCCTCAGGGAGTGGTAGTGACGGGGGCGCACATCATCCCGGGATCGCAGTGAAAAGAGGTGAGGCGAATAGCGGTCAACGCGAAATAGCCCCTTTCCCTGGCATGAATTATCCGGTTTTAAATAAACAAAGTGATATTTTTGCAACATGCTGGAGAGATTGGTTTTGGTGAGGGGAAGCATATGGGGCAGGTGATTTCTCAGTTGAGGGTCTTGCCGGAGCAATCGCGCGTTATTTTGCTTGCTTTTGATATTTCCCATCGAGATCATGTTCCTTCCCTGTCGATGTTCTTGCTTTATCCTATGCGGAAAGGAACATCAGGCATGGTGGGATGCCCAAGAGAAGTTGCCTATTTTGGAAATGGGCCGCAACCGGCGCAACAGATGGAGTTTAAACTCCCTTAACTGTTGGGCGGCCTCTTGCGACGCGGTGAGGTTAAATGGGTCATGGGTGGCGAGATGAGAAAATGTATGTAGCAATCGGGTCGCCCGGATGATTTCCTGTTCCTCATTGGGACTGAGCGCATCGAGGATAAATTGGCAGTGATCGCGCAATATGGGCAACCAAAAGCTCTGCTCAAAGCGAATGTCCTTTTTGATGTCAGGCATGTTCCTTCCTCCTCGCACAGGGATTCAGTACCATGCTTATGCGGGGGAGTCTTGTGGTAGTATTGTGGGCGGAGCGTATGTTTATGCGATAGATCTGCATAGTTATAAAATTTTAAGTTTAATTATATTATTTTCCATCTGGTATTGATTGGCTCGCTGAGGGAACAGGGTGGAACGGATGCGGGCAAGTGGAGGAAGAGTGAATGGCCCATGCAGAATAACGAAGTGAGATCAGGTGTTTGGCTGCTTTCGTGAAAGAGGGATTCACTCAACCGATACGGGAAATTCCCTTTTCTTTGTAATTCTATTATTGTATAGTATTAGATGAAAAGACCTTTTTATTATATTGTTTGAAATAAAAATAAACAAGGCTCGTTTTGCCCATCGATTAATGGTAGGGTGGATAGTAGGCTACAATAACAAATGCAATGATTTTGGCCTTAGGAGGGACACGCATGATCGAGTTTCGTAACGAACCATTCACAGACTTTTCTCAGGAAGCGAATCGTCGTGATTTTGAAACCGCTTTAGAGAAAGTGAAATCTGAGCTGGGTAAGGAATATGACATCATCATCGGTGGCGAGCACATCAAAACGGATCGCAAAGTCAAATCGATCAACCCATCCAACCTGGACGAAGTGATCGGAATTGTATCCGAAGCGGATACGGCTTTGGCGGAAAAAGCGATGCAAGCGGCACTCACCGCTTTCGAAAGCTGGAAAAAGGTGAGCCCGGAAGCGCGTGCCCGCGTCCTGTTTAAGGCCGCTGCCATTTTGCGCCGCAAAAAACATGAGTTCTCGGCTTGGATGGTGCTGGAAGCGGGCAAAAGTTGGCCGGAAGCGGATGCGGATACGGCTGAAGCGATTGATTTTATGGAATTCTACGGTCGTGAGATGATCCGTCTGAGCGACCGCCAACCATTGACCTCCATCCCAGGTGAAGACAACAACCTGTATTACATTCCGCTCGGCGTGGGTGCGGTGATTCCACCATGGAACTTCCCGCTCGCGATCATGGTGGGAATGACCACGGCCGCAGTAGTGGCCGGGAACACGGTTGTGTTGAAGCCGGCAACGCCGACCAATGTGATTGCCTACAAATTCATGGAGATCTTAAAAGAAGCCGGTTTGCCGGACGGTGTGGTCAACTATGTGCCAGGACCAGGCAAAGAAGTGGGCGAATTCTTTGTTACCCATCCAAAAACCCGGTTCATCTCCTTCACCGGTTCTCGTGAAGTGGGCTTGCGCATTAACGAATTGGCAGCCAAAACCGTACCGGGGCAAAAATGGATCAAACGCGTTGTGGCTGAAATGGGCGGAAAAGACTCCATCGTGGTGGACAGCGACTGCGATATCGATTTGGCCGTCGACAGCATCGTGAAATCCGCATTTGGTTTCTCCGGACAGAAATGTTCCGCATGTTCCCGTGCGATCGTCCATCAAGACGTATATGATGAAGTGCTGCAAAAAGTGGTGGCGAAAACGAAAGAGTTGAAAGTGGGCGAAGCGAAAACACTGGGCATCGACTTGGGGCCGGTGATTGATGATAAAGCATACAACAAGATTCTTGAATACATCGAGATCGGCAAACAGGAAGGTCGCCTGATGGCGGGTGGCGGCAAAGCGGATGGAAATGGTTACTTCATTCAGCCGACCGTATTTGCTGATGTGGATCCGCAAGCTCGGATTTCCCAAGAAGAGATCTTTGGTCCTGTCGTTGCTTTCATCAAAGCCAAAGACTTTGACCATGCCTTGTCCATTGCCAACAACACCGAATTTGGCCTGACCGGGTCCGTGATCACCCGCAACCGGATGCACTTGGAGCGCGCGCGCGAAGAGTTCTTCGTGGGGAACCTGTACTTTAACCGCAAATGTACGGGTGCGCTTGTGGGGGTTCATCCATTTGGTGGATTCAACATGTCCGGTACGGACTCCAAAGCGGGAGGCCGTGACTATCTGTTGCTCTTCACCCAAGCTAAGTTGGTATCTGAAGCACTATAATATAAGCGTAAAATGAAATAAAAAGCTGCCGGGAGCCATCTTCCCGGCAGCTTTTTATTTGATATTAAAATGTTTCTGTTGAGAAAGCTTGGTTTGATGGCTTGCGGTACTGCAATGTGAACAGGTATGGGTGAATAAGAAGGTTCTTTTTTATATGAGAAAATATTTATATTTATAAAATAATACCATGTTTCCGATTGTTGCGCAAAGGGAATAACTGATAAGGATTTTTGAGACGAGGCGCTTATCGGGAAAAGATTTTTCCTCCTTCTCCCAAGGGTCAACTTGATTTGCCAGACTCGCCCTAGTTCCTATTTGCACGCTCTCATGATTTTACCCAGTGGAAGAGAGTGGTTCGCCACTAGAACCCATATCATGACATACAGAGGAACGAGCGCCGCTCGTATGTTCGATTATAACAAAATTTGGCTTTTGCCACCCCCAAAGGCGATGATGAGTGACGCCGTCTTTCAATCCCTCGATTAAAACCATGGGCTTTTAATCAGCATTTTTGTAACTTATTGTAGCGCTCTGTAGTTTATTGAAGCAGATAGACTAGTATTAGATATAAACAAAAAGACAAACTTGTAGCCCAACAATTAACATTGACATTTTTTTAAACAAATTATATATTCAACTTAGTCAATTATTGTTCAATTCTGTCTTTATTTTTCCTTTTTGCATAATAATGATAGGAGGGATGAGAGATCATTCACTTTGAAAATGTAAACAAGTGGTTTGGAGATTTTCAAGTGTTAAAAGAAATCAACCTGAAAATTGAAGCAGGTGAAGTGGTTGTGATCCTGGGGCCCAGCGGCTCGGGCAAAAGCACCTTATTGCGTTGCATCAATAAGCTGGAGACCATTTCAGACGGAGAATTGATTGTGGATGGATTTAAAGTGGGCGACAAAAAAACCAACATCAATCTGTTGCGGCAAGAAATCGGCATGGTTTTCCAGCATTTCAACTTGTATCCGCACAAAACGGTGTTGGAAAACATCACGCTGGCTCCGCTGAAAGTCCGAAAGATGGCAAAGGCGGAAGCGGAGGAAATCGCGCACCAATATTTGACCAAAGTGGGGATTCCGGAGAAAGCGAACAGTTACCCAAGCCAATTGTCGGGTGGACAGCAACAACGTGTCGCGATTGCGCGCGGGTTGGCCATGAAGCCCAAGATCATGCTGTTTGATGAGCCCACTTCTGCGTTGGACCCGGAAATGATTGGGGAAGTGCTTGACGTGATGCGCACCTTGGCGAAGGAAGGCATGACCATGGTCGTGGTGACGCACGAAATGGGCTTTGCCCGTGAAGTGGCTGACCGCATCATCTTTATGGATGAGGGCCGGATCTTAGAAGATGCCACTCCTGAAGAATTCTTCAACAATCCAAAAGAAGAACGCACCCGTGTCTTTTTGAGCAAGATTTTAAAACATTAACCATTCTTTAAAAGTATCCCACGGCAAAGGCAAGTCGCAGGGAGTTGCCGCGAAATGTGGATCGTCCGAAAGAGCGGTCCCGTCAAAAAAGGAAAATGCATAGAAAAAGGGGAGAATGGCATGCGTAAATGGTTCGCCGTCTTATTGGTTGTCGCCTTGGCAGTGTTTACCGCCGCTTGCGGTGGAACGAACGAAGCGGACAAGCCGGCCAGTGGCAATCTGCTGGATGAGATTAAACAACGCGGGAAACTGGTTGTCGGAGTGAAATATGATACCCACCTGTTCGGATATAAAGATCCTCAAGACGGACAAGTCAAAGGGTTTGAAGTGGATTTGATGAAAGAGTTGGCCAAACGCCTGCTGGGTGACGAGTCCAAGCTGGAATTGAAAGAAGTGAACTCCAAAACACGGATCAAACTGTTAAACGGCGGGGACATTGATTTGATCTGCGCGACGATGACGATTTCTGAAAAGCGGAAAAAGGAAGTGGATTTCTCCCGCGTTTACTTTATGGCCGGACAATCCCTGCTCGTACCCAACAACAGCCCAATCAAATCCGTAGCCGACACGAAAGGGAAGAAAGTGGCGACCGCCAAAGGGGCAACCAGTGGAAACAACCTGAAAGCGGTGCAACCAGATGCGCAAATCCAGTTGTATGAGAACTACGCCGATGCGTTCACCGCTTTGCGTGCTGGCCAAGTGGATGCCTTGACCACGGACGACAGCATTTTGATGGGAATGCAGCAACAAGATCCCAACTACAAATTGGTAGGCGGTCAATTCACCAAAGAACCTTACGGCATTGGCATCAAGAAAGGCAACACAGAGTTGCAAGCGTATGTAAATAAATTCCTGGATGACATCATTCAAGATGGCACCTACGGCAAGTTGTATGAGAAATGGTTCAAACAAGAGCCGCCAAAAGATTTGCCGCGTGAAGCGGTACAAGCCTCGCCCAGCAAATAAGTAGATACACCAGCTTCAAAACGGGGATGTTTCCAGCTTGTTCCCAACAGGTGAATGAATGGGAACATCCCCTGTTCAGTATGACGCTACTCCGCCCCCGGGGGTTTTTGCTAAAGTGCTTTCGCAGGCGGAGTTTCCATTAGAGAAGGATGGTTGAAAGGAGTGGTGTGAAGGTGGATTTCAGCTTTTTGGAGTCTTACGGGGAAGAATTCTACGATGGATTATGGACGACCATTTCCGTTAGTTTGCTCGCACTTATTTTTAGTCTCATCTTGGGGACGGTCATTGCCGTTTTCCGCATCTCCGGTGTCAGATTACTGGAGGGGTTCGGAACGGCGTATGTCGAGTTTATCCGCAATACCCCCCTCGTGGCGCAAATTTTCTTTGTCTTTTTCGCTTTGCCCGCAGTGGGGATCAAGTTTTCGCAGTTTATGGTGGGGACGATTGGTTTATCCATTTACACCAGTTCCTATATCGCTGAGGTGATTCGGGCGGGCATTCAATCCGTGCCGCGCGGGCAGATGGAAGCGGCGCGTTCTTCCGGCTTAACCTATATTCAAGCGATGACTCACGTTATTTTGCCACAGGCGTTCAAACTCATAATCCCGCCGCTGGGCAACCAATTTATCAATCTGGTGAAAAACTCGTCTGTTTTGGCTGTGATCGCGGGCGGTGAATTGATGTACTTCACCGATCAGGCGACGACGGAATCGGATGTGACACCGGTCTATCTCTTCGTTGCCGTCGTCTATTTGGTGCTGACGATTCCGCTCAGTCTCTTAGTCAATTACTTGGAACGCCGTTGGATGAAGAAGGAAGCGAGATAGGATAGGGGGAGAACGGATGGATTTTTCATTTTTGACGCGTCCGGACATTATACAAACCTTGTTTGAGGGATTGCTGGTCACTTTGGAAGTCGCGTTTTTTTCGATTCTGTTCAGCTTTATTTTTGGAATCATCTTGGGCACCTTGCGTTATACGAAATTGCCGGTGCTATCCCAAATCGCGACGCTGTATATCGAGACGATCCGTAACTTGCCGCTTCTCTTGATCATCTTCTTTGGATTTTTCGGCTTTAAAGAATGGGGTTGGGAGCTGCCGATCACCACATCGGTCATTATCAGCATGACGATTTTCACTTCTTCGCTGGTGGGAGAGATTGTGCGCAGTGGCTTGAATTCCATTGACAAGGGGCAGATCGAAGCGGCAAGGGCATCTGGATTGACCTATGTGCAGACCCTGTGGTACATCGTTTTGCCGCAAGCTTTAAAACGGATGATTCCACCCATGGTGAGCCAATTTGTCTCCTTGCTCAAAGACACCTCCCTCGCGGTGGCCATCTCTTTGCCTGAATTGATGCATAATGCCCAGATCGTATACAACCGGTACTATAATATGACGGTGCCTCTCTTGATCTTCGTGTCGCTGATCTACTTTGTGATTAATTACAGCCTTTCCCAAGCGAGCCGGCAGTTGGAGAAAAAGTTAGCAGGATAGACAAATTTTGGAAGGATCATTTGTCATATAATGTACATGAGAGAGAAAGCGAACGAGATTAAAGAGGGTCTGGGGCTGATGGTTATGGAGGAGATCAAATCGCTCATCTATGCGGTACTTGAACGATTGGATGTCCAAGGAGCGAGCGTCGAGCAATTAAAGACAGACATGAACCGGATGCATGAAGAGATGGTGCGCTTGGAGCAGCGGATGGAGAATTGGGAACACCGCCTGATCGGGATCGAACGCGATGTGAAAGAGATCAAACATGAGATCGTATCGATGAAACAACAACAACAACGGCTTGATGAACAATTGGTGCGGGAAGAAGACTGGCAAACAAAAATCATGCAGGCGCTGGCACTTTGTTCGCAAGAGCAAAAAAAAGAGTTGACCAAGCTGATGAATAAAAGTGTGGGCTAACACGAAGAGTACTGTGCGGAACAGTACTCTTACGTTTGCGCGAAATGGGTCTCGGCCTCTCCGTAAGGGCTGCCGATCATCAGAAAAGTACTGTGGGAAACAGTACTTTTTTATTTTCGGGTTTGACCGATGATCGGCGGTCACCTATCGCTAATTTGTGACATCTTTAGAGGGATGGTAGACGCTTTTTCTATCGTTCGATATGATCATTGTGTGGGGAAATGAGTGAAGCTGAAGGTAGGGACGGAGAATTAGATGAACGAAATCATTTACTCAGTACTGGATTGGCTCATGGGTTTGGGATACCTGGGAATCGCCCTGGGTCTGATGGTGGAAGTGATTCCAAGTGAGATTGTGCTGGCTTATGGGGGTTTCTTGATCGCCAGCGGAGAGATTCATTTTGCCGGAGCGGTGATCGCGGGAACCATCGGCGGCGTATTGGCGCAGCTTTTCTTATACTGGGCCGGTTACTACGGTGGACGCCCATTGATTGAGCGGTATGGAAAATATGTCTTGATTAATCAGCATCATCTGGATGTGGCGGAAAGCTGGTTCGACCGTTATGGGACGGGCGTGATTTTCGGGGCACGGTTTATCCCCGTGGTGCGCCATGCGATTTCGATTCCCGCCGGGATCGCCAAGATGCCCGTCGGCAAGTTTGCCCTGTTGACGACCTTGGCCGTCATCCCTTGGTCCGTGTTGTTTTTGTATTTGGGCATGGTTCTCGGAAACAACTGGAAACAAATCAAAGAAGTGGCTGCTCCTTATATGACCCCAATTGGCGTGGGGGCTGCTGTGTTGCTGGGTATCTACTTTTTGTTCCAATGGATGAAGAAAAAGAAAGGAACATCCAGTGTGTAAGAGAATCTTCCATTTTCCTTTCTCTTTTTCATAAACAGAAAATGGATGTATAATACTATAGAGTGAATCATCACCTGCTTCCTTGCCTAAAGGGGGGAAATAGATGGGCATTAACGGATGGGAATGGATTCTGATTTTTGTGGTGGCCCTCATTCTGTTTGGACCGAAAAAGTTGCCTGATCTGGGACGCGCGCTTGGAAAGTCGATTCGCGAATTTAAAAATGCGACGAATGGCTTGATGGATGATGACGATAAGAAAGACAAACCTCAAGCGGCGACGACGGTGACTGAAACGGCTTCAGCGGTCGAAAAAGTCGAAACGGGAAAAGAAGAAGTGAAGCCACAGGCAAAATGAATATAACAGAAGAAAGCCAGACAGTCATCAGACTGTCTGGCTTGAGAATGTTGACAAACCCTGCGAATCAACTTTGTTGATCGCAGGGTTTTTGTATATAAAAGGGA
>NZ_JBHTBW010000054.1:0-2703 GCF_042665195.1 Laceyella putida
CGCTATGCCGCTCGGTATCTCTCCGGTGATTTGCAACTTGACTGAAAGTGTAAGAAGGTCGTTTCGATGCTTCCTTCTTACCCTCGTTGCTTTATTCCATATCTAATTTTCAAGGTGCGTTGTTTTTTGTGATCACCGCATCGCGGCGACAAGAAATAATATAACATGGTCAAAAAACAAATGCAACCCTTTTTTTATAAAAAATCTTTCCGACCAAGTCGGAAATGGGTTCACGCAAAAGCTTCGGTTATCATTTCTGCTCTTTATATTTAAAGACCTTGGTAACTTTCCCTAAAGAAAAAAAGGTGAGCCGAGTCCCTCGATAAAAATGGCCAGTGCTGGCATTTGAACGATGTTGTCCACACCTATGCATTCTGCGATCACCACGTATGGCGGTTTTATGCCAAACCATGAGGCAACAATGCTAACTACGTTCTCTTTGGCCGACGTCCGCCGAGACAAAAAACACTGTTATCCGCCCACCTGATGTTCCGTTCCCTCACATCCAGACCCTCTGTTCAAATCACTTCCGTCGCGATCCGAATTTCCTTCTCCAACAGCTTCATTGCTTTTTGCGTCTGTTCATTATTCCATTTGAGGTATTGGCTCATCAAGGCCGTAACAGGCTCTTTCCATTTCTTAACCAAGTCAATTTCAAAATACATAGCCCCGATGCGTCTCATAAAAAAATCGGTTGGGGTCACTACCATCTCTTGTTCTAATCCATACATCAACGAAGCGTACAAGTTCGGCGGCAAACCCCATTTGTCTTGGAAGGGTTGCTTTTTCACCCAGTCAAACACCGCATCCACATTAGAGCCGTACCGACGCACCAGTTCCTCAGCTTCCCATTCCGACATGCCCAGGTTCTTGCCCAGCTCCACCTTACTCTTCACAAAAGCGGCAAAACGATCCGCCCCGCCCACTTCACCGCCCGATACACAAATATATTGAGTGAAGCATGAACGAAATCGCCGTTTGGTCTCTTGCTGGATCTCCTTCGCTACAAGGTCGGTCACCCTTTGTGCGATTTTTCGATAACCCGTCAATTTGCCTCCCGTTACGGATATTAACCCCGATGAGGATAAAAACAGCTCATCTTTACGGGAAATATCGGAGATGGCTTTCCCCTTCTTCAATATTAGGGAGCGCACACCAGCCCAACACGTTTCTATATCCTCGCTCCGCAAATGCACAGGCGAAAATACCTCATTGATTGCATGGATCAAATAATCCCGATCGTCTCGGGTTACTCTCGGATGGGAAAGGTCTCCATGATAAACTGTATCTGTTGTGCCAATATACGTTTTACCTTGCCGCGGAACCGCAAATATCATTCGACCGTCCACATGCGGCAAATAAACAGGTTGACGCAACGGCAATTTATCATGAGCAACGACGAGATGAACTCCTTTGGTTAAAACAACGCGCTTATCTTGTTTCATTCCTTCCTTTTTCCTAAGTTTATCAATCCATGGGCCAGTGGCATTGACCACTTTCCGCGCATACCAGTAGAACACTTTATTAATCAGTAGGTCTCTGACTTTTACTCCCACAATTCGTTTCTGTTCATACAAGAACTCTTCCACTCTCATATAATTAAATGCTTTCGCTCCAAAGCGAATTGCTTTTTTAATCACTTCAATGGTTAACCGGGCGTCGTCTGTGCGGTACTCCATGTACTGTCCCGCCCCCACTACCCGTTCTACGCGTAGAAGCGGCTCTTGCTCCGACAGTTCAGTCTTGCTTAGCCAGCGAAACCGCTCCTTCTTCTTCTCTTGAGCAAGTTGGTCGTACAGCGTCAATCCCAAAGCGGTTAAATATTTGCCATACGCCCCTCCTTTTATGATCGGCAGAACCACTCGTTCCGGCATCGTAATGTGCGGCCCGTTTTCATAAACAATCTCCCGCTCCCGTCCGACTTCTTTGACTAACTTAAACTCTCCTTTTCTTAAGTATCTCAACCCGCCATGAATCAACTTCGTGGAACGGCCGGAAGCGCCCGATGCGAAGTCTTGCATTTCAACCAGCACCGTTTCAAGCCCCCGTGACTGGCAATCCAAGGCAATCCCCGCACCTGTGATTCCCCCTCCGATAATCAGCACATCGACTTGCCGACCACGCAGTTCTTGTTGCGCTTGCCACCTGCTTTTGACAGAGAATGTATTGATCACGTCGGAACCCCCTTCTCCTATCCTGAAAGCCCTGATTCTCTATGGCCGATTGCCTCATTGCCCTCTTTTTCGGATCAACTCCGCTGTCCCATCCAGACAACAGTCATCTCATTGTTAGTCGTGTAACGGAACCTGTTTCCGGCAAGAAGGTTCACATCGCGGAAACGGTTTTCTTGTAAAAATAAAAAAGAACCACGTCGTCTCCTTTTTTTTCGGCAACCGGAGGGCGAGTGATCCTTGTCATCGTTTTTGATCATTTAGTTGGTAGCAAAAATTTCTGCATCTGTGAATGTCTTATAATTACATTTTAAAATATTCTGTTATCAAATTCAACTTACAGCCATCGCAGATCAATTATGACAAACTCGTTGAAAATCCCTCCTGTTCGATTCGGTATAACGAATGCAAAAAAATAAAAAACGCCTTTGATCACCATGGATCAAAGGCGCAATGCGCATTCCCTGAAAACTAAAGAGTGAGTAAGCGTGACCTGAAAAAGTGTTCGTTCATTTAGCTCGTAAGAGCTCCT
>NZ_JBHTBW010000055.1:0-976 GCF_042665195.1 Laceyella putida
ACACAAAGTGTCACATTGAATTGACAGGTCACGTTCACTCTTTAGTTTTCAAGGAACACTTCATTCTTTAGCGTCGCTCTTGCGGCGACGTATTCCATCTTATCATGTCCTCTTTCGCTTGTCAACATCTTTTTTTGATGGTTTAAAGCGAAATGGGTTTGTGCAAGTTGCGTAAGCAACGAAATTAAATATACAACGTTTGCCCTTGGATGTCAACTATTATATTTAAATTTATTTATTCCATTAAAAAACAAGGAGGAATCATTCGATCTAAGCGATGATCCCTTATCAAATGGATTATTTCCATTTACTCAAAAACACTATTCAAGAACAGCAAAGGGTACGTGATTGGATGCGATCCCTTTTAACGATTCATTGAGGTTGTCTCTCCACAAAACTCACCAGCTTATACTTCATTGACCACACCCAGCCTTTAGACAGGGGAATGTCTTTTCAAAGGCTCCAAAGCTAACCCGTTTCCTTGACCTTTGATCACTTATATCCAATTGGTTTGCTTCCCGTGTTTACCACTTCAACGCTTAACGAGCCAGAGGCTTTGATAAATGAACTTTTTGCATTGAATTGATCCACTTTAAGAGATACGGAAGTGGATGCTGCATAAGCTGGCAGTACGGTCAACACCAACGTCAATACCAACGCACTCAACGAAACCATTTTTTACTATTGGAAATATTCCCCTTGCCCTATTATTTTCTCAATTCAAATATTACTAACACACCCTTTTTTATGTCAATGGATGGAATTCTTTCATTTGCAACATTCACTCTTTAATCATATAATATTCAATTTATTTGCAAAATTGGTTTTGTCCATCTTCGCTACGATTAACTTATATCTCTTACCGATCAGTTGAACAAAAGAAAACCCCACTTCATTCTGAAGTGGGTTGGTTGGTGCCTGGCAACGACCTACTCTCCCAGGGCTTAGGCCCAAGTACCATCGGCGCTGGAGGGCT
>NZ_JBHTBW010000056.1:0-4954 GCF_042665195.1 Laceyella putida
CACCGAAGTGTCACATCGAATTGACAGGTCACGTTCACTCTTTAGTTTTCAAGGAACACTTCATTCTTTAGTGTCGCTCTCGCGGCGACAAATATGATCTTATCATCTTCCCATGCTCCAAGTCAATACTTTTATTAAAAAATCTATTTCATTATCCCTCTTCAATCAGCATAGCACAGAAAAAGAAAATCCCAACGAGACGGTTTGCCTTCTAAGGCCTGTTCGCTGGGAATCATGTTTGTAGTTTCTACCCTTACGGCGTTTCTTTCACCGCACTTCCCACATGGTTTGTCTGAGGTTTGTGATTGGGAAACCAAAACACAAAGATAAAGCTGAACAATGCAATCCCCAATAAAATGAGATAAATATGGTGCAATCCAAACACGAGGGCGCCTTTTAACAGCTGAACCATATCTGGGGAAACCGATAGTGTCTCATGTTGTTCCAGCAATTGGTTCAGTTGGTCAATATCCACCTGAACCGCAGCGGACTGTCTCTCCATATAACGAATCATATATCGATTAAACATCGTGCCAAATACGGCAACCCCGACCGTCTGACCAAGCGATCTCAATAAGGTGTTCACCGCTGTAGCCGTGCCACGCTGGTGCCATCCGACCGAAGATTGCACAATCACCGTAAACACCGTCATGGAAAAGCCGAAACCAAACCCTTCAACCAACATGATTGCCGCAAGAACCCATTCCGGTGTTGAGGCATCTGCCATCGTCAACCATATGGTCCCAAAAATAATCAACAGTAGGCCGGCCATGACTGTGCGGCGTGGACCGATTCTAAGCATGAGCCTGCCTCCGATGACCGCTCCCACCGGCCAGCCTAGCGACATGGGGAGAAGAGTAAGCCCAGATCCCGTAGCCCCCTGCCCATGAACCCCTTGCACCCAGAGCGGTAAATATACCGTCAGGGCGATAAGAACGGATGAGACAAAGAAACCCGCTATATTGGAGGCCGCAATCGCGGGAATTTTAAATAAGCTCAATGGCAACATAGGCTCAGACACATTTGCCTCAATATACAAAAACAACCCAATCAGCAAAACCGCCACCAAAAACAAGCCAATGATGGGGGCAGAAGCCCAGGGATAGACCACGCCCCCCGTATTGAGAGCTAGCAATAAAGCGGAAATTCCCAATGTAGACGTCAATGCGCCCCAATAATCAATCTGACGTCGCTCCGTTTCCCCTCCTTCTTTCAGAAACAGCGACACCAGGATGATGGATACAATCCCAAATGGCAGATTGAGATAAAATATCCAGCGCCAAGACACAAAATCAACCAAGAATCCCCCGACAAGAGGCCCCACGAGTCCTGAAAGCCCCCACACCGAACTAAACCAGCCTTGCACTTTAGCGCGCTCTTCATAAGGATAAATATCGCCGATAATCGTAAACGTCACCGGCATAATCGCGCCCGAGCCAATCCCTTGCAGCGCGCGGAAGCAGATGAGCTGGCTCATGGTCTGTGATAATCCCGACAACATCGAGCCAGCGAGAAAGATGGCCGCTCCCACATGAAAAATGCGTTTCCTACCATAAAGATCGGCCAACTTGCCAAAGATTGGGGTAGCGACCGTGGAGGTGAGAAGATAGACAGCAAAGACCCAGCTGATATACTGGATTCCCCCCAATTCGCTCACAATGCGGGGCATCGCTGTACTGACAATCGTCACCTCAATCGCCGCCAAAAATGTAGCAATCAACATAGCCATAGTCACTTTTTTGCGATCGCTTTTCACGCTCCCACCTCTTAACTAAATATATTTATCTAAATAGTTTAGATATCAGCTGAACGGAACCTGATTGATTAGTTGTCATCTATGAAGATCAAACCAAAAAGCAATTTATACCAAAATTATAACATTTCCCTGTTGAGGTTGACTCATTTATTTCGAAATACAAAACAAAAACCATCTTAGCAACTTCGCTTTCGCTTCCGTTACCAAGATGGTTATCTGTTGTTGGCGGAGAGAGAGGGATTCGAACCCTCGAGGCGAGTTTTGCCCGCCTACACGATTTCCAATCGTGCTCCTTCGGCCAGCTCGGACATCTCTCCATAAATCAAAAATGGTGGCTCGGGACGGAATCGAACCGCCGACACGAGGATTTTCAGTCCTCTGCTCTACCGACTGAGCTACCGAGCCAATCTCATTATTAAAAGGTGAAGTGGGGCGACCGATGGGAATCGAACCCATGAATGCCGGAGCCACAATCCGGTGCGTTAACCACTTCGCCACGGCCGCCAAGATAAATGGCGGAGCTGACGGGATTCGAACCCGCGATCTCCTGCGTGACAGGCAGGCATGTTAGGCCTCTACACCACAGCTCCCCATGGTGGACGGTGACGGGATCGAACCGCCGACCCTCTGCTTGTAAGGCAGATGCTCTCCCAGCTGAGCTAACCGTCCATGTTGGTGACCCGTAGGGGATTCGAACCCCTGCATGCTAGCGTGAAAGGCTAGTGTGTTAAACCGCTTCACCAACGGGCCAAGTTTCCATCTATTTCCTCCGCTGGAAATTATTCTCTCGACCAGCGGCGACTCTGTTATATTAGCATGGATCAACTAGGATGACAAGTAGATTGATATAAGTTTTATAATAGTGAATATTGTATTTTCTTGCTAAAAAATAATAAACTGCTCGTGCAACGCCCACGAGCAGTTAAATGCTAGTCTCTGATCAATCCGTCTATAAAGTGTTCTATTTCACTTGATACAGAATCAGTTCCCCCCAAAATATGAACATAATCCAACTCATACCAATGGGAACTGATAAAATTTTTAACGGATATATCCAATTTACTTGGCATGGTCAATAAGATGGGTCCATGCTCGTAGCCGGCCAGCGAACTGCTTGTCAAGGCATCGGCAAAAACATCCCCGCGCGCCAGTTTGATATTCGATATCTTTTTATTGTTGAAATGATATTTCGCCATGTTTGTGGATACTTCAAACCGATTGGCCCCGCCGATGCGTAGCACTGAAGCGGACGGATTCAACTTCTTGATTTGCGCTATCACGCCATCCGAGACAGAGGAAGGTCCACCTACAATGACAAACTCATTGATAACCCGATTTTTGACAACATTGGCCACGGTTTCGGGAATTCGATCTTTTTGAACAAGCAGTAAGGGTTTGCCCGCACCCGCATATCCCGACGCAGACAATGCATCCGAATAAATCAGTCCATTGGTCACATAGGCTGTCGCCGATCCGGCGCCACTGAGCGATTGGAGAGCGGCCTTGGCTGATACCTCAAAACGATCTTTCCCATCCAAGCGCACCACTTCGGAAACGCCTAGCTTTTTCAGCTGAAATACGATATGGGTGGAGACTGAATCGGTTCCCCCGAGAATAATGGCCTTGCGCGGCGCCAGGATTTTAATATGGGTTTTGACCGACTCTGGCAAAGCGCTGGGTGTAGTTAGTAAAACGGGATGTGTTCCCAAGTAAGGATGTTCAGCGACATAGGGATAGTCCAGATGCCAATGCAGTGACGAAGCTGACAATGCGTCACTGAACACGTCCCCACGGGCCAGCACAATCGTATCCAACCGTTCTCCAAGATATCTTTTTAATTCCCAGCTGACTCGGGTAGACACTTCATAACGATCTTTTCCATCAAGCCGCTCCACTCCTGGCCAAACAGGGAAATAAGTCGCAACTACCCAGTTTTTGCTTGCGGAAGAGGAGGCATAGAAATCAAATCGATTTACGGCCGGTTCTACTGACACCCACTTTCTAAAAGTAGGACTGGTCAAATCAATGATATCTGTATGATTTTGTTCCACAAACACTTGATCAGCATCGGTCGTTCCTTCCAATGCGATTTCCGGGTTCATTCTGGATAAGCGAGGGTTATGCGATGGGAAACCCGTAACATCCAAAGTGGGTTCATCTGTAGAAAATGCCGTAAATAATGCCCCGGAAATGTTCACTTCATAATCCAGTTCCTCATCAGGCTCAGTAAAATTCTTGGTTACAACTAGGGTATATTCGCCCACAGGTAAATAACCCCACAAGGAATGTTTATTGAAGTCCTTATCATACAATGTGGCAAAGACACCTATATGGTTCATTTGCGTCGTGAGTTCTCCTGGCTCCTTGACAGAAAAACGATAAACATGCGTGGTATAATGATCAACCATTCCATTGTAATGCAACACTTCAACCACTTGTGCCTCATTTGCCTTGCTAACGGATTTCTCTTGCTCTTTGATCCGTTCAAGGATGTGCTGTATCTTCGTCTCCACCCTCCTTTTGCTTTCTTGCATCATGTTGCTCTTTTTGTTTGTAGTGTCCCCCTTCGCATCAACTGCTGAAAAGGTCAACGGACAAAATGCCAGGGCCAACGCAACGAAGATGCTTATCCCTTTTTTACCATGACATCCCCTCCCGTAAGAATATATGAAAAATTTGTTGTCTATCTTTTTATTCGTAATAAACCCGTCTTTTAAATCCCTTTTTTTGGTTTTCACTTATAGGTTAACACCCGATGCATTTATACAAAAAAAGCCGATATCCTTTGGATACCGGCTTTCCATTGCCTAGCAACGACCTACTCTCCCGGGGCTTAGGCCCAAGTACCATCGGCGCTGGAGGGCTTAACTTCCGTGTTCGGTATGGGAACGGGTGGATCCCCTCCGCCATCGTCACTAGACAAAAGTGGCGTGCCCTGGAAGATTCGAACTCCCGACCTTTTGATCCGTAGTCAAACGCTCTATCCAGCTGAGCTAAGGGCACATGTGTTAAATTTATCAAAGACACCATATGGAAACTCCGCAAAGAATTTGCGGAGTGCAGTTGTTCTAAAGCTGGAGAAACCCGCCAAGAACAACAGGCCACACCTTGAAAATTAGATTGGAATAAAGCGTGTTGCAAATGGGAGAGATCTATGTGTAGGATAAGCCCTCGACCGATTCGTATCCGTCAGCTAAA
>NZ_JBHTBW010000057.1:0-46153 GCF_042665195.1 Laceyella putida
GATACATTTCCTTCTGTACTAACGAAAAAAGAACGTGTCCAAAGACTTACCAGATGGGACAAGTGTTTAAATTCTTGTCTCAGTCTTCTTGAAGTCACTCCTTTCACTTTTGCCATGATATCCGATGGTGAATGAGTGGGAAGACAGTTCAAGAACAAATGACAATGATCAGGCATGACTTCCATAGCAACAATTATCCATTCATTATCTTCACAAATTTCGGTCACCAGTTCCTTGTTCCATATCCAGATCCTAACTGTTCGATCCGCAAACTGCAACATCAAAAGATAAAAAATAGTTGCTCTAAGCATCCCCTTTATGGGGATACCGAGCAACGCCGTCTTTCATCCCACGATTGAAACCGTGGGCTTTCAGCCAGCAAAAATTTGTAAAGTTAAAGTGGAAGAAAAAGATTTGGTCATTTTGCTAACGATTCCGATTTCCACTTATATATCCTTTCATTTTAAGTTATTATTTAATATTAGAGAGAAAAGAGAATACAGCACATTCATATAGATGTCGTTGTAAGAGAGTGGGAGGGGAGCATGTGCAGAGTGGAAACAAACTGACGAAAATGACCGCCGTTGTCTTGGGGGTGACCATTCTCCTGACCGGATGCACGGAGCTGTTGGCCGCTTCCAAACAACAATCAAAAGAACCGACAGAGACGGTGGCATCCAATCAAACCCCCGTGCAGCGACCAACACCCGAAGAGAAGACGGCGATGCCCATCCCGTCCAATCCGGCTTCCGTTGCGGTGTTAGTCAATAAACAACGGGCCCTGCCGGCCGATTATGAGCCCGCTGACTTGGTGCAACCAAGGGTGCCATTCTCATCGTGGGGGAGAGACGAGAAGAAACTGATGCGCAAAGAAGCGGCGCGCGCGTTGGAGCAATTGTTTGACGAAGCGGATCGGCAAGGGATTGAATTGGTTGCCGTTTCCGGTTACCGGTCATATAAAAGACAGCAGGCGACATATGAATCCGCCTTGAAGAGAAAAGGGAAAGCCAGTACGGTCAAATACAATGCTCTGCCGGGACACAGCGAGCATCAAACCGGATTGGCGATGGATGTGTCCAGTCGCAGTGTGGGACTCCGTTTGGTGGAGGCGTTTGCCGGGACAAAGGAAGGCGAATGGTTGGCCGCGCATGCGCATGAATTTGGCTTTATCATTCGCTATGCCAAAGGTAAAGAAGATGTGACCGGTTATGGGTACGAGCCTTGGCATATTCGTTATGTGGGAAAAAAGATGGCTCAGGAGATCAAAGCCAAAGGAATCGTATTGGAAGAATACTATTCTGGATCACAAAAATAACATGGGTGGTCTGATGACAGATCATCGCGCAAAAACAACCGACCTGCTTAGAAGGTCGGCTTTATCTGTTTAGGGAGTTGGGGAAAAGGAATGAATAAACAAATAGGCATGTCATTGCAGTATTTTATCTTCTTTTTCACTTGGGGTGTTTTTATCCCGTATTGGACAGCCTGGCTGGCGACCAAAGGGTTTTCGATTGAGGAGGCCGGCTTGTTTGTCTCCTTGAGCTTAATTGTCCGGTCGATTGCGACCTTGTATGTGTATCCGGCATTGTGCCAGTTGTTTCCCTTGGGCACCTTGGCGCGGTGGTTTCCGCTCCTTGCGGTGGTTATTTTGCTCGGCTTTATTCCGTTTGAGGGGTTTATGCCCATTTTGCTCGTTACCGTTTTATTCGCCTTAATCTATCCTTTGCTGTTGCCAATGAATGAAACCATAGCCAATCTGTTGGCCAAAGACAAGCAGATTGATTATGGCCGGAGCCGGTTGTGGGGTTCGGCCGGGTATATTGTGGGGTTATATGTGACGGGAGTGGTTACGTCCAAACTGGGGGATGCCAGTACGCTTTATTTGTTGTTGCTGGGGCTGATTGCCGTCTTTCTCCACTCTTATACAGGTGTGACGACCGGTTTTACAGCCAAAGCGTCAAACACCGGCAGGGTGTCGATGCTTACGCTGTTTAAGTCGCGTCCCTTTGCCTTGTGCCTGCTCATATGCATCTTGTTGCAAGGGGCGCATGCGGCCTATAACAGCTATGGCGTGGTATATCTGCAAAAATTGGGGATCGACAACACCTATATCGGCTTGATTATGATTGTGGCGGTCGTTGCCGAGATCGTCTTTTTTTATGTGGCCAATCGTGTCATGACGAGGGTCCCGATCGCCACGATGTTTATCATCGCCACCCTGTCGTCCATCGTTCGTTGGGGTGGAATCTATCTGTTTCCCGATGCGGGTGTGTTTATCGTGTCGCAAGTGTTGCATTCGATGACCTTCGGCTTGACGCATTTTGCTTTCATGAGGTTTGTCAATGAGCGCGTGTCGAACGAGTACATCCCGTCGGCGCAAGGGGCTTACGCCTCGTTGGCCATGGGGCTCTCCACCGGGCTGTTAACCATCCTTTGCGGCTACGTTTACACACTCTCTCCCCAGTTGCCGTTCTTGTTGATGGCAGGGATGACGGTGCCGTGTTTGCTACTCGGCTACTTCTTGCAGGCGGAAATGCAACGGCAACCAATGACTTCAACGATAAAATAAGAAACGATCATAAAATAATATTATTATTCTATACAAATAAATGTTCTACCGCTTTTTGTGGTAGAATGTTTTTGTGTAAAAAATCTAATCATTCAGCCAAAAATACAATTGCTGCTTGGCGAAACGATGGGGGGATGAGGCTTGCGTCCCATTTTGCTTGGGATTGTCGCGGCGTTCTTTTTTGCGTTTACCTTTGTGTTGAACCGCGCCATGCAATTATCGGGGGGAAGTTGGATTTGGAGTGCGTCGTTGCGCTATTTGTTTATGGTACCCTTTCTTCTCCTTATCGTGGGTGTCCGTGGAAATGTGAGGCCGCTCTTAACCCATATGCGAACCCATCCACTGGCCTGGTTGGGGTGGAGTGTGGTCGGGTTTGGCCTCTTTTATGCCCCCATGTGCTTTGCCGCCGCTTATGGTTCCGGCTGGTTAATCGCGGGAACGTGGCAGATCACGATTATTTCCGGCACCTTATTGGCGCCGCTCTTTTCGCAGAAGGTGGAGACCTCACAAGGGTTGGAGACAATCAGAGGGAGAATTCCCATGCTGGCTTTGGCGGTATCCGGACTGATCTTGGTCGGCATTGCGTTGATGCAACTGGAGTACGCTCACCACCTCTCCCCCAAAGAAATCGGATTGGGCGTCATTCCCGTGGTGATCGCCTCTTTTGCTTATCCGCTGGGAAATCGGAAAATGATGGAGGTGTGCCGAGGCGAGTTGGACGCTTATCAGCGCGTGCTGGGCATGACCCTGGCCAGTTTGCCATTTTGGTTGGTGCTTTCCCTTTACGGCGCGCTGACGGTGGGGGCGCCGAGCGGGGGGGCAACTCTTCCAATCGTTGGTGGTGGCCCTTTGTTCCGGGGTGATCGCCACGGTCCTATTTTTCCAAGCGACGGAGATGGTGAAGGGGAATATGCAGCAGTTGGCCGCCGTTGAGGCGACCCAATCAGCGGAGGTCTTGTTTACCGTGATGATGGAACTGGTTTGGTTGCAAACGGCCCTCCCTTCGCTGTGTTCCTGGTTGGGGATGGGTTTGGTTGTGGTTGGCATGATCTGTCACAGCTACCTGTCCAATCGGAAACCCCGTGACGTTGCTTCTGTTGAGATAAAAGGTCGTTAGCCTGGCCGGACAAGCCAACCTTTCCATTCGGGTGGGCTTGTTTGTGTGAAGCATGGCATCACCCGCGTTTCATTGAATTCAATTTGGAACTAAAACAAATAACCTCCCCTGTTCCTTCTGGGAAGGTTTTCTTATGATAAATAACCCAATAAAATTGTTTTCTCCTTATAATGAAAACACCCTTCCATTTTTTGAACTGGATTAATATACATGCATTATAAAAATGAAGGAATGTGGGAGAAATGGCAATTGGAAAAATGATTAAGCACAGAGAGATGTTGAAACACCCCGTATTGCGTCGATATTTGCCTGAAACCCATTGGCTTACCCCTGTAAGTCATTTACAAATGCTGAGATCCTATTCCTCTATCTTTGTCAAACCTAATCACGGCTGTGGTGGAGCAGGAATCATCAGAGTTGAACGGAAACGCAACGGTTATGAGGTTCGTTTCGGTCAAAAACGCAAGTATGTCAGTTCTGACTCCGTGTATAGTGCAATTCGGTCCCATCAAAAACCATCTCAACAGTATCTTGTGCAGAGGGGACTTCGATTGGCCAAATACCGTGGATCGATTTTTGATATTAGAGTGTACATGCAGAAACCTTATTCGAAATGGGTCATTTCCGGCATGCTTGCCCGTGTGGCCGCTCCGAACCGTTATGTTACAAATTACCACAAAGGAGGGCATGGAGAATCGTTAAATAAAGTGCTCTCACACCTTTTTAGGAACAACAGAAGAAAAGTGAATCATACTCTAAATGAAATGGCAAACTTATCATCCATCATTGCTGAAACGCTTAATAAACGACATTCCGGTATTCGCGAACTGGGAATTGATTTTGGAATAGAGAAAAGCGGTCGTCTCTGGATCATTGAAGCCAATACAAGACCAGGGCATAAGTTGTTCAATCAACTTCCCGATAAGAAGATGCTGTTTATAATAAAGAAAAACAAGCGGTTGATTCAGACATTACATTGATTTTTTTAAGGAGTTGGAACCTTGATGGGTGATTAGAAAAGAAAAGGCCCGAAAACAGTATACCTCGTAGTTGGTCATATGATTGCTGGCGCAGGGACAGAAAGGAGATTTCTATGAAAAAAACCAGCCAATTAAAACATCTGATTCATTCTGAAAATTTGGATTTTTTGATGGAAGCCCATAATGGCCTGTCGGCTAAGATCGTCGAAGAGACCGGATTTAAAGGGATTTGGGCCAGCGGATTATCCATTTCAGCAGCAATGGGTGTAAGGGACAACAATGAGGCTTCCTGGACGCAGGTGTTGGATGTTTTGGAATTTATGAGCGACGCTACGTCGATACCGATTTTGCTTGACGGGGATACGGGCTTTGGAAACTTCAACAATGCCAGGCGGTTGGTAAAGAAGTTGGAACAGCGCCAAATTGCAGGGGTGTGTATTGAAGATAAACAGTTTCCGAAAACCAACTCCTTCCTTGACACCAAAGCCCAGCCACTTGCCGATATTGATGAGTTTTGCGGCAAAATTAAAGCAATGAAAGACACTCAAACGGATAAAGACTTTATGGTCGTGGCCAGAGTGGAATCGTTCATTGCGGGATGGGGCCTTGAGGAGGCGTTACGGCGCGCAGAGGCTTATCGGCAGGCGGGTGCAGATGCCATACTCATTCACAGCAAAAGATCAGATATAGTGGAAATCGAATCGTTTATGAAAGAATGGGGGGGTAGATTGCCAGTCGTGATTGTGCCTACCAAATATTATACGACTCCTTCAAGCCGGTTTCAGGAGATGGGGGTTAACCTCGTCATTTGGGCAAACCATAATTTGAGGGCATCGATTGACGCCATGAAAAAAATATCCGACCAAATTTTTCGGGAGGAAAGCCTTGTGCAAGCAGAAGGCAGAATTGCGACCATTGAAGAGGTGTTCCGACTTCAAAGGGTCGATGAGCTTCAGGAGGCGGAACGAAAATATCTTCCTTCGGTGAAAATGGATTCGAGTGAAAGCTTATGATCAATACGAGAATGTTTGGAAAAGAACTGAAAAAATTGGGTTTTGGTTTTTTCAGTGGGGTTCCGTGCTCTTTTTTGAAAAGTTTAATCAATTATGCGATCAACGAATGCGATTACGTTGCTGCTGCTAATGAAGGTGATGTGGTCGCCATTGCGTCCGGTGCATATTTAGGGGGGAAAAAATCAGTTGTCCTCATGCAAAATTCGGGCCTGACAAACGCCGTTTCGCCATTGACATCTCTAAACTATCCGTTTCGAATCCCACTGCTTGGGTTTGTCAGTCTCCGGGGCGAACCGGGTATTCCCGATGAACCGCAACATGAACTGATGGGCCGGATCACAACGAAACTGTTGGATTTGATGCAAGTTCCATGGGATTATTTGCCTGGCAATATGGAGGAGGCCATGCGCAAACTGGTTCAAGCCAATCAGCATATTGAGCAGAACCGTCCCTTTTTCTTTGTCGTCAAAAAAGGGACGTTCGATGAAGTGGCTTTGCAAAAACAACAAACCTTCATTCAATTGAATCGAATAAAAGTACAGGGTAAGGCGGAAAATCAGCTTCCAACAAGGCATGAAGCGTTGACGGTCATCAATTCCTTGAAAGACCGCCAAACTGTGCAGCTTGCCACAACTGGAAAAACTGGACGGGAATTATATGAAATCGAAGATGCCCACAACAATCTATACATGGTGGGTTCCATGGGATGCATCAGCTCTTTTGGACTTGGTTTGTCATTGACCCAAAATAACAAGGATATTGTCGTGATTGACGGGGACGGTTCCTTGCTCATGCGTATGGGAAGCTTGGCGACAAATGGTTATTACAATCCGCCCAATATGATTCATATTCTGCTTGACAACAACGCACATGATTCAACAGGGGGCCAAAGCACGGTGTCCCATAATATCCATTTCGTGGATATTGCCGCTTCCTGCGGTTACACGAAGTCCCTGCACGTTCACAATTTAAAAGAGTTGGAAGCTTCCTTCAAGGAATGGAAGGAAACAAAAGGGCTGACTTTTTTATATTTGAGAATATCGAAACATTCCAAAGAAAAGCTTGGCCGTCCAAAGATCAAACCGCATGAAGTAAAAGAACGCCTGCGGTTTTTTTTAAACATACATCCATCGGGGAATGAGGAAGAGGGATATTTATGCGAAAAATAAAGAGAACGATTTTGCTTAATCCCGGCCCAGTCACCACTACGGACAGTGTGAAATGGTCGCAGGTGGTACCGGATATTTGCCCCCGAGAATCGGAATTCGGCCAATTGATGGAATATGTTTCTACGGAACTCACCCGGCTGGTTGCCGATCCGGATCATTACACAACGGTATTGTTCGGTGGATCCGGAACTGCGGCTGTAGAATCCATCATTAGTTCCGTTTTAGATGATGATGTTGTGGTCATTATCAATAACGGAGCGTATGGGAAACGGATGTGTGAGATGGCTGAAGCCTATGGGTTGCATTACTTGGAGTTTGTTAGCCCTCCCGATGATGCCATCGATATGGATGCTTTGGAAAGGGTGATCAAAACTTCTGACCGAACCATCTCCCATCTTGCCGTCGTTCATCATGAGACGAGCACTGGGCTGTTAAACGATATAAAGGCGATTGGAGAATTATGCAAGCGACACCGAATCGACATGATTGTGGATGCCATGAGTTCCTTTGCGGCCATTCCGATTCAAATGAAGGAAATGAATATCCGTTATTTGGCGGCAAGCTCTAACAAAAACCTGCAAGGGATGGCCGGAGTCGCTTTTGTTATTGCGGAAAAAAGCAAATTGGAATGTATGAAACAGAAGAAACCGAGAAATTTTTATCTGAATCTGTACGCTCAATATAAATATTTTTTGGAAAATCGGCAAATGCGGTTTACACCTCCTGTCCAAACCCTTTATGCCCTTAAACAAGCGATCGAAGAGTTAAAGCGGGAAGGTGTGAAGGAACGATACAAAAGGTATGTGAAATCGTGGGAAACGTTGATTAAGGGAATCATCCGGCTGGGGTTGACATACATCGTTCCCGAAACCTGCCATTCCAAAATAGTCACTTCCATTGTGGAACCTGATTGTGCTAACTATGATTTTCAAGAAATGCATGATTATTTTTACGCCAGAGGCATTACCATATATCCTGGCAAACTCGATGAATTGAAAACCTTCAGGATCGCCAATATTGGGGACATCACCTACAAGGATATAGAAACGTTTTTAGAATTGCTTGAACGCTATCTTGGAGGCATCGACGATCGATGGAGAAAGGTGGAGAGTTGATGGAAAACGCAACCAGAAACAAATGGTTGAAATATAGATTCATGGAAACAAGGCAGTTGTTGCCTTACTTACCGGAAACGAGGCTAATGACGCGCGATTCACTGTGGAATCTTATAAAAAAATATAGACATGTAATCGTAAAACCGATAAAAGGGAGCCGGGGAAGTGGCGTCATTCAAGTCTCTTCGATAGGAAACGGTGAGTATGCGATACATTATGAAAACAGGAAGATGACGATCAAAGGCAAAGAAAACACGTACCAATATTTAAAAAGAATAATGGGGGACAGAAGGTATGTAGTTCAACGCAAAATTTCCCGTCCCACAGTCAACAAGCGTCCTTTTGATATGAGGGTCGTTGTACAGCGCAGAAGATACTCCCGTTTATGGGAAGTTACTGGGAAAATCGCCAAAATCGCAGGTAAAGGGTACATCGTCTCCAACATTTCCAGGAGCAACGGAACGGTCATGCCAGTTGACAGGGCCCTGAAAAAATCTTCAATCCGAAACCTCTCCACAAAAACTTTACAGTCCAAAATTGATAGGGTCGCAAAATTGACCGCAAGAAGATTAGAATCTTTTTTCGAGGGCCACCGAATTTACGGATTGGATATGGCACTGGACAAGAATGGTCATGTATGGATTATTGAAGCGAATCTATTTCCGATTTTGTCCCATTTTCGTAAACTGAAGAACAAAACCATGTATTATCGAATTATGAAATATAAAAATGATTGAGCACCCATTGATAAGAGGCAGCTCCAAGGCATTGTGTTGATGCCAGGTGGATAGTCACCGTTGAGGCGACCCAATCAGCGGAGGTCTTGTTTACCGTGCTGAAGGAACTTGTTTGGTTGCAAACGGCCCACCTTCTCATTCGGGTGGGCTGACCGATGATGCGGTGATCGCCCGACCTTGGGAGAGCGCGATCCGTCAGTGGTTCGGCGCAACCGGGCAAAAGGCGTGGGATGAAAAGATCCCGCCTCACGGAATGGAGCGGGCCAGGGGGATTAAGCTAATTTGTTGATGATGTCGCGCGCGATCCAAACCCCGCAGGCGCCGGCCTGAGCCAGGCCGCGCGTAATTCCCGCGCCGTCGCCGCCCAGGTAGAGGCCGGCGATTTCTGACTCAAAGTGTTCGTTCAATTTCGGTCGGGCGGAGTAGAATTTCGCTTCCACCCCATAGAAGAGGGTGTGTTCGGAAGCGATTCCGGGGGTGACTTTGTCCAGCGCTTCCACCATTTCGATTAAACTTTTCATGGTGTTGTAAGGCAGAACAAGTCCCAAGTCGCCGGGAACGGCTTCTTTCAACGTCGGATTGAGGAACCCTTCTTTGATCCGTTTGGGCGTGGAGCGGCGTCCTTTTTTAATGTCGCCATATTTCTGCACGATCACGCCGCCGTTGGACAATTGGTTGGCCAAGCGGGAGACCTCATGTGCATATTCTGTCGGCTGGTCGAAAGGTTCATCAAATTGGTGGGAGACCAACAATGCGAAGTTGGTATTGTCGCTGCCCAGTTTGGGGTCTTTGTAAGCGTGTCCGTTGGCCAACATGATGCCGGAATGGTTTTCGACGACCACATGTCCTGATGGATTGCTGCAAAAGGTGCGCACCTTGGTGCCGACGGAAGTGTTGAAGATAAACTTCCCTTCATACAGATGTTCGTTGATCTCTTCCATCACCAAGTTGGATGTCTCCACCCGCACACCCACATCGACTTGGTTGGAGCTCATTTTGACGCGGCGTTTTTTGAGGATGTGGCCCAACCAGTGGGAGCCGTCGCGCCCGGGCACGATGACCACTTTATCGGCGAACAGAAGGGTGCCGTCTTTCAGCTCTACGCCGTTCACATGATGTTTGCCTTCGATTTTTTCGGTCACGAGATCCAACACTTCGGTTTTGTGTCGCATCTCGATTTTGTCTTTCAGGTATTCGTAGATGCTGGTCAAAATCATCAAGTTTTGTTCGGTTCCCAAGTGGCGCACTTGCGCGCGCAACAATTTGAGCCCGGCGGAATATGCGCGTTTCTCGATGTCACGCACCCGTTCGGTCAAGGGATCGGTGATGGAATCCGTCGCCCCATGTTTGAGATTGATTTCATCCACATACTTGATCAACTCGATGACCGCTTCCGGCTCAAGGTAATCAGTCATCCAGCCGCCAAATTGGCTGGTGATGTTAAATTTCCCATCAGAGTAAGCCCCCGCGCCACCAAAGCCATTCGTGATGGAACAAGCCGGCACGCAACCCGCAAAATCCTTTTTTCCGGCTGGTGGGGGACACTTCTGGATTTTTTTCTGTAAAATAGGGCAATTCCGACTATAGATGTCATGGCCTTTGTCGATTAACAATACTCTGGCTTCCGGTTGTTTTAAAGACAGCTCGTAGCAAGTAAAGATTCCGGCAGGACCCGCACCAACGACAATCACATCGTATTGGTTGTTCATATGAATTCCTCCGTATCTATAAATATTTATGTCAATGATGATATTTTGTTTTTGTTTTGTTGTTATAAGTTTTACCCAAAACCTTAGTTACTATATCAGACTTGAAAGGGGAAATCAATTTTTTTGGATGGGAATGCGACTGTTTTGTGAGGATAATCTATAACGTTTGTAAAAACAACTCCCCTCTGCTGTTTTCCGATGGGTTGGAAAAACCTCTTGAGGCAAACAGTGTCCACTGTCACCCAAGAGGCGGCAGAAAGCTTTAATGGTATTTGGGCAAATAATCACCATGCGCTTCGATCAATTCATCACAGAGGGACACGATATCGTCGATCGACAATTCGGCGCTGGTGTGTGGATCGAGCAAGGCCGCTTGGTAGATGTGCTCTTTCTTTTGCGTGACGGCCGCTTCGATGGTGAGCAGTTGGGTGTTGATATTGGTGCGGTTGAGTGCCGCCAGTTGTTCCGGCAACTCACCCACATAACAGGGGGTGATGCCGCTCAGGTCAGCCACACAGGGCACTTCGACACAGGCCTTGACGGGCAGATTGCCGATCAAGCCGCCGGTGTTTAACACGTTGCCGCCAAATTTGAACGGCACGTTGGTTTCCATCGCTTCAATGATGCGGGAGCCATATTCGTGGGAGCGTTGATGGGAGAGTTGCTTGTTGTTGACCAACTCGTCACGCATCTTCTCCCAGCCCTCAATTTGCTCCACACAACGGCGCGGGTATTCGTCGAGGGGGATATTGAAACGTTCAATCAGTTCGGGATAGCGGCTCTTGATAAAGTAGGGATGATATTCCGCGTTGTGTTCGGACGACTCGGTCACATAATAGCCAAAGCGCTTCATCAGCTCGAAGCGAACCATATCGTCATGCTTGGTTTTCTGTATCGCTTCCACCCGCTTCTTGATTTCGGGATAGAGGTCTTTGCCATCCTTTTTCACTTCAAGCAACCAGGCCATATGATTGATGCCGGCGATCTTCTCTTCCACCCCCGTGGGGTCCATATCGAGCGACGTCAAGAGATGGTGGGTGCACACCTGCACGCTGTGGCAGAGACCAACCGTTTTTACGTTGGTATAGCGCAACATCGCCCCTGTCAAAGTGGCCATGGGATTGGTATAGTTTAAAAAGGTGGCATCGGGAGCCACTTCCTCGATATCACGGGCAAAGTCAAACAACACGGGAATGGTGCGAAGGGAACGGAATATTCCGCCGATTCCGACTGTGTCGGCAATCGTTTGCCTGAGGCCGTATTTCTTGGGGATTTCAAAGTCGATGACGGTGCTTGGTTTATATCCGCCCACCTGAATCGCGTTGATCACATATTTGGCACCGCGCAAGGCTTCCTTACGGTCATGGTAGGCTTTGATTTTAACGCGGGAGCTGAGGTTTTCTTTCAAGTTGTTCAACATACTTTCAGATTCTTTCAGCCGCTTCCCATCGATATCGAATAAGGCGAATTCGAAACCATCCACGGCTGGGACAAGCATGCAGTCACCCAGAATGTTCTTTGCAAACACCGTGCTTCCAGCGCCTAAAAAGGTGATTTTGGACACGGGATCTCCCCCTTGACTGATCGATGTTGTACTAATCTTTTATCTTGTTAATCTAAATGTAAGCGATGAAACCGTTCATCACAATGGTAATATAGTGTCTTTGGAGGGTAAAATATTGTCCGTATCAGCGCAGGAAAAGTTCGGTTCCTACGGCTTCCGCTTTCAGGAAGAAACGCAAAGCCACATCGCCAACATTTGGAATATCGGTTGGGAGGAACAGACTTCGCCCCGCTATGATTGGGATGGGTTAAAACGGGGTGAAACTGGGAAATATGTGTTTCAATACACGTTATCCGGGTATGGCGTGATTGAAGTGGACGGACAGACGATCCGGCTGGACAAGAACAAGGCCTTTCTCGTCCCCATCCCCAGCGCGCACCGCTATTACTTGCCTCGGCAGAGCAAACGGTGGGAGCTGATCTTCATTACCTTGTATGGTCGGGAAGTGGAGCGCATCTGGCATGCTGTCAGGGAACAGGTGGGCCCGGTCATCCAAGTCGTTCCCGAATCGCCACTCATTCGGTTGCTGTTCCGGCTTTATCAAGAGACCCGGGAACAGAAAATCACCGATGCGTTTTACGCTTCGGCCAAAGCGTATGAGTTTGCGATGGAGTGTTACCGGTTTGCCAAAAACCTCACCGGAGAGAAGGGGCCATCGACCAGTGTGTCCAAAGCCATGCATTATATTGAATCTCATTATGCCGATCCGTTAACCCTGGAAGAGATCGCCCTGGCGGCGGGGGTATCCCGTTTCTATCTCATTAAGCAATTTCGCGATCAACAGCGCACGACCCCGATGCGCTTTGTGACGCGCCTCCGCATCAAAAAGGCGGTGGAACTCCTGCGCCATACCACCTTGACAGTCAAAGAGATCGCCAATCGGGTCGGCTATGAAGACGCCAATTACTTCAATAAAGTATTTCGCCGCACCATCGGAATTTCGGCGGGGCAATTCCGGGAAAGCAAGCAGATGTTGCCCATTGATCATGTCGTGATCGAGTGAGGGGGATTCGTTGGAATGGACCCTAAATGAAAGACCCATATGGGGTACGGACAAAGTGGAAGGAAACGCTTCTCTTTTAGCGAACATGTTGGACTAACCATCTCTGCCCGGGAGATGTTCTTTCGACTGGCATGGCATGAAATTCATGGAGATTGATTGAGAATGTTGAACAGGGCGGTGAGACGATGTCTATTAGAAAAGAAGAACGGCAAAAAGAGGAAAAACGCCTGCGGCATGTGCTGATGGAAATGAACAAAACGATGGCCGGGCTGGAACGGGATCTCTCCGTCCAAGGGGAAGAATTGCGAACATGGCGCGGCGAATTCTGGGAAGATGTGACCGTCAACTTGTCTGATGACAAGGAGGCGCTCGAAACGGTGGCGAGCATCACCCAACAAGCGCGGGTGATGTCAGAGCTTGAGCGGCGTCAGGAACGGGACCGGCGCCGATACCAAACGCTTGCGCGGATGATCAAGTCGCCTTATTTTGGCAGGGTGGACTTCATGGAAGAAGGGGAGACCGAGGAAGAGCAGATCTATATCGGAATCGCTTCTTTTGTGGAAGAAACGTCGCAAACCCATCTGGTCTATGACTGGCGCGCCCCGATTTCCAGCATGTTTTATGATGGGATGCCGGGTGAGGTGGAATATGAGACGCCGATGGGCACAGTTAAGGGGCATATGGGATTGAAACGCCAATATCTCATCAAGAATGGCAAGTTGGTGTCCGTTTTTGACACCGGAACCGTCATTGGGGATGACATCCTCAAAGAAGTCTTGGGCCACCGCTCTGATACGCAAATGAAAAATATTGTGGCGACGATCCAAAAAGAGCAGAATCGCATCATCCGCGACGACCGGACCAAGGTGGTGCTGGTGCAAGGGGCCGCGGGAAGCGGCAAAACCTCCGTCGCCCTGCAACGGATCGCCTACCTCTTATATAAGCACCGTTCATGGTTATCCCATTCGCAAGTGTTGCTGTTTTCACCCAACCCGATATTTATGAGCTATGTGTCCAATGTCTTGCCGGAGTTGGGCGAAGAAAACATCAAACAGACCACGTTTCAAGAATATGTGGAACACCGTTTGGGCAAAGCAGTTCATATTGAAGATGCGTTTGACCAGTTGGAATATGTGCTCACCCGGGAGTCGGGTTCTTCGTTGTCCGCCCGCCTGCACGGAATCGGCTTTAAATCGTCGGCCGACTTCTTTCGCTTGATGCAAGACTACAAACACTGGCTTGAACAAGAAGGCATGATTTTCCGCGATCTCCGGCTGAATGACCAAGTGATGATCGCCAGTGAACAGATCAAAGAGCGGTTTTACGCCTATGAGCCCAACGTGAAGTTGGCCAATCGCATCCAAATGGTGCGCAAATGGTTACTGGATGAATTGGATCAATTGGCGGAACAACATATCTGGGAAGATTGGGTGGGAGAGGAAGTCGAATTCCTGGAGAAAGAAGATTACTATCAGGCGTATAAGCCCAGCCTGCGGGGCAAACCGGATGTGGACGAACATGCGAAGGCGGAGCTGGTGTTAAGAAAGAAGGTGGTGCGCCGCAAGTTTCAGCCTGTGATCAATCAAGTGAAGCAACTCAAGTTCGTCGATGTGAACGGGATTTATCAACAATTGTTTGATGAGCCGCTGGTGACCCGACTGTCCACCAAGGTGAACATCCCCGACGCGTGGGGGGAAATCTGCGCTTATACGCGCCAGTTTCTGCAAAAACGGATCGTGCCCTATGAGGATGTTACACCGCTCTTGTACTTGCAGGAAATGATCCAGGGGGTCCGGCGTTATATGGACATCCGCTATGTGTTGATCGATGAGGCGCAAGATTATTCGCCGTTCCAATTGAAAGTGATGCAAGCGATGTTCCCGATGGCCAAAATGACGATCCTGGGGGACTGGAACCAAGCGATCATGCCGCACCAAACACGGCAAGCGGAGTTGGAGCAAATCACCTCCCTCTTCCAGGAGGGGGAGATTCAACAATATGAGATGACGCGGAGTTACCGCTCCACTTCGCAAATAGTGGAGTTTACCCGTGAGCTCTTAACCGATGCCAAGCCGATCACACCGTTCCACCGCGAAGGTCCGTTGCCGGTGGTGCGGAAGCTGGCGACCCAAGCGGAGTTGGTTCAACGCCTGCAAGAGGACCTCGCGACCATTCAGGCGGAAGGGTATGAGTCGCTGGCCGTCATCGGCAAAAGCCAACAAGAATGCCAGATGGTTTATGAGCAACTGAAAGATCATGTGCCAGTCACCTTGCTCACCAAAAATGACCGGAATCTGGCGTCCGGCGTAGTGATCCTTCCCGTATATCTGGCCAAAGGGATTGAGTTTGATGCGGTCGTGATCTACAACTTCTCCCGGGAAAACTATGGGGACGATACCGAACGGAAACGATTGTACACCGCGTGCACGCGCGCGATGCACCGGCTGTTCCTCTATGCGCTCGGCGAACCCTCGCCGCTGCTTTCGCAAGTGGATCAGCGCAAATATGTATGGATGTAAGGAAAACAGGAGGGTGGTTACGGTACCATCCTCCTGTTCTTGTTGAGCAGTAGATGGACGGCTGTGTCAAGGGAAGAGAATAAATGAAAAAGATAGGAAATAGGTGCGATTTTCAAATGATAATCTTCATCAACGTAACAAAATGTGCGTTTTGTAACCTGATTTTCGGTGGGTATGGTGAGTTATAAAATCAGACCTTATTTCAGATTGGTAAGTGTTAATTTAGGAGTATCTCCTTGCCATTAGTATGTCGAATGTAGGTTAACATAAATAGAGTTTGTTTAGTCAGTTAGATGATGTTGTGTATAGAAACTTACGAGAAGGAGATTATCGCGGTTAGATGAGACATGTAAAATATTCAGGAGTAAATGTTACGGTTTGAATTTTAATTTTTCTAAATGGTAAATTTGGAAAATGATATGTTCCACAACTTCAAGCATCTGTCTTATTAAGTCAGATTCATGACGCTTTATTTCGTGAGCTGTTTGATTACCTAATTCTTTGATTTCAAGCAAAATTTCTTTCTGTTTATTTGTGATAATGCCTAACTGATTTAATTTGTCTATCATCGTATGTAAGTTGTTAGTTATAGGTCTCCCTTGCCGATTGGTTTTGACTTGATTATTTTCATCGTATTGATATTTGAGTCCTTGGTCATTGCAAACGGCTTCTAATAACATTCGAACACCTATTCCACAGAGTAGTTGAAGTTGATGGGAATATGCTGATCCAATTTCAATGAGTAGGTCTCGAATTAATTCTGGTACGGGTTCAAGTGAAATTTTAAAGGGGTATGATTCGTTTATTGGGATGTCCTTTTGTATTTGTGTGATAATTTTTCCTTCGTCGACTATAAAACCATCTCTTTCTAATAAATTTATAAACTCTTTTTTGGTGGAGCTTTTTGTAAAATATTCATTATCCTGCAAAAAGAAGAATAGATTTTCTATAACTCTGATTAGCTTTGATTGGTCTTCATAATTATCAAGATTTAAGCTGTTTACGTATCTATCAGCTAAACTTCTTCTCTCGGTAGAATATTCCGATTCGTAGAAAACGTCTTCAATGATCTCCTCGCTTTCAAATAAGTCTTTAATATCATGTAAAACGCAAAAGTGTCCGTTTGCTTATCTTCGGTTTTTTTACCATTGTGGAAACCTCCGTTTTATCAGTTTAAATATATATGTTAGGGATCTTTGTTTTTTTTGTTTAGGTTCAATACATGTTTCTCTTTTAGAGTTATCAATAATAGACATTAGATGGTTTTATTGTCTAGAATAAAAACACCCATCACCCGATGACTCGGAGATAGGCTATTCGAAACAAAGATTTAGATCTTTAACTTTCCGGAGGATCTCCAACTTGAAAACGACGAATAGATGAATTCATGTTCTTGCACCTCCTTCGGTTGCTCTCATTAATTTTACAAGACTTTTGTACTGATTGAAAAGGTAATTGTGGTATTTTTCAGCATTATCCATTTGTTCTATACAGTAACAAACTTTTGCTGTGATGATACATTCCTGTGATTGTATCTTGTGTAAACGGGAAAACTCTAACGCTTTTTGATAGGATGCCAGAGCGTCTTCAAATTGACTAAATTGAAGTAAACCGTCTCCCAGTGTTGTATAGGTGTCGATTAATCGTAAACTGTCTTTCTTGCTATTGCTATGTTGGAGTGCTATTTTTAAGTATCGCACTGCCTCTTTTGCATTAGTGTTGTTCAAATGGATGCTACCCAACTGTGTATAAGCGATAACGAGCAGGCTTTTGTCTTTGATTGAATCTTGGATTGATAAGGCGGTATTAATGGCGAGGATGGCCTCATTGTATTGATTAAGCTTTTGATAGATTGCGCTAAGGGCAACCCACAATTCAAATGCGCGATCATTCAATTCGTTTCGTCGCGCTTTTTCGATGCCTTCCAAGGCATATTTGGTTGCTTCGTTGTAAAGTTTCAAACTAATCAGCAGGGATGTTCGCTTATCATACATGTTGACAATGAGTCGCATGTCATCGATGTCATTGATGTATTCCCACATGTCAGTCAGAGTTTGCAATGCCTCCCCTATCCGCTCCAACATCTCCAGACAGAACACCTTCATGATGAGCAAGTTATATCTGATATATCTTCTTTCTCCCTCAGGTTCAAACGCCTTCAATCCTAACTCCACATGGGTTAATGCTTGTACAAATTCGCTGGTGTAATAACAAACCCGACTTAGTTCGTAATATGAAGCGGCTTTTAGGTTCGTCATTTTTAGTGTAGAAATTAAATCGACGCATTGAATGGATTGTAACAACGCTGTTTTTGCTTTATACCAACTGTGTTTGCGGGTGAAACATTTTCCACGGAGATACTGGATTGTAGCGAATAAGGGATCATTTTTTGGTATGTCCATGTTACCCAGCATTTCTAGTCCTTTTTTGGCCCCAGTGATTGAATGCACCATGATACTCTCGATTGATCTTAACTTTGCTTTGATCAATTCCCTCTCCGAATCAATGTTCCTTAACTTCTCCACCATCACATCTACATCGATATCCAGCTTCTCACAATACCGCTCAATCCGGTCGATCTCCACCGTTACTAGCCCTCGTTCAATGTTGGATATGGTGGATTGGGACAATCCGTTTTCAGTCAAATTGCTGATTTTAAATCCTTTTGCTTTGCGATGTTGCCGCAAATGCTTGCCCAGTTGCACCCGGTCGATCTGCTCCAATCTGCTCAACTTCACCACCTCGGGACCATAATATAATAAATTTTCTATATTTTCATCCTTTGATAAGCGATAGTCTTGTCGTTTTCTGTGATATGCCATGGTTTTTAAGTGTGATGCCATCAAAATGAGAAAAGAGTTTGCAAATCAAGTAGTATACCATGACGAGATGAGGCAATATAGTTAAAAATTTAAATATTGTGACCTATATTTGGGTGTAATACAATGAGCTCAGTCATTAGATAAGTGGTTTTGGACAGTGAAATAGTTGATAGAAGAGGTGGTCATCTTGATGAGAATGCGCATTGATGGGCGAGCAGATGAAGTAAACGAATTTGTCCGAAATTTCAAGGTCGGATCGTGGAATTAAAGTCTTGAGTGATGCGAATTTTATGGAGTCACAGAAGGAAAGCCGTGATTGGACGAAGGTCATTTGTTATTTTGAGTACAGTTTCAAGCAGAAAGTGGCAACCATCCACTTGCACACGGAAGATGGGCAAATGATTCCGATCCAATTGTTGGACAGTCAAACACTGAACATGCAAAACGGCACCACGTTGATCCTCGGGAAGTCGTATGACATCTTTTCCTGAGAGTATGGTGTTATAACGCAGTAGTATGTGTGGGTACAAAAAAATACCCCAAAGCGCAGAACACGACGGGGTAACAAAATGATTTGGTTTAATCCAGTATAACATATTTGAATTGATTTTGAAAAAACAAATTATTTGGCGAGAAAATGTGAACATGGGAAGTATTTGTAGAGTTTTTCCTCCGTGATAAAACTGACTGTTCACAATTTATTTTGGGTGATCAGAAGATGATTATAGGAACACATGATCAACTCGGCTGTGTTCCTATATATCTCCACCATGATCTGAATGCAACACTAAAGGGGGTGATTATAGAGAAAAAGCTGTTAGCTAGAAGCGAGGATATTTTTGAGAATAGGGAGGAAATCTCATGAGTGCAGTTGTTCAAGTTCACTCGAATTTGTTCCAAGTGGCAGAAGAAGAGCTTGGCCGCTTCTTTCAACTGTTTGGTGAAGGGGTCAAAGAATTAAGCATGCCATCGGGGTTTATTGATTCTGTTTGGCATAGACTGCTGAAGTGCCAAACAAAGTACAAAGCCTTTTGTTTGCAAACCGTAGGCAAAGAAGTTGGGCATGCGCAGGACTCAGGTGAAGGTAGGGTACCTTGGGTTCGTGATTACGAGAAACGTTTTGGTTCTCTTCATCCCGTATGGTTCATGGACGCTCATGGCAATTTGGATCAGATTGTTTATAACGAATATAAGGCAACGGGTGAATGGACCCGCGGTTCTTGGAGATGCAGACCGATCCCTGGCGATGGCGGGGACGAGGATTAGGGATGGGATTTCAATGTTGGGGTGCTGCTGTGGTGGTACCCCATCAACAATTACCAAGGAGTCGATATAAAAATGGTTACTCTGAAGGAAAGGCGAATGATTCAATTTAATGAGGAGAACGATTTTAGCCGTTATTGTTCCGCCATTGCCGATGGGTTTTGTCCTTTCCTCGCTCCTGCGGAACAACAAAGTGTGTTATTTGCCAGTCATTATAGGTTAGATGGAGAATCAATATTCGATTTGCAAGAGGGCATGTTTTATGTCGGGATCGTTGAAATCGAGAGGTTCCGCCGTTTCCGGAAAGGGAATATCCATAGTCAAAAGGGGATACTGGCTTGTGAAAACGTCATTTTTGAACTATCGGCCAAGTTTGACGATGTGGATGGCAAGGAATTGTTTGGTTGGCCTCATTATTTGCTTAAGGTTTTATACACACAAGTGGGGATTATGTTGGGAAAGTTTTGGATTAAGGAGAGAGATGTAAGTCGTGATGGACTTCCTATCCCGGAACCGCCTTGTCATTTCCTATCCATACGATCCGCAGTGAAAAGCAGAGACCCATTTTTCTTCACCGAGGCTCCCTTTTTAATGTCAACATTATTGGAGTCAAAAGATAATGGGAAAAATGTTCATGAATTTCTTTTACAAAATGGGTGTGACATATCATCTATAGAAAGCATGCGCAATCATCATTATTATCAACAAGTGAAAGAGTGGGTAGAGAGGAAAGTGACTGCAAGGTTAAGGAGGATGGAAGATGAGCGCAGACTTTATTAAAAGAATCAATGATGCAACAGGTATGGAGCTGAATGTTGTAAAAAACCTTCCCACCAGAAAAGGGATTGCCTTGAAGGTTGAAGAGAATGGGACAGAAATGTTGTTAAAAGCGATAGAGTTGCTTACTGATGACAAGACGGCAACCCCGCGTACCAGATCATTGCAAAAAGAGGCGCGGATACTTAAGGAGATACACAGTTTGACAGGGGGCTTGTACGTGGACAGCGGGAAAGTGGATGATCACTTTTGGCTTTTGCGCAAGTGGTTGCATGGCAAAACCGCTTTTGAGTACATGTCTTATGCGCGGACCATGCCATGTTCCCTTGAACATAAGCGACGATTTGTGGAAGACTTGCTCCAAATGTTAAAGAAAGTGATGGAGCTTTATGCCTTGGGTTATCTTCACGGTGATCTCCAGCCCGGGCATTTTATCATCGATCCGGAGGGAAGGTTTCATCTCATTGATCTGGAACTCGCCGTTAAGGCAAATGACCCGGATGCGGCTTATCGTGGAGCATTGGTTCACTTTGTTCCTCCAGAGACGGCAAGCGGGATGCTGGTTGATGATCAACACATTCCCCTTGATCCCGTTTCAGAAATATACAGCTTCGGAGCGGTGGCGTATTTAATTTATACCGGAGTCGTGCCTGTGGCTTATGGGGAAACGATGGAAGATACAGGCTATGAATTCCCGTTTGAAGAGATGTTGAAGGCTGTCGCCCAAGGGAAGGTTCGTTCGTTTGCGCAAGCCGGTGCGGAACCGTTTCCTGAGTTGGAGAAGATATTGATGAAGTGCCTGAAGAAAGACCGGCGACAAAGATATCAAACGTTTGAGCAGCTTGAAGAGTGTCTTGTAAAGTTGATTAATGAGTTGAACAGAGACTGAATGGGCCTTTAGGTCCTTTTTATTTGGACTGAAATCCCTTTTTATAATTTGGAGGGAAATGATATATGAGGAGGACTTGGATATAGACACGGGCTCATGATCGGACTGTATATAACTCTTAATTTGATGGTCGCCGAAGCCCTATTCATGATGATCATCATCAAGGTTAGGTGGCATAGCATGGATATTTGTATAAACCGTGAATATGAGCGGCTTTTTGTGAAGGGGAACTGGAAAAATACGGAATCAGACCATCCCCTGTTGACTTTATTATGTTACTATTTTATACTAGCTTACGAAAAGTAATTTTATTATGTTTATCTAATGGATCATTATTCAACTAAAGAAAGGGTGTTATCAAGTGAACACAAGAGCAGAAGTGAGCGCACTCATTTTGCGGCTTGTCTTGGGCTTTACCTTTATGTTGCACGGCATCGTCAAGTTTACCGCCATGGGGATCGGCAATGTGGCCGGTTGGTTTGCGAGCATGGGGATTCCCAGTTTCATGGCGTATGTGGTGGCCATCATTGAGTTGGTGGGTGGGATCGCGATGATTCTGGGTCTGGGAACACGCATTGTCGCTTTCCTGTTTGCATGCGTCATGGTGGGCGCCATTGTCACAGTCAAGTGGTCTGCCGGTTTCATGGGGAATGGCCAAGCGGCCGGATTTGAGTTTGACGTGGCGCTGTTGGCGATGTCCGTCTCGTTGATCCTGACGGGAAGCAGACGGTGGGCGTTGGATGCCTTTTTTGGGAAAGAAGAAGATTTTCGTTAAGAGTGAGCAATGGATGGACGCTCTTCCCTAAAGCCGGGGAAGGGCGTTTCTGTTTGAATTGTTTCAATTGTTGGCGAAAGGATGTTTTAATATAATAAGAATGACATGCTCATATCAGCGATGTCGATTTGCCACATATAGGTTGTGGATGGAGGCGGATTTTGAGTCTGCGTTCCATGTTCGCTTCGTCTGATGGAGGCTCCGTCGCCCGTTTCTCTCCTTCGTTCGGCTTCTCCGCTTTGATCAAATGCTCCCATTCACTGCGCTGTCACCCACAGGGTACAGGCAAAACCGCCTGCCATTTACCGGCTAATCCACTCCTGGGATCATATCGCTGGCATTTTTCGCGGGATGGGCAATGTCTGGTTACTAAAGTGAGCGCTTACATTTGACATATAAGGTAGAGCCAACTTTTCGGGTGATTGGCAGGTGGACGGGAAGTGAGCTCCAAAATCAACCTTAATTATTTTTAAAAAGAAGGCGAGATCCTTGATCCGATACGAAGCCATTCACCATGTCAGCGTGGCGGTGACGGACTTGAAGAAGGCCAAAGCTTTTTATGGCAGTGTGTTGGGTTTGGAAGAGATCGACCGGCCCCCGTTTGATTTCCCGGGTGCGTGGTACCAAGTGGGGAACCAACAGATCCACCTGATCGTTCATGAACCGGCGGTCACACGAAGGAAAACCACCGCACTGGACACCAGGGATGGCCATGTTGCCCTCAGGGTGAAAGATGATCGCGCGACGGCGGCGTGGCTAAAGCAACAAGGCGTGGAGATCCTCGAAAAGCCGAACAGCACCAGCGGTTTCGCGCAAATCTTTTGTTGCGACCCCGATGGCAACCTGATTGAACTCCATGTGGACCAAGCGGATCTAAATAACAAGCAGAAGGGCATGTGAAACAATGGCAGAACAACAAGCGAAAGGCATCAGGGAAGTTTTGTTTCATGGGGTGAAAGGCATTGAGCTCTATGTCCATCCCTATGCGGCGGTGGTGTTGCCGGAGGTGGGAGGCAATCTGGTTTCCTTCCGCGATGTGGAGCGGGAGTATGCCTTTATCCGCGAACCGCAGGCGGAAGAGATGGCACTTTTTGCGGAATGCCCGCTGTTGCATGGAATTCCTGTGCTTTTTCCACCCAACCGTTATGAAGACGGCGCGTTTCAGGTGGCCGGTCAGGCGTACCGACTCCCCATTACCGAACCGGCCCACCACAATCACATCCACGGTTTCTTTTTTAAGGCGCCATGGGGGGTGAGTCAGGTCGGGGAAACGGACTCCTCCGTTTTTGTGGAATTGGTGCAATCGGTGGACAAGCAAGCGAAAACGTATGCCCATTTCCCGCACCTTTTTGAGATTCGCATCCGTTATGCACTGTCGACGCAAGGCCTGGAACAACATGTGGCGGTCACAAACCAAGGCTCTGACGCGATGCCATGCATGTTGGGCTTCCACACTTCCATCAGCGCGCCATTTGCCAAGCATAGCACGATGGACGATATGCGGGTTTCCTTGACGATCGGCGAGCGGATCGAACTGTCCGGGCGCATGTTGCCGACCGGAAACAC
The DNA here is from genome assembly GCF_042665195.1 of Laceyella putida. Lineage (NCBI taxonomy): Bacteria > Bacillati > Bacillota > Bacilli > Caryophanales > Thermoactinomycetaceae > Laceyella > Laceyella putida. The sequence continues at coordinate 23,588 of NZ_JBHTBW010000057.1, forward strand.
GGTTCCCTTGCAACCGGAGGAACGGTTGCTCAAGCAAGCGGGCGTTTCCCCGTTCTTCGCTGAGCTGGATCATCATTATTCGGCCGAACCGCAAGCCGGAAGCAACCGCATGGTGTTGACCGATCTCAAAGAACAGGTGCGGTTCATTTACGATGCCGGGACGAAGTATCGTTTTTGGATGATGTACAACGGGGATGCCAAGAGCGGGTTTTTCTGTCCGGAGCCGCAAACCAACATGGTGAATGCGCCCAATGTGCCGTTGTCCGCCGAACAAACCGGACTGGTTCTGCTTGAGCCGGGTGAAACCTGGAGTGAGACTTCCCGTTTCTTTGTGGAGGAGGGGATTGAGTAAACGTCCCATCGTCCAAGACGGGTCCGTCGCAAGCTGTGATGTGGGATCTAGGGGGCGAAGTGTCTGTCGGGGGGAATGCTGACCAAGCATGGATGAGGTATCGGATTCACGCGCATACTAGGAAAGGAAAATTTGTGCAGATGGGAGCTTCATTCATGATACCGATTGATTCAACCGTCGAAGGGATCCAACTCACTTTGGGCAAATGCCAGTCCATCCTGTCACCGGAAGGGTTTGACCTTGGTGGGGGTTATCAGTATGACCACGGTTATTTTGACCATGCTTTGGACTGGGAGGAAGAACACGGTCATCGTTATTACCTGCGCATCCCCGTGTATGCCGTTTCAGGGGACATCGAAATGGGGCGGGAGGAAACTCTTGTCACCTTGGGCAAACCGTTTGTCATCAAACATGAGTTTCGCACCGGGAATGATCCGTCCGGTGACATTGGCGTAATCAGTGCCGCCGTCAACCAGTTCAGCAAACCGATTCCCACGGGTGACGCGGAAATCGACCAGCGCTGGATCAAACGGGCGCGCCAATTGATTGCGCGGATCGAACCCAAATTGACATAAGATGAACGCGCAATACTTGAAAGCCCAGGCGGTATCGCCTGGGCTCTTGCGTTTGCCATGGAAATGCCCCGCGTCCTGCATGCGACAGGCCGCTTGCCGCCATTACAGTTTGGCCAACTGCTCTTTCCATTCCGCTTCCGGCAACGCCTCTCCAATGAAGACAACGGTAAAGGGGTAAGGGAATGGCTCCTCGGTGAATATCGGCATGCCATACGCATATTGGAACAAAAAAGTTTGTCGGGGGTTGTCTAGAAAGCGCATATACCCTTTGGCGCGATAGAGCGTATCGGGCGTTGCGCGGAGCCATTCTGCAAATTTGGCGCGGTCAATCGGTCCATCCCATGTATAGGCAAAGGTGCGGACATGCAAGTGATCCGCGGCGTGGGCTTGCTGGTGTGCCTCTGTTTGACGGAAGGAGATCTGTCGCCCCGTTTGGTCATAGAGAAGGGATAGGTCAAAGCGCGCAAAGTCGGTCACGACCCGTTCCGCTTGTTCATTGCATTGGGCGAGATCAGACAGCAAGGCGGCTTTCTCCTCCTCAGCCACTTCGCTGGCTTTGTTGATGACCAAAAAGTCGGAGAAACGCACCTGTTCCTCCAAGAGACGTTTTAACCGGATGCTGAGCCGATCGCGATCACGCCAGCGGGGGAGGTCCACTGTGGTGACAATTTTGCAGGTTTTAAGCTGTTTGGCCAGAAGCGGTGTGACACAAGCTTCCAACACTTCGACCGGATGGGCGGCACCGGTGGCTTCGATATAAATGACATCCGGTGCGTATTGCTGGCACAAGCTTGTCAGTTGCTGTGTCAGTTGTGCCTGGATCGTGCAGCAGATGCATCCGTTTAACAGTTCTTTCAAGGGGGTGTCTTGCGGCAGGATGCGCGAATCGACGGAGAGATTGCCAAGTTCGTTCATCAAGACGGCCGCTTTGCGCCCGCGTTCTTTTTCCCTGGCTAACAGCCGGGTCAAGAGGGTGGTTTTGCCGCTTCCCAGAAACCCGCTTAAAATATAGATTTCTGTTGATGTCGTTTTCATAAGTGTTCACCTCAAAATGAGACGTTCCGATCAGGATCATTCTACCATGTTGGTCGGCAAGGAGGTTGGTGACTTTAGGCACCTGGTTTTGTGATGTGAGACCGGAGCAAGCGCCGGCATTGATTGAATGGGTACGGACGGGCGGGGGATATGATGAGCATGTGAGTCATGTGTATGAGCAAGAGCGGTTTGTCAGGAAAGGGCGGGCGCCGATCGGGGTGAAAAAGTGAGGAACCACTCCACTGCATGTAAACACCAGAGCCTGAAGCGAAAGGTACTTGAAGATTTTAATCGCCGTCAGAAACGTTGTGGGGCGGGCATTCAAATCCCCCCTCCACTGCTTGAAGGGATGGGAAAGCATAAAGCGGTTGTTTTCTTTTACATTGAAATGGGAGAAGTGTTTCATTTATGATGAAAACAAGATCAGGAAAACGTTTTCCCGATCTTACGCACGCATGGGATGGAAAGGGAATTGGCCAGTGGGAAGGGGACACATCATGCGAAATGGTTTGAAGATTGCGACCATCGGTGGCGGTTCAAGCTATACCCCAGAATTGATTGAAGGCTTTATCAAACGTCATCATGAATTGCCTGTTAGCGAAATTTGGCTGGTCGATGTGGAAGAGGGGAAAGAAAAATTGGACATCGTCGGCAATTTGGCCAAACGGATGGTGGAAAAGGCCGGGGTGCCGATTGCGGTCCACTTGACATTGGATCGGCGCGAGGCCTTGCGGGATGCCGATTTTGTCACCACGCAGTTTCGCGTCGGAGGCTTGGCGGCGCGGATGAAGGATGAAGCCATCCCTTTGAAATATGACGTGATCGGGCAAGAGACCAATGGCCCGGGTGGGCTGTTCAAGGCGTTGCGCACCATTCCCGTGATCTTGGATATCTGCAAAGAGATGGAAGAGTTGTGTCCCCAAGCATGGTTGATCAATTTCACCAACCCGGCGGGGATCGTCACAGAAGCCGTACTGCGGTACAGCCCTGTCAAAAAAGTGATCGGCTTGTGCAACGGCCCGATCGGGATCACCATGGGGATCGCCGACCAGCTCGGGGTGGAGCCTGAACGGGTGCGCATCGATTTTGCCGGATTGAACCATATGTCATATGGCTTGAAAACAACCCTTGATGGGAAGGACATCTCCGAGCGGGTGATCGCGATGCTGGCAGGTTGGGAAAGGGATGGCATCACCGCGAAGAACATTGCCGATGTCGGCTGGGTGCCGGAGTTTGTGGAGGCGTTGGGTGTGATTCCTTGCGGGTACCACCGCTATTACTACCAAACGAGCACCATGCTGGCCAAAATCAAGGAAGAAACGGAGCGGTCCGGGACCCGTGCGGAAGTGGTCAAGCGCTTGGAAGATGAATTGTTTGAGTTGTATCAAGATCCTGACTTGAACGTCAAACCGAAACAATTGGAAAGGCGCGGCGGCGCTTACTACAGTGAAGCGGCGGTGCAATTGATTCACTCCATCCACACCGACAAACGGGATATCCAAGTGGTCAATACCCGCAACAATGGGGCCATTGCCAGCATCCCGGACGATTCGGCGGTGGAAGTGAGCTGCATCATCACCAAAGAAGGCCCCCGTCCGCTCACTATGGGCGACCTCCCTGTTCCCGTCCGCGGACTGGTTCAGCAGATCAAATCGTTTGAGCGCGTCACCATCGATGCGGCGGTGACGGGTGACTACCGGACCGCGCTCTTGGCGATGACGATCAATCCATTGGTTCATTCCGACACCGTCGCCAAACTGATTTTGGATGAAATGCTCGAAGCGCATCGGGCTCACTTGCCGCAGTTTTTTGGAGTCAGTTGATGGCTGAAAAACGGATTCGCCAAAACAACCCCACCTTCTGGACGGATTCCGTCGGAAGGTGGGGTTGCCTTTTAATGGTTCACATTCAGTTCTGGTTTCTTCACTGCGGCTTTGTTCGCTTTATCCGCTTTTGCCCGCGGATATCCGATCAGGATGGCGATGATTGCGCATACGCCGATCAACAGCGGATAAATGTTGTATTAATCGGTCGTACGAGTAATTGCGTGGCTACGTGGCGATCGAATTTGTAACAGCTCAACAAATACTTTTAATATCTCCTTAATATCAATCCGATCATCAATGTAATGTTGCACATTGTATCCGTTAAACAATGCCATTCCCGCAGTCGCCAGCGTTCTTGCATCAAGTGGACTGCCAATGAGCCCCTCTTTCTTCATGGCTTCAAACAACCGAGTGAGGTCTGTTCGCCACTCTTCCATCTGCTTGGTTAACTCTTGTTGCACTTGCGGTAAGTACTGACAAGTCATTGCGGAATGAAGAAGAACGGCGGAAAACCCCTTTTCATATACCTTGACCACCATATCAACGGAAAACTTGATAAACTCATCAACCAAGTCCCGGTTTTCTTGGGTCAAAAGTTCCCGCAAATCCTCAAAATAAAAGCTAATCCCATCCTGGAGAACCTTCATCAAGAAAGCCTCTTTGGTTGGGAAGTGAGCGTAGAATGCACCTTTGGAAAGTCCCGCTGCCTTTACAATCTGATCGACACTGGTGTTGCTGTATCCATACTTGGAAAATAAGACAATGCCAGCGTTCATCAGCTTTTGAATCGTACGTTCCGTCATCTCCTGTTGTTTCATGTAACTCTCCTGTTTTGTGAAATTTTGCAATTTACATATTGATTATAACATAAAGAATAAACAAAATGAATGTGTACCAACTAGTCGGTTTCATATGGCTGACCAGAGTCAGGTAGCCATATTGGAATAGGAGATGATTGTATGAAGAAAGCACTCTCTGTATTCGGGTCATTGACGATGTCGATGGTGGTTCTGTTTGGGTTTAGTGGAAGTTCGTTTGCAAGTACTGAACATGTTACTTTACGTCGGGGGGCTACAGTAAATTATTCGTACGCAAATTACTTGAATGCAGGTAACTACAACTATATTAGCGTCTCGAATACTGGACATCGTACAATCTATTACAGATTGTATAATGAACGAACAGGGAGAATCATGAAGGATGGTTATTTAGGAGGATATGCTGATACAGGAACTATTCGTGTTGGAGGAACTCCAGATAATTATATACTCATGTTAAAATGTACCACTGGTAGGACAGTATACAAAGATTGTAATGCAGAAGGATATCTATGGGATGAATAGGGTTAACCTTTCTGCCTATTGTAAAATCGACTAGTCGCTTTTTAGAACTGTGTGTTTGATGCGTTACAAGCATATGGTTGCGCAACCAGGTCTCCAAACTTAATGGACTTTTCTTGTTGTTCAGGATTTATAGCCATTTCTCCATCCAAAAGATGGTTTTGAAAAGCACTGGTCGCACAAGAAATTCCGGTTCGACTTGCGCCGTGGATTCAACTTCATTACGGCAACTACCGCATCGCACGTCTACCCCTCCTCTCATAAGTCAGTTTTGCACCCTCCGCCTCTCTCGATAAGAGATGATCTTTTTTATTCCATTTTCGATGAAGTTTTCATATCTTGTCGATTGCATTATGCCATATTAAAATGATCGTGATTCAATGTCGAGCGTTTAGTGGTTGTCATGTTTTGGATGAAAGGAGCCAATGAAGTTGACAGTCGATCATCAACAGATTTTAAAAGAATTGAAAAATATCGAAGAAGAACAGGGGGTCAAGATTTTGTACGCCTGCGAATCGGGGAGTCGGGCGTGGGGCTTCCCTTCCCGGGATAGCGACTATGATGTGCGGTTTATCTATATCCATCCTGTCGATTGGTATTTATCCATCAACGACAAGCGGGATGTGATTGAACGTCCGATTCACGACATGCTCGACATCAACGGATGGGAGTTGCGCAAAGCGCTCAGGCTCTTCCGCAAGTCCAATCCGCCGTTATTGGAATGGCTCCGTTCGCCGATTCAATATCATGAAGCGTATTCCGTGGCGGGGCAACTTCGCCAATTGGCTGCGGCGATGTTTTCCCCGCGCGCCTGCATGTTCCATTACCTGCATATGGGGAAGGGAAATTTCCGGGGTTATCTGCAAGGGGAACAAGTGAAAATCAAGAAATATTTTTATGTGCTGCGACCCATTTTGGGCTGTTTGTGGATTGAAAAACACAAGACGATGCCGCCGATGGAATTTGAACGGTTGGTGGATGAACTCATCCCGGCCGGCAGCCTGTTGCATGCGGATATCTTGGACCTGTTGGCCCGCAAAAAAGCGGGTGAAGAACTGGATTTGGAAGCGAAAGTGGAGAGCATCCACGCTTTCTTGGAAGAGAAAATCGATTACTTGGAAGAAGTGGCCAGGCAGATGCCGGTTTCTGATACGCATCTGACGGAACGGTTGGACGAACTCTTTCGGTCGGCCTTAATTGAAGTGTGGGGCAGTCTGGACCATTTGGCGGGGAAATAAGAATACCTTTGGGCGGCAAATTACAGTATAATAAAGATATTGGAAGAATATACTGGATACATCGGCGCCACTATTTCCCGAAACCATGACTGCTCGGTCGTGCGGAAATCATTGTGCGGGACGAACATCCTGACACAAGATAGGGAATGGGGCGCCGGTTTTCATCTTTTGAAACAAAAGAGATTAAACCCTTCGCTCTCATGCCGCGCATGGCAGTCAAGCAAAGAGAAGCCGAGTTTCGCTTCGAGGTATTCCACCACAGCCCGCTTGGGACTGCGGGAATGATTGGCGACCGCCTTGTCATAGTGGCCATTGCGCACATAAGCGATCGCTCCCGCAAGGACATCGGCCAACTGCAATGGCGCTTGGGAGCCGTCCCGTGACTCTACGCGGCGCACCACGACCAGGGGATAGGCCAGTTTCATTTTTTCATTGGCGCTGGGGGCATGTCGCTGAATGAGCTTGACATAATCGGCGGCCATCTTGCGGTTCAAGTAATATTCCAAATCCTGCAGCCGCCCGGGCACCGAATTGCTTTTGCGGTCAAGGAAAATATCATAATGGTTGTCAGGGGTTAACCATTTGTAAATCAACCAGAAAAACATCTTGTAAAAATGGGTTTCCTTGTTGTCATCCGCTTTCACGTTCCGTTTGTTGGACATGTCGACGATCAGCGCGCGAAACTGCATATTTCCTTGTTTCATGTGTTTGATGAACAGATCGATCAAGCGAAAGTACGCTTCACGATGGTACTTTTTCATCTCATTCCAGTGAAATTCGCGATGAAATCCCAGTTGTTGCCGCAATTGCTCGACGTCCCGCGCAATCTCCTCATTGGCGGCTTCGTGTTCCCAAATCGTGCCCAACACCATGTATTTGTGCGCGTTCTGACTACTTTCATCTCCCCAAATCGTGATTAGGCTCAAGATGATCGGCTCCGTTTCTGAGTTTCTATATTGATTATATATTCTTCCTGTCGTTATTTGAATAATCTATCTATTCCTGCGCATCCATTTATCGGCGCTTTCTTTGCTATAATTTTTTTGAAAGTGTTTTCAAATGGGCGGGGATTGCCGCCTCTTTTTTTGTCCGGCCTTCTTTTGAACAGGCTTCAAGCGAACCCATGCGGAAAGGAACGATTCCATGATCAGAGTAACGATTTGGAATGAATTCAGACATGAGAAACAACACCAAAAAGTGAGAGAAATCTATCCAGAAGGCTTGCATGCGCCGATTGCCGATTATTTGGCGAAGCGGGAGATGGAGGTCACCACGGCCACGCTGGATGAGCCGGAGCATGGTTTGACGGAAGAAGTCCTGGCCCGTACCGATGTCTTGATCTGGTGGGGCCACATCGCGCATCATGAGGTGGAGGACGCCATCGTTGAGCGGGTCAAACAACGTGTCCTGGAAGGAATGGGCTTGATCGTGTTGCATTCGGGCCACTTCTCCAAAATCTTTAAGAGCTTGATGGGCACTTCCTGTGATTTGAAATGGCGCGAAGCGGGAGACAAAGAACGGTTATGGGTTGTCAATCCCGGCCATCCGATTGTGGAAGGCATTGGCGAGTACATAGAGTTGGAGCGCGAAGAGATGTATGGGGAGTACTTTGACATTCCAGAGCCGGATGAATTGATCATGGTCAGCTGGTTCACTGGCGGGGAAGTGTTCCGCAGTGCCTGCACCTTCACCCGTGGCGCGGGGAAAATCTTCTACTTCCGGCCCGGTCATGAGACCCACCCAACCTACTATAACGAGCAAGTGTTGCGTATCATCGCCAATGGCGTGCGCTGGGCCAAGCCGACGCATGTGGCGAAACGGAATTTCGGCAATGCGCAACCCTTGGAAAAGTGAATGGAGCCATGACGCCCGCCCCGGTTGATGGAGAGGGGCGTCATGTCTGTGTGGGGCCGGTTTTCAGGCGAATAAACGGCCAGATATGGGCGGTCACCGCTGTGGCAAAGTGGCAGAGCGGACTCCCGGCCAAGGCGGGAAGCTGAATGGCGGCGGGAAGGGTGTTTTCATCAATAAAGCCTTCCGCTTGTTGCAAGGGCCAAGGTTTGTGGCGGATATCTCCGCGGTAGAGCGCGCCACGGTGCGCCAGATATTGCGAATAGCGGCTGGTCAACCAATGGGCAAGCGTGCCGGGTGCGGCGTGAAATGATGGCGAAACCGTTCGCATGCTCGCCTGAAACCGGGCCGCGGGAGCGAAGGAAGCGGAACGGTTGCAGGTGAGCAAAGTGTTGTCCCCCTGTGGGGTTAGTTGCAACCGGGCCGGAAGGTAGGGCAGGTGGAAAAGCAACCGCGCCCCCATCGCGTTCAGCCAGCGACTGACATCACAACTGAAGAAGTAGACACCCGGTTCTCCGTCATAAGTGACATAAGTGCGCAGATTCAATTGCAGATAGGAAGAGATGCCAGGCATTGGCGGAAGAAAGCGAAACCGTTCGCCACAAACCCGGAAGGCCACGACGCTGATCCAGGCGCTATCGCCATAGGTATCGATCTCCAAGCTGGAGGGGATCTCCGGGCGCAAACAAGAGGCGGTGACGGGCCAATGGGCAAACCAAACGTCTGTCAGCGTCTGGGACATCAGCCAAGGTCGGGGTGGGTTGGGTGGAGGTGGTTGAAGTGGATGGTTCATCACAGGCGGTCTCCTTCTTTTTCCGGTTTGTACTCCTTAGTATGACGAGGTACGGCCGCGCCCATGCGCGCTTAAGATCGCGTCCGAATGTGGGTGAAGAGGAGGCGTTCCACCTTGGGAATGAAGAATTGGATGATCGGACCGCACAGAAAGGTATAAATCACCGTTCCCAACCCCAGCGGACCTTGCATCAAGAGGGCCAAGAGCAGAACACTCCCATCGATCACCGTTTTGGATGCGGTGAGGCTGATCGCATAGCGTTGGGTCAGGATATACATCAAGTGGTCCGCCGGTGTAAGGGCATACTTGCTTTGCACATAGATGGAGATGCCGGTGGTGGCAAGCAGAAAACCTCCCCAGAACGTCAGCACTTTCCAGAGGAGTTGAGTGGGGTGGAAGTCCAACACGCTTAACCAGAAGTCAATGCAAAATCCCAGGATGAAAATGGTCAACAACGAGAGGAAGTTGGGCCCCCGCTTCAACAGGTGCGCATTCAACAAGGTGATCAGCACGCCGCACGTGATCACCCAAGAACCGACGGTAAAGCCGAACCACTCCGACATCGCCACAAAAAAGCCATTCCATGCGTCCGCCCCCAACTCAGACCGCAGGATCATGGAAATGCCCAAAGATTTTATGATCAACCCGCAGATATAAGAGCAACTTCTGGTCAATGGTTTATCCATCATTTAACCAACCTTACTGAGAGATTTGTATCAATATATGTGTACAAGTCGTCGGGCAGAAGCGAAAGTTGCGGGAAGGTCATAAACATGATACGGATTCGCATGGGAGGGATTGGATGGGGAAGCCGATGAGAATCACACAGTTTGTCTATGGATTGATTTTTTTCTTGGCGGGATTGAATGGATGGGCTGTGTTTTTTGGCTTTTCGCCGTTTTTGCCGACAAGTCCCGAAGTGATGGCGTTTTTTCGGTATCCTTATCTGTTGTTCACCGAGAAATCGGTTGAGGTGGCAGCCGGCCTGCTGTTGATGTGCAACCGGTGGGTGCCGCTGGCCTTGAACATGCTGGCTCCCATTGTGGTGAACATTTTGCTGTTCCATCTGTTTGTCGACGCTTCGTTGTTGCCGTTGGCCATCTTGATGGCGGCGGGCGAGGCCGTCCTGCTGTGGGCTTGCCGGGATGCGTTTCAAGGGATGCTGGCCCCGACGCATAAGAAAATCCGTATTTTGGCCCTGAACAGCCTTCAGGGCTGTTTTTTTGTGCAATAAAACACCACGGCCACGTGATGTTTATAATAGTGTCATTATCCTGATTCATTTAACGGCTGATCTTTAAATGCGAGGGGTGCAACGAAACGAGACGTTTCCTTTTTGGCGCGCGATGGAAAACCCGGAATTTCAACAGCTAAGTTAAGATGGAAAATAATTGAAAAATCCCTCTTTCTGAATTATAATTCAAGTGTGAAACATATCATATTCGTTATTTCTTTTATTGTTGCAACATAAGTATCGCAATTTCAAAAAAAGAGGAGGATTTTCAGTGTTTATGCTGCATCTGCAAGGCAAGGTTGCACACGTGTTGCCGTTTGTGGGGGAGTTGCAACAGAAGCCGCATGTGTCGGTTGTGGAAGCGGAGATGGAAAGGGAAGGGGATCAGGTGGAACTGTCGCTGATGGTTGACCATCAGCCGAGGAAGCGCGTGCGGATCCTCCGACTGCATACCGAATCGGGGCAAGTGGTTTCCATTCCGTTGTTGGATATGATGCAGGTGGAGTGGGAAGAGGGGAAGCATCTTTTCTGCGGACGGTCGTTTGACATTTTCGGATCATCGGGCGGGGGAGGGTAAGGCATGGCGGAAATCTGTTTCTGGTATGATCGGGAAAAAGCGCGCTTGGTGGTCCGTCATTGCGCCAGTGGAGAAAAGCGCGTGATTCATAAACTGCAGCGGATGACTTGGTTTCTCCATACATATGGGATGACATTGGAAGAGGTGGCCAGGCCCCGCTATGGGGAGGATCGGCTGCATCTCTTCAAGCGGATGCAAGTGCTTGATCAGTCCGAAGGGTCGAAAGAGGAGTGAAGGCAAGGTGTTGTTGGTCTCGGCGGTGCTCACTATCCTAGGGGGCTTGGGTTCCGTGTATTATGTGGAATTTTTGGGCAGATGGGTGGAAGAAGAGCGGGTGGGCAAGAAGGAAGTGAGCCTCAGTGTGTTGGTGGGATTGTGCTTCCATTTCATTGTGGTGGCCATCGGTTTGGGATTGCAAGCGGCGGGGTCCGTCCGCCCGGAATCGGTGCTGTGGATTTATCATGGCGGTGTGATGCTGTCACTGTGCGCCAGTGCCGGGGTGGTCATTTGGTTGCGGTTGCGCGGGAAATGGAGTTGACAACGGCGATCGGGCAAGTGGCCCAACCGACGGTCCCGCGGATGGGTTTCTCCGGTTAATGTTTGTTCACAATTTGGTCACAGGCGGTTAAGAAAGATTTAATCTCTGTTTATCCGGTGTTTATGGCTGTGCGCTAAGATTTGACATGGATGCGAGATCGAAAGGAGAGACAAAGAAGAATGAAATTGGAAGCAGCTTACGGTCCATTGTTCCTGCGGATTGGACTGGGTCTGATCTTTATCGTTCATGGTGCGCAGAAGTTGATGGGCATGGAACAGACCATCGGCTTTTTCGGCAGCGTCGGAATTCCCGCCGCCTCCCTCACCGCGTATGTCGTGGCCGGTGTGGAAGTGCTGATCGGCATTGCCTTTATCCTGGGTCTGTTCACTTCCATCGCCTCGGTTTTGGCCGCAGTGGTGATGGCGGGAGCCATTTTGTTTGTGAAAGGATCGAAAGGGTTCGCCGGAGGGTATGAGTTTGACCTGTTGATCCTGCTCACGGCCTTATCCCTGCTCTTCACGGGGCCCGGGGCGCTCAGGATGCCCATCGGCAAGAACTGAGTCATCGTTTCCCTCTCCTGATGCCTGTTGAATCGACACCGCGATGGAGCCTTAAGGGTCTTGTGATCCTTGGGGCTTTTTTTGAGCTGCGAATTTTTGTTGTTTTTCAAAGTCTGTTGCTGAAGCTCATGCCATTGGGAACGGGGGTAATATTTCCACTCTCTACACTTGGGCATATCCAGCTTCGAGTGATCCTAACCGCAATTCCGCGTATGTGTCCAAAGCATCTATGGCCCTATGGTCCGTGGCAAGGGATTGGGGAGAATATTTCTTCTCTTTCCCCTTTTTTCTTATATGGGGTGGATGTAGCGAACGTCGATTTTGGCATCATCTGCCCAAGAAAGGGCGGCAAAATCGGTCGATGCTACCACTACCCGCAAATGGATGCGATGATGCACCATAAAGGAAAATAGTTGACGAACAATTCTAAATCAATTACAATAAAGTAGATCGAAATACTATGGATTTTCTCTTATCCAGAGTGGCGGAGGGACTGGCCCGATGATGCCCGGCAACCCTGGTATTTATACCGAAAGGTGCTAATTCCTGTAGGGATTTTTTGTCTCTAGAAGATAAGAGGAGGGCAATGTATATCAAAGTCTCTTCTCTGGATAAGGGGAGGAGGCTTTTTTATATCGTTGAATTTTACAATGGGAGGAAAAAAATGAGCGATCAAAAAAATTACGTCTTGAAACCATTTCGGTACACGGTGGACAGGTTCCTGATCCAACTTCTAATTCGCGCGCCGTTCCTATTTATCAAACGACGTCTTATGTTTTTAATGATGCCGAGCATGCTGCGAATTTATTTGCATTAAAGGAATTCGGAAACATTTATACACGAATTATGAACCCGACGCAAGATGTATTTGAAAAAAGGGTAGCTGAATTAGAAGGCGGTGTAGGCGCACTCGCTACTAGTTCGGGTCAATCAGCGATCACCTATTCGATTTTGAACATTGCAAAAGCGGGAGATGAAATCGTCTCATCAAGTCATTTGTATGGGGGAACGTATAACTTGTTCCGCCACACTTTGGCAAAATTGGGCATTTCGGTAAAATTCGTTGACCAAACAAATCCGGAAAATTTCCGCAACGCCATCACGGATAAAACAAAGGCAGTTTTTGCCGAAATAATCGGGAATCCCCATTTAGATGTTTTAGATATTGAAGCGGTCGCAAAAGTGGCCCATGAAGCTGGGATTCCGTTAATTGTAGACAACACCTTTGCTACTCCTTATCTTTGCCGCCCATTTGAATTTGGTGCTGACATTATTGTCCATTCTGCAACGAAGTTTATTGGAGGACATGGAACCACCATTGGCGGAATTATCGTCGATTCTGGCAAATTTGATTGGACGAACGGGAAATTTCCAGATTTGACCGAACCTGATCCAAGTTATCATGGGGTTAGTTATACGGAAGCAGTAGGATCTCTTGCCTATATCATTAAAGCTCGTGTCCAACTGCTTCGCGACCTGGGTGCTGCCATATCTCTTTTTAATTCATTCTTGTTTCTTCAAGGATTAGAAACGCTTCATCTGAGAATGCAACGCCACAGCGAAAACGCGCTAAAAGTTGCAGAATATTTGAATTAGCACGAATTGGTTGAATGGGTCAACCACCCTGGTTTAGAAAGTCATTCTTCCTTTGAAAAAGCGCAAAAATATTTGCCAAAAGGACAAGGAGCCATCTTTACCTTTGGAATTAAAGGCGGATTGGAATCTGGGAAGAAATTCATAGAAAACCTGACACTGTTTTCTCATTTAGCCAATGTGGGCGATGCGAAGTCATTGGTGATTCATCCAGCGAGCACGACTCATCAACAGCTAACCGAAGAGGAGCAAAGAGCTTCAGGGGTTACTCCTGAACTGATTCGTTTATCCATTGGTATTGAAGCGGTTGAAGACATCATTCAAGATCTGGAGCAGGCACTGGTGAAAAGTCAAAGCGTGTAGCTATGGATATGGGCTTCAACAATAAAATAAAGAAAGGGGTGAATGACAGTGCCTATCAAAATACCAGATAAGCTACCAGTAAATGAAATTCTCAATAATGAAAATATTTTTGTCATAGATGAAAGGCGTGCCTTTCATCAAGATATTCGCCCGCTTAGAATGGTTATTCTAAATTTGATGCCAACCAAAATTGAAACGGAGACACAACTCCTTCGTTTGCTCGGGAATTCACCCCTACAAATTGAAATTAGTTTCATCTATCCAACAACCCATACCTCCAAAAACACACCAGCAAAACATCTATCAACATTTTATAAAACATTTGATGAGATCAGGCATCAAAAATATGATGGAATGATTATTACAGGAGCTCCTGTAGAACACCTGGAATACGAAAAGGTGGACTACTGGGAAGAATTGAAGCGAATAATGGATTGGAAAATAAAAAATGTTACTTCAACTTTTCATATTTGTTGGGGCGCTCAGGCCGCTCTTTACCATCATTACGGTATTCCAAAGTATCCTTTAAAGGAAAAAAAAACTGTTTGGTGTGTTCCCACATACGATTACCAAGATAAATACCAAACTGCTTCGTGGCTTTGACGACTATTTCTTTGTTCCGCAATCCCGTCATACCGATATCCGCAAAGAAGATATCGAAAAAATAGGAGATTTGGAGATTTTATCTGAATCTGAAGAGGCGGGTATTTTCATTGTTATCAGTAAAAATGGTCGCCAAATATTTGTGACAGGACATGCTGAATACGACAGATTCACATTAAAGAATGAATACGATCGTGATATCAAGAGAGGCTTAGATATCAACATACCAAAAAATTATTTCCCAGATGATGATCCGACCCAAGTTCCTGTTCAAACGTGGCGAGCGCATGCGCACTTATTGTTTTCTAACTGGTTAAACTATTACGTATATCAAGAAACTCCTTATGATTTAAAAAATAGAATAATTGAGATAGAATGGGGTAATGCCCGACCCATGATATCGAGATCGTCTTGATGGAATCGCCACGGGAAAGCTGGGTATCCGGCTTGCCGGAAAGCAGTTGCGTTTGGAATATGCTGTGTGTGTATAAAGACCCCAAGCGGTTAGCCTCTATCGGGAGGGCTAACCGCTCGTTTTTCATAGGCATATCTACTCATAAGTATTCTTTAATTTTAAAAGTAATGTTACTGATTCGTGAAGACACCTCTTTTCGGATTTGGTTGACGTTTAACCATGAGATTACGAGGTGTTTTTTTCTTTTTTGATAATCAATTCCTATAAAAGGTATATAACCAACGCGCTTTTGTTAGAAAATTATAATAATTATATATTGGATATTTAAATATATATTTTATATTTTGTGTGATTGAAAATAGGGCGTAGATCATTCCCTGTTCGGAATGTTAGAAGGGAAGATGAAGTAAATCATTACCAATCATATAGTTTATCAGCTTTAAATATATTTATTTCTACTTGTCAAAAAATAGACAAATAATTATCATAAATTTGTTATGAAACAATCATATAAAAGAAATCCTTTAACTTTTATAAGGAGGAGTGCACATGAAGGTTGGCAGGTGGCTGAAGAGGATCTTCGCCTCTTTTGTTGCTTTGGCGCTTGTGGTCACCACTGTTCCGATGGATGGATTGGTAACGGAGCAGACCCAAGCGGCGCAACCCGAAAAGGTGGGGCGCAAAAAAGATGATCCACGGAAGAATGTGAAAAAGGTGCACGAGGTGAAGGAAAAGCGCACCGAAAACTCCAAAACGTGGAGAAACAACGACTTGTCCGAAACGGTGGAGATCTTTAACCATCCCGTTTTCTACCAAGAAGAAGGGAAAAAAGAATGGAAAGAGATTGACAACCGGATTGCGGCCGAAGTGAAGGACAGCAAAGAAAAGGGAGCGTTCAAGTTCCAGAATAAAGCGAATCGCTTCACTCTTCTGTTCGCAGAACGGGCGGACAAGGACCTCTTCAAGCTGAAAGAAGGCAACGACTGGCTCTCCTACTCCATCGTCGGTGCGAAGGATGCTGTAGGGAAAGTCAAAAATAAAGAGTCGGAGATCTTGTATGAGGATGTCCTGAAAGACACCGATGTGCGCATCAAGGTGCGCCATTACGGGGCCAAAGAAGACATCGTCTTCAAGAAGAAGCCCGCGTTTGACGAGATCGCCTATGAGGTGAAAACCAACTTGGTCGCGGAATTGAAGGACCAAGCGGTGATCTTCAAAGACAAGAAGGGCGGGAAAGAGGTATGGCGCTTCGAACCGCCGTATCTGCGCGATGCGCGTGACGTGGATTCTTACAAAAACAAGGTGGAATTGACGGAAGAAAAAGGGAAATACCTTGTCAAGGTCCAACTGGATCGCGCCTTTTTGGACGACGAGAAGACCGAATACCCCGTCGTATTGGACCCCACCATCAAAGTGGGCGGGACGTCGACCACCACTTCCGACGTCTATGTCAACAATGGTACATATGGCGGCAACAACCACGGCTTGGAGGACGAGCTGCGGACCGGGTACGCGCCGGATGTGGGTGACCATCGCTCGTACATCAAGTTTGGCAGCGGCATGCCGAGCCTGAATGGCGGTTTGTTGACCAACGCCAAGTTCTATATCTATAAGTTTTTTGAGCCAAGCAGTATAGATACCAGCATCCGCATTCACCGCGCGGCGGGAAGCTGGACAAGCACCAGCCTTATCTGGAACGGGCAGCCGGGTTCTAGTGGGTCCTACACGACGAAGTCTTTTCCAAGAGGGACACCAAACGGCTGGTATAACTGGGATGTGACCAGTTTGGTGAATTGGTGGTATGACAATCCGTCCCAATACCACGGACTCATCATGATCGACGATAAAGAAGCATATACCGCAACGAATAAAACGGGTACCTACCGCAAGTTCTACTCCAGTGATTACGGCACGGGCGGCCCTTACGCGCCAAGGTTGGAAGTCACTTACTCGCCAAAACCGGGCGCGCCGACAGGCACCGCCGTTGGGTTGGGCAGCGGAACTTCCCAAGGATATGTCAACTTAAGCTGGCAAGCCGTACCGGGGGCGACCGGCTACAAAGTGTGGATCTACAACGGGAAAGAATATGAAGCCTTTGACGTGGGAAACACCACCAGCTGGACATCCAAAGGCAAGAAGATTTGGCCAACTGCGGCGCAAATCGCCCAAGGGATCTACACCTTCCGGCGCGACAACACGGGAACGGAATTGGCGGATGATCCGCGCCCATTGTACACCAAAGCCTATGATGCCGCGATCCAAGCGGGGTGGACGCCGGGCAACCAATTCACGGATTACCGCACACGACTGAACTATGCGTTCCGCGTAACGGCGTACAACTCCATGGGTGAAACGGCAAAGTCTGACGCATTGGTGCAGACGATTGACGATCAGACCAAGCCGACCAAACCAGGCACGCCAACGGTGGCCAACCAGCGCAATGACCAGTTCACCATCAGCTGGCCGGCATCGTCGGACACCATCTCCGGTGTGCAGAAGTATCAAGTGTTCATGGGAACGGCGCCAGGCCAATACAACTTGGTGAATGGCGCGGAAGTCACGACGGCGAGTTACACGCACCCCACTCCGGTCGACCCGCGCACCAAATATTACTTCAAAGTTCGAGCGATCGACGGCAAAGGGAATGTCTCAGCGGACTCGACAGAAGGCTCGGAAACTGCTTACCGCCAGTTGGATGCGAGCATCGTCTCCTACTCCATTCCCAGCCCATTGGAAGTTGGGGAAGACACCAAAGTCACCATCACGGTGCGAAATGAAGGGATCGAAGCCTGGACCAAAGCGAAAAACATCATGCTGGGTTCCGTCCATGATCCTGATCATTTCACCAATGCCAACACCCGGTTGGAATTGAGCGACACCGATTCGATCGAACGGGGCCAAACGAAGACCTTTACCGTCACCTTTAACGGCGGCACCGCACCGGGCCTTTTCAACACCCAGTGGAAGATGCTGAAGGTGGGAACGGGCTGGTTTGGGGATACCTTGACCCAGGACGTTCCGGTGCTGGATACCGAACCGCCCGATGCGGCGATTGTCATCAACAACGGCAGAACGTTCACCAACAATCCGGACGTCACCTTGTCGTTGAAGGCGAAAGACTTGTCCGGCGGCGCGATCGAGCAGAAGCTGAAAAACGAAGCCGATGCCGCGTATGGGCCATATGAGCCATACACCGCGACGAAGAATTGGAGACTGTCTGACGGCAACGGGGACAAAACGGTCAGCGTCGTCTTCAAGGACGCGTCCGGCAACGAATCGACGCCGGCTTCCGCTTCGATTCAACTGGACACCAACTATCCGACGGCGGGTCTCATTTCGCCAACCGAACTGGAGTATGTCAGCAGCACCACTGACATCAAAGGTTCGGCGACGGACAGCGACCTGAAAGAATACTCCCTTTCTTACGGGGAAGGGGACAGCCCGACCAGCTGGACGGTGTTCCATACCAGCACAACGCCAGTGTCGAACGGCATTCTGGGCACCTGGAACCCGGACGGCATGAAGAGCGGCAAATATACCTTGCGCCTCGCGGTGACCGACCAAGCGGGCAACACCTCGTATGAGCAACGGTATGTGTGGATCGACCCGCTCAACCGCCGCCTCGGCACGGAAGACTTCTGGGGCATGGAAACAACCGCTTCCGGTTATGGTTCCAGCGGCGTGAACCTCTCCAACGGAAACTTGGTGTTGGGCTATGAGGACGTGGAGATTGACGGACGCCAGTTTGACCCATCGATCGGCCGCACCTACAACAGCCAAGAGCAAAGCCCGTCGCTGATCGGGGTCGGTTGGCGCTTGAGTGTGGAAGCCTCCGTCCGCGAAGAGTCGAATGGCGATGTCACCTACATCGAAGCCGACGGCTCCCGCCATCGCTTTGTAAAGAATGCGGACGGCACTTACGCCAATCCGAAGGGGATTTTCCTCAAGCTGACCAAGAACGCCGATGGCACCTTCACGTTAAGGGACATGGACCCGACCGGCATCAGCATGACCTTTAACGCGCAAGGGCAAATGACGGTGATGGCGGACAAGAACAACAACAAGTTAACCTATGTGTACACAGGCAACCAGTTAACGAAAATGGTTGACGATGTGAACCGCGAGATCACCTTTGCCTATGGCAGCAACGACCTGGTTAGCGAAATCGGCTTGTACACTGGCAACAAAGTGCAATACGTGTACAACACCAACAACTTGCTCTCCGAAGTGAAGTTTGCGGATGTGAACGGCACCGTGTACCGCGCGTTGAAGTACGAATACAACGCCGACAAGCTGTTGAGCCAAGTGACCGATCCGCGCGGCAATGTCGTGACCTACACCTACAACGGCTTGCGGATCAGTGACATTGCCAGCAAGCACACGGCGCGGGAAGCGGCGACCGGCAACGAACGGACGCCCGTCACTGTCCATGAGACATTGACCTATGACTTAAGCAAAAATGAAGTGCACCTCTTAACCAGCGGTGAAACGGTTTCGCAAGAAATGGTCTATCGCCTCAATGCGGATGGCAACTTGGTTGAGACCGTCACCGATCCGCAAGGGCTGAACATCAAGGAATCGGCAGTCTATGTGGACAACCTGGTGAAGGAATCGTTGGACGCCAAAGGCAACAAAACGACGTTTGAATACGACGCTTTGGGCAATGTGACCAAGAAGACGCTGCCCACCTTCACCGACATCGACGGCGGCACGGTCACCCCGGTTTACACCTATGAATATAAGCCAGGGACCAGCCTGCTCACCAAAGAGACCGATCCGTTGGGACGTTCCACCACCCATGATTATGACGCCAATGGCAACAAGACGCTGACGGTGGACAGCGACGGGTTCAAAACGACGTATGAATATGACCAATACGGCAACCAGACCAAAGAAACGACGGAGCGCGGCCCGCTCTACGGTTACATTCCCAACTTCAGCTTTGAAGAAGGGGACACCACCGCACTCAAAGGATGGAAAACGTCGGGCGGCTGGGCGTTTGACACTGCCAATAAGAAAAACGGCGCACGCAGTGTCAAGTTGACGGGCAACGCCAGTGTGGAAACGGATTATGTGCCGATCAAGACAGGCCGCCTGTCCGCGCGCGGACTCGCATGGGTGAAGCTCGATGCCGCTCAGGGCACCGGTGTGACGGGCGTCGTGACCTTCTATGACAGCAACAAGGCAAAGATCAGTGAAGCGTCCAGCCAAGCCGTCACCGGCACCGCCGATTGGAATCTGGTGCACATCGCCGCCGCCATCCCGGACAACGCCGCCTTTGTGACCTACAAGATCAACGCCGCAACCACGGGCGGAAGCGTTTATGTGGACAGCGTCTGGATGGAAGAAGCCAACTTGGTTGAGCGCTACAACTACAGCGCGGATGGGCTCTACTTAACATCCGATGTCGACCCGTACGGGCGTGAGACAAAGTACGAGTACGACCAAGCGGGCAACAAAGTGAAAGAAATCAACGCCCTGAACCAAATCGAACAGTTCAAGTATGATGCCGACCGCAAAGTGACGCAAGAGATCGACCGGTTGGGCAAAACGACCACCAACGAATACGACGCCAGCGGCAACCTGGTGAAGGTGACCAACCCGCTGAACCAAGTGGTGGAAACCTTCTATGATGAAAGCAACCGCGCCACCATGGTGCGCAACCCGAAAGTGACGAAAGTGATGTATGTGGGGCAAACCCCGCAAACACCGGAAGTGGTCAGCATCACGGAAGTGGACGAGTACAACGAGCTGGGCCAGAAAGTGGCGGAGAAAGACGGCAACGGCAACGTCATGTTCAACGAATATGACAAAGCGGGCCGCGTCACCAAAACGACCGACCCCCTCAAAAACGAACGCCGCTACTTCTATGATGAGAACGACAACCCGGTCAAGGAAGAAGATTGGGCGTACGACACCGCCACCAACACGCTGTACAAAAAAGGAACCATCGTTCACAAATACGACGAGTTGAACCAAGAGATTCTCGTGACCGACGCGACGGGACTGGAGAACAATTTCGTCGAGAAGAGCAAGTACGACGCCATCGGCAAAGAGATCAAGACCGTCACCGGTGCGGGATTGGTGCAGGAATTCGAATTTGACAAAGATGACGAACCGGTCTACACCAAGGAAAATACCACCCCGGTCAACGAAACCTGGGCGCTCCACGACGGGGACGGCAACTTGGCGATCGACCTCGATAAGCAAGGGGCCGAGTTCAAGATTTATGACGCCAATGAAAACCTCTTGCAAGTGGTGGACGCCGAAGGCAAGAAAACCAACTACTTCTATAACGAAGTGGGCGACAAAACGAAGCAAGTCGACCCTGATGGCACGGAGACGACCTGGGACTACGACGCCGAGGGGCAACTGACCAAAGAAACGGTCAAGCTGGTGCAACCGGACAACAGCGTCAAATACATGATCACCGAGTACCAGTATGATGAGATCGGTCAGTTGACGAAGAAAATCATGAAAGAACAGTCCGGCGACACCGTCATCACGACCAAAGAGGGCAGTCTCTTCTACGACGAATTGGGTCGCGTGGTGAAGGAAAGCTGGATCAACGAAGGCAAAAAGACGGAGACCCGTTATTACTTCGACAACAACGGCAACCAGATTTACGCCTGGCTGTATGATGAAACCACACCCGTGCCGGTGGAGAAAGACACCGACGGCGACGGCTTCCTCAACAGCGAAACCAAGTCGGTGTATGATGCCAACAACCGCCTCATCCAAGAGAGCGTGACCCATTCCGGCACGACGACCAACACTGACTACACCGACAAGAACAACACCGAAGTCGTCAAAACGCCGTTGGGCGACACCACGGTGTACCACGACGACAACGATCTCGTGAGTGAAATCGTCACGCCGATCGGCGACAGCTTCAAGTACCAATACGACAAGGATCAAAACCTGCAACGCGTCACCGCACCCGGCGTCACCACCAATCTGACCTTCAACGGCGAGAAAGTGGCGACGATGAAAGCGACCAACAACGGCGGCGCCACGGTGGTGGATCTCGGCTACACGTTCACCGACGCCGAGCAAGTGGCGCAAGTGACCGACAAAGGCGCGGTGAAGAAGAAATACACCTACACCCAGGCCGGTTACCTGGAAACGGTGGAAGCCTACGGCAAGAAACTGAAATACACGCAAGATGGTAACGGCAACGTGACCAAGGTGGAGAACCTGACCACGGGCAAAACCAAAGAAGAGCTCACCTACGCGTCCGGCAACCGCATCGCCACCCGCAAGGAATACAACGAAACGACGGGAGCCTTGCTGCGCACGACCAACTACACCTTCAACGATGAAGGCACCTTGACCAAAGCGAGCACCACCGAGGGCACCACCCAAACCGACGTGGAGTACCGCTACAACAGCGAAGACCAGCTCGTGTCCTACAGCAAAACCGTCAACGGCCAAGTGCAGAAAACCGTCACCTACGAGTATGACCCGGACGGCAACCGCACCGCCAAGACCGTCGGCAATGTCCGCTATGAATTCCAGCGCGACAGCAACGACGAGATCTTCACCATGGCCAAAGAAGTGGAAGGCGCCACCGAAACGGTCATGCACTTCTACAAAGACGACGGTGGTAGACTGCTGGGCTTGAATTACAACGGCACCAACTACTACTACCAGTTTGACAGCCGCGGTGACGT